>NZ_JBNHFF010000009.1:0-157375 GCF_059089965.1 Arthrobacter sp. SPT-J7
GGGCGATCGCGGCGGCGCGGGGCAGGTCGATCGCGCCGTCGTCGAGGGCGGCGAGGGTGGCGGGCAGGTGGGTGCCGATCTGGTGCGCGTCGGCCAGGTCCGCGGCCGCCTGCTTGCCGGGCACCGCGAGGACGGGGGCGAGTTCCTGCGCGGCGTGCCGGCTGATCCCGTCCGGTGCGCCGGCATCGGTGCCGGTGGCGGGCCGGAGCACGGCCATCCGGTGGAGGGCGCGGGTGCGGCGGGACTGGGTCCAGGCCTCGTGCTTGCGCACCGCCTTGAGGTATTCGAGCACCGACCAGTCATCCAGGCTGCCGGGGTCGGTGCCGGCGAGCAACCCGGCCAGCTCCGCCGGTTCCAGCTCCCGCCAATCCTCCTCCCACAACTCCCGCGCCGTCGGCGTTTCACTCCCAGCAACATCTTCCTGGCCGGTGGCATTGGCTCCAGCATCAAGTGAAGGCGTCTCCTTTGAGCTGGTGGTGGCGTCGGAGGCGGCAAGCCCGTCAGTGGCGCCATCACTGTGACCGGAAACGCCGGCGGACGACTGCCGGGAGGGCGGTGCACCGGTACCAGGGGCGGCCGGCGTTGCGGAGTCCGGGGACGAGACGTCACTGGCGCCGGAGATGTCCTCCGGCTCCTGTGCCTCGTCCAACGGTTCCGTTGCCATACTTCAACGCTACGCAGCGCAAGTTCGGGGTAGAACGGGTGTTCGGTGAATGTGCATAAACGTCTGCGGCCACGTTCCTGTGGAGGACAAACGACGGTAGGGATGACAAGCCGCGTCCCCTTTGGTGGACAAGCTGATGCGGTGGAGGACGGGTCAGCCTCTGTGTAGGACAAGACCCGCCTGTGTAGGTCGAGTCCTACAGCGAGTCGTCGCGTGTTCTGGCTGGCAACCCCAGCAAGGGGTCCGCCTGGCAGCCTCAAAATGTGTTCTGGCTGGCGACTTCAACAAGCGGGCTGCACACAGCAGAACCCGGCTGCCCGGCCGCCACAGGGGCGGCCAAAGCAACCGGGCTTTGGACCTGGCGGAGAACATGCAGCCTAGAGGGCCGCCTCGCCACGTTCGCCGGTGCGCACCCGCACGGCTTCTTGGACATCGACGAGCCAGACCTTGCCGTCGCCGGCGTGGCCGGTATTGGCCGTGGCAACGAGGACATCAACGATGTCGTCTGCCTGTTCGTCGGAGACCAGGACTTCGATGCGGATCTTGGGCAGCAGGTCCACGGTGTATTCCGCGCCGCGGTAAACCTCAGTGTGGCCGCGCTGCCGGCCGTATCCGCTTGCCTGGCTGATGGTCAGTCCCTGGACGCCATAGCTTTCCAAGCTGTTGCGGATGGCGTCGAGCTTTTGCGGTCGAATGATCGCGGTGACCAGTTTCATGCGTTGACCTCTTCCTTGATGGCGGATCCGATGCCCGCGTTATGGGCGCTGCGGTCGGTCGCCGGGTGCGGGATGAACGTGCCGCCGGTCCCCAGACCGCCGAACTCGTAGGCGGATTCCGCGTGCTGGGTGAGGTCCACGCCGGTGACCTCTTGCTCTTCGGTCACCCGGAAGCCGATGGTCTTGTGGATCGCCAGGCCGATCAAAACGGTGAGCGCCGCGCAGAACACCACGGACACCGCCGCCGCCACGGTCTGTGCCCACAACTGGGCGACGCCGCCGCCGTAGAAGAGGCCGCCGCCCACACCCTCGACCGGCAAGGCAATGAAGCCCAGCGCCAGGGTGCCGACCAGGCCCGCCACCAGGTGGACTCCCACCACATCCAGCGAGTCGTCGTAGCCGAACCGGTACTTCAGCCCGACCGCCAGCGCGGCCAGCACGCCCGCCACCAGGCCCAGCCCGATGGCGCCCAGCGGGGAAACATTGGCGCAGGCGGGAGTGATGGCCACCAAACCTGCAACCACGCCGGATGCTGCGCCCAGGGAAGTGGGGCGGCCGTCGCGGACTCGTTCGATCAGCAGCCAGCCCAGCATCGCGGCGGCCGGAGCGGCCATCGTGTTGATCCAGATCAGGCCGGCTTCCTCGGTCGTTGCAGCCGCACCGCCGTTGAAGCCGAACCAGCCAAACCACAGCAAAGCAGCACCAAGCATCACCAGCGGGATGTTGTGCGGGCGCTGGGCCGGGTCCTTGCCGAAGCCCTTGCGCTTGCCCAGGACCAGGGCAAGGATCAGGCCGGCCATGCCCGCGTTGATGTGCACCACGGTGCCGCCGGCGAAGTCGATCGCCTCTCCGGCCCAGGCTCCAATGGCGCCGTCAGCGCCCAGCAGTCCCCCGCCCCAGACCATGAAGGCCAGCGGGCAGTAAACCAGCGTGACCCAGATCGGTACGAAGACTACCCACGCGCCGAACTTTGCCCGGTCGGCGATGGCCCCGGAGATAAGCGCCACAGTGATAATCGCGAACGTCGCGCCATAACCTGCACGAATCAGGTCTTCGGAGTTGAGCACCGACTCGAGGCCGAAGGCAGCGAACGGATTGCCGAAGAGCTGGGCCACTCCCTCGCCACTGCTCATGGAGTAACCCCACAGCACCCAGACCACAGCCACCAGCGCGATGGCGGAAAAACTCATCATCATCATGTTCAGGGCAGACTTGGCCCGCGTCATGCCGCCATAGAAGAACGCCAGTCCCGGCGTCATGAGCAGCACCAGGGCTGCCGAAATCATTACCCAGACGTGACCTGCTGACAGATCCATCTTCACGTCCTCTCGTCCTTCGGCAGGTAGCTTCCCGCCGCTGGCTCCAGCCTGCCGACGGCGTGTTTCGGCAAGCCGGAAGCTTCATTACTGCCGCGTTACAAGAGACCCGCCCAGGTAAAACCGGCTTGTCGGGCGTGTTTCGGCAGTGTTACGGGGCAGGCAGCGCCCGACGGCGGTGCCCAGTTCCAGCGGCGGCCTGAAGTTAGGGCGCGGCGCCAGCAGCGCCCGACGGCGGTGCCCACCCTCCCGCGCGGGCGTTTGCCCATGTATCCCAGCAACTCCACAAGGACACCGATCACGCCGGGCTAGGCTTAATGACATGCCAGTTTCCCGCCACACGGAGCGCCGTATTCGCCTGCCCGGCCTGCAACGTCAGGACAAGGAGGCGCAGATTCCGCTGCCGCGGGACATCAAGGTCCTGGTTGCGGCGGCTTTCGTGATCGCGCTCGGGTACGGTTTGGTGGCGCCGGTGCTGCCGCAGTTCGCCGCAAGTTTCGACGTCGGTGTGGCGGCTTCCAGCGTGATCGTGAGTGTGTTTGCGCTGGCCCGGTTGGTGTTCGCGCCGGCCGGTGGCGCGCTGGTGGGCCGCTGGGGCGAACGCCGGGTCTACCTCACCGGGCTGCTGATTGTGGCCGCTTCAACCGGCGCGTGCGCGATGGCGCAGGACTACTGGCAGCTGTTGATTTTCCGCGGCCTGGGCGGCTTGGGCTCCACCATGTTCACCGTTTCGGCCATGGCGCTGATCCTGCGGCTGGCCCCGCCGAACGGACGCGGCCGGGTCTCCAGTCTCTACGCGGGCACCTTCCTGATGGGCGGCATCCTGGGACCGGTGGTCGGCGGCCTGCTGGCCGGATTCGGGCTCCGGATGCCCTTCGTGGTCTATGCGCTGGCCCTGCTGGTGGCGGCCGCCGTCGTCGCCGCCTTGCTAAAAAAGCCTGCGCCCAAGACCGCCGACGACGCGCCGGTGCCGGAGGCGATGGACCTGCGCGAGGCGCTGTCGGATCCGGGCTACCGCGCCGCCGTCGTCTCCGCATTCGCCAATGGCTGGGCCACCTTCGGGGTGCGAATGGCGCTGATTCCGCTCTTTGCCGCCGCCGTGCTGGGGGCGGGCGCCGCGACCGCCGGCCTGGCGTTGGCCGTCTTCGCGGTCGGCAACGCGCTGGCGCTGACCTTTTCCGGCCGGCTGGCGGACACCGCCGGCCGCCGCCCCCTAGTAGTCGCCGGACTCACCATTGCCGGACTTGCCATCGCAGCCATCGGCTTCACCGATTCCGTGCCGGTCTTCGTGGCGGCCTCGGTTGTTGCCGGCTTCGGATCCGGGCTGCTGGGCCCGGCACAACAGGCCGCCGTCGGGGACGTCATCGGCAGTGACCGCAGCGGCGGCAAGGTGCTGGCCGTCTTCCAAATGGGCACCGACGCAGGCGCCATCGTCGGCCCGGTCCTTGCCGGCATGCTGGCCGACCGGCTCAACTACGCCTGGGCCTTCGGCGCCACCGGTGCGGTCATGCTAGCCGCCGCGCTGCTCTGGCTGGTGTTCGGCCGCGAAACGCTGACGAAGCCGGTCAAGGAACCCGCGGCGGACTGACCCGTGGAACCGGCGGCGGACTAACCCGCGTAAACTGCGGACTGGCCCGCGCAGCACCGTAGCCAAGGACCATGTCCGCCGCTATTCTCTGAGCCATGACGGTTGGGGGACGTATTTTCGCGGTGCTGGCCGTGCCGTTCTGGGCCGTGCTGCCCGGCTTCGGGCTGATCGATTTGTCCACCATGTTCGTGGAGGATTCCTACTTCGCCGAGGTTCAGGCGATGCAGACCAGCTGGGGCGTCCTCATCACGTTCGCGGTGGCCTTGCCGTTCGGTTGGGCGGCGTTGCGGCCGCAAGACATCCGGCCGGTCCTCGCCCTGCTCTGGCTGACGACGGCGGCGCTCCTCTTGGCAGCCTTGTTCGGCTTGAGCTTCGGGCCGGTGGTGATGGCGGCGGTGCTCGGCATCATGTCCGTGGGCCTGTGGTGGAGCGCCCGGCGCGCCGGCCCGCGGTTCGACGGCCGGCGTGCCGGCACCCGGTGGGAGAGGCCCCGGCTATCAGTGGACTGGCCGTTGCTGGTGCTAGCCGTGCTGGCGCTGCCGTTCTGGGCGGCCTATGCCTGGTACGCCCTCGCTGTCTCCCGCGCCACCGGATCTGCGCCGGAGCACTGGACCATGGGCATCGACCACTGGCCGGTCCAAGGCGCCCTCGGCCTGACGCTGGCAGCGGCGAGTACGCTGCATGCCCTCTGGCCCGAGGCACGTCAACTGCTGCGCACCGTGTTGAGCTTCAGCTATGTTTCGCTCGGCATCAGTTGGCTGCTCGGTCCGGAGACCGACGGCAGCGTCGACGTCCAGTGGCTGGCGATCGCCGCGTTGGTCTGGGGTTTGCTGGTGGCCCTGCGCGCTCCGGACCTGCCGTCCGAACCCGGCGCGCAGTCGATGAAGCGTCGGCCCGATCTGCGCTCCACCGCGGCTTAAACGCTCCCACGGCTTAAACAGGAATCCCTCCTGCCGGATGTCCGGTAGGAGGGATCGCCGTCGTGCAGCGTGCTGTGACTCTAAAAGTGCGGTGCCCTTGGTGGCGCCGCGGCTTATCAGTTCAGCAGCGCGTCCACGAAGTCTTCGGTTTCGAACGGAGCCAGGTCGTCGGCGCCTTCGCCCAGGCCCACCAGCTTCACCGGCACGCCCAGGCTGCGCTGGATCGCGACGACGATGCCGCCCTTGGCGGTGCCGTCAAGCTTGGTCAGCACGATGCCGGTGATGTTCACGACCTCGGCGAAGACCTTGGCCTGGTTCAGCCCGTTCTGGCCGGTGGTGGCGTCCAGCACCAGCAAGACTTCATCGACCGTGGCCTGCTTCTCGATCACGCGCTTGACCTTGCCGAGCTCGTCCATCAGGCCCACCTTGTTCTGCAGGCGGCCGGCGGTGTCCACCATGACCACGTCGACTTCCTGCTCGATGCCGGCCTTGACCGCTTCAAAGGCGACCGAGGCTGGGTCCGCACCATCGACGTCGGACTTCACCGTGGGAACGCCCACGCGCGAGCCCCAGGTGGCCAACTGTTCGGCCGCGGCCGCGCGGAAGGTGTCCGCGGCGCCCAGGATCACGTCCTTGTCCTCGGCCACCAGCACGCGGGCCAGCTTGCCTACCGTGGTGGTCTTGCCGACGCCGTTGACGCCCACCACCATCATCACGGCGGGGCGGTCGGCGTGGCGCATCACGGCCAGTGACCGGTCCATCGACGGATCCACCAGCTTGACCAGCTCCTCGCGCAGCATGGCCTTGACCTGCTCCGGATTCCGGCTGCCCTCCACCTTCACCCGCTCCTTGAGCGCATCCACCAGCTCCAGCGTCGGCTCCGTGCCGAGGTCGGCCAGCAGCAGGGTTTCTTCGATTTCGTCCCAGACGTCGTCGTCGATCTTGTCGCTCGCGAGCAGGGCCAGCAGCCCCTTGCCCAGCGCGTTGTTGGACTTGACCAGCCGGGCGCGCAACCGGGCCAGACGGCCCTGGACCGGCGCCGGCGTCTCCACCGGAATGGTCTCCAGCGCTGCGGCATCCTCGGGGATTTCGACGCCGGCCGGCAGCGGTTCTTCTTCGGTCGGCACGCCGATCGGTGGTGCCGTGGCTGTCGGTTGGGGCGCTTCCAGTGTGTCGGTACCGCCCCCGGCCGGCGGTGTCGCCGGGTCATTGGCGTCCCGGGTGGTGGTGTAGGTGCCCGGCGGAGTCTTGCGCCCGCGCAGCAACAGCGTTGCCACCAGGCCGATCACGGCGATGGCGATGACTACGTAAAGAATGATCAGGGTTGCGTCCACGGGGTCTAGCCTACCGGCCGCCGCCACGCGCCGTGCAGCTGCGCCGGAGGCCCGATTGCGCTCGGCGGTACACTGCGGGCATGCCCACCAACGGCGGCGAGGAACGCGGCCCGACGACCGCGCCGGCCGGTCCGAAGTCTGCAGCGTCCGGTCCGAAGTCCGCAGCGTCCGCTCCCCAGTCCGCGCCGTCCAATCACGAGCGCGGCGCATCGCCTCTGCCGCCGGGCGCGGAGCCTGACCTTAAAGGCCCGGCCGCCGACATGCTGCTGCACGCGGTCCGCGGACATTTTCGCCAGCTCACCGAACTGGCTGAACCCGCACGGCGCAACGCCCCGGATGCTGTGCACCAGATGCGCACCGCGACCCGCCGGATGCGCTCCGTTTTGCAGGCCTACCGCAAACTCCTGGATCCGCCGCCGGACCGGTTGCAGGCCGAGCTGAAGTGGCTCGCCGGCGAGCTGGCTTTCGCCAGGGATGCCGAGGTGCAGACCGAACGCCTGGGGCGGCTGCTGGCTGTTGCCTTAAAGGACCAGCCCCACAGCGAGGCCCAGGGCCGCCTGCTGCCGGGCGCTCCCGGCACTGCTCCGGCCGCCCGCCGCCTGAGCACCGAGCTAGTGGAATGGCTGGACGCTGGACACCGGCAAGTGGTGCTGGCCCTCACCGGCGAGCGCTACCGGCGGCTGGTGGCCGACATCGAGACCTGGCTGGACCACCCGCAGCTGACACCACTCGCCGCAGAACCCGCCCGCCAGGCGGTGCCCCGGCTGGTGGGCCGGCAATTCAAGCGTTTGCGAGCAGCAGCCAACTCCGCCCTCGCCGCCCCGGAAGGCACGGAAGTGGCCGAAGAAGCGCTGCATGAGGCTCGGAAACGGGCCAAACGGCTGCGCTACGCCGCCGAAGCGGCCGCCGTGCTCTCCCCCGTCGACGCCGCTGCCTTGGCCCAGGCGGCGCACGAGATCCAAAGTGTGTTGGGTGAACACCAGGACGCCGTGGTGGCCCGGCAACTGCTGCGCCGGGTGGCGGCCAAGGCGGCCTACGACGGAGTAGATACCTTCCTTTACGGCCGACTTGATGCCCTCGAACAGGCCGCGGCCCAGGAGGCAGTGGCACGCTTCCGCACGCTCTGGCCACATTTTCCCTCGGCCAAACCGAAGAGCTGGGGCAAACCGTGGAAGCCGGCCTGACGGGCAAGCCGATCTGACGGCAGGGGCGGATGCGGGCGGCGGCAGCTACCGCCTGCGGCACAGGGATCCCTGCACCAAGCGCTCCACATCAGGCGTCCCGGGGAAGACCGACGTACCGGCGGGCGGCGCGGCGACTGTACGATCAACGCATGAAGCCGTTCCTGCTGCTGGCCACGCGTGCCGACGACACCGCTGCCGATGAGGAATATGCGGCGTTCGTCCGGTTCGCCGGTCTGGAACCGGACCAACTGCGCCGGATTCGGTTGGAAGCCGCGCCGATGCCGGCCCTCGATCTGGACGACTACAGCGGCATCATCCTGGGCGGCAGCCCGTTCACATCGAGCGACGACGACGCGACCAAGTCGCCCGTCCAGCTGCGGGTGGAAGCCGAGCTGGAGCAGCTGCTGGACACCGTCGTCGCCCGCGATTTTCCGTTCCTCGGAGCCTGCTACGGGGTGGGCACGCTGGGCCGGCACGGCGGTGGAGTGGTGGACCGGCAATACGGCGAGCCGATCGGCGCAGCCCAGATTGTGCTGACCGACGACGGCGCCGCCGATCCCCTGCTCTCCGGCCTGCCGCGGGAATTCGAAGCGTTCGTGGGCCACAAGGAAGCCTGTTCGGTGTTGCCCGCAGGGGCCGTCCACCTGGCCGCATCCGAGCATTGCCCGTATCAAATGTTCCGGCTCCAGGACAACCTCTATGCCACCCAGTTCCACGCAGAACTGGATACCGAAGGCCTGCTGACCCGGATCTGGATTTACCGCGACGCCGGCTACTTTCCGCCGGGTGAAGCGGAGACCGTGATGAAGCAGGTGCGCAGCAAGACGGTGTCGGTCCCGCAGCGAATACTGCGCAACTTCGTCGCCCGGTACGCCACCACCTGATGCCGCCACCTGATTTCCCTCATCTACCACCATTACACCGAAGCGAGGAATTGACGTGAGTTTGAAAGAGCAGCTGCAGGCCGACGTCGTCGTCCATATGAAGGCCGGGAACAAGACCGCGCTGACCACCGTCCGCAACGTGCTGGGCGAGATCGCCACCAAGGAAAAGTCGGGCAAGACCCCGGTGGAGCTCGACGATGCACAGACCACCGCCCTGCTGCAGAAGGAAGCCGCCAAGCGCCGCGATACTGCGCGTATCTACACCGAGGCCGGCGAAGCGGAGCGGGCCGCTGCGGAGAGCGCGGAAGCGGAAATCATCGAGGCCTATCTGCCCAAGCCGTTAAGCGAAGCCGAGGTGGCGGAGATCGTGGACGGCACCATCGCCGGTCTCAGGGCCGACGGCGTGGAACTGTCCATGCGGCAGATGGGAGCGGTGATGAAGCCGGTCACCGAGAAGGTTGCCGGCCGCTACGACGGCAAGGCGGTCAGCGAGATGGTCCGCGCGCGGCTGGCCCAGCAGTAACCGCCGGCAAGGGTAAAGCGCCGCCCTTGCCCTTCAGGCGGGAGGCGCGGCGATGAGGCGGGAGGCGCGGCGATCAGGCGGGATGGCCGGCGTCGAGATCCTTGACGTCGCTGAAGGACAAAAGGTCGGTGATGTCGCCCCCGCGCGTCTGCAGCGGGGACAGCAGGAAACCGGTGTGATCGCCCATATCGACCTTTTTCACCACGCGCCCGACCATGACCCGCGCTGCCTCCGCCAACAGCGGAACGTCCTCCGGGCCCGGCTCCCAGTCGCAGCGGGTGAACTTGTCCACCTCGTCACCGGTGGTTTCGCCGAAGAGTTCTGCGAGCGCCCGCTGGCTGCGCGCCAGCACATGCACCGCAAGCACGTCGGCTTCCAGCGCCACGGGATGAGTGTGGTTCTGCTTCGAGATGCAGACCAGGAACAGTGCAGGCTTCAGGCTGCACTGCGTGGCGAAGCCGATGAGGCAGCCGGAACGCTCGCCGCCGCCCACCGCGGTGATCACGTACATGGGATAGTCGAAGCCCTTCGCGAAGTCGCTCATGGGCTGCTCTGATTGTGCCTGTTTCTGCGCCATGTCCCCATCATGCCGTAAATCACCGAGGCCCTGCCGACCCTCTCGGCGGCGGCGCGGCCACTGGCGGATCGAGGTGAGGACCCGGACGGTGTCGACCTCCACGCCGACGGATTTTGTGGTGAACGCGCAGCTGGATGCGTACGAGCTGGACGAGGACAACGGCAATCCCCCCGCGTCTACTTGCAGAACTGGCAGCGCAGCAGCCCCCGGCAGCTGGCCTGACCCGCCGCTTTAGCTGATCAGGATCTGCGTCGAGGACTCCTTGAGCTTCGCGTTGGCCCAGTGCATCTGGCGCACCGTCTGTGGGTGGCACTTCTGCGCCACCGCCAGCAGATCAGGGTGCTTGATGCCCTGGGCCGCCTGGGCCAGCATCTCCCAGTCGGCGGAGACCCCGGAGGCTTTCAGGTAGACCTCCCGCAGGTCGCGCAGCAACAGCAAGGCGACATCGCCGCGGCGTCCCAGCAGCTCGCTGCCCTTCTCCCGCATCCGTTCGGCCCAGGCGCCCTCGTCCTTGGGTTCCGGGTCCAGGTCCAGCCCGTACTGCCGGCCGATGTCGGCGATCTCCCGTACGTGCTGCTGGGACCAGCGGGCCAGGTCGCGGCCGAGGTGGTAGACCTCATGGTCCACTTTGTGCCGTTCGGAGACCTGCAGGAGCTCATGCGCCAGATCGTTTTCGGACCGGTGCAGCTCTTCCAGTACCAGACCGATCCTCATGACAGTCCTCCCGCTGGCGTTGTTTGCAGCTGTTCGTCGACGCCGGCGCTGGGGCCTCCGGCAGTCTGCCGGCCGATCGGCCGGACCGGGGCGGAGGCGGTGGTGGTCGGCGCCGGCGCAGGCCCCTCACCGGCACCGATTTTCTCCAGCCGGGCAGCGGCGGTCTTGTAAATGGGCTGTTTGGACGCGGCATCCCAGTCGGTGATGGTCAGTTCGTTGGCCGCCCGCCCGGCGCCGTCGGGCTCATGGCCGCCGTCCGTGTCCCAATAGCCATAGTGGAAGGGCAGGAAGAGCACCCCGGCCCTGATGCCGCTGATCCGCACCTGGGCCTGCACGGAGCCCCGCGGCGTCGTCACCTCGGCGCGGTCTCCTTCGGCGATGCCGTAGGCTGCCGCGTCCGCCGGCGACAGTTCCACCCAGACCTCGGGGGCCGCCGCCTGCAGTTGCGGTGCCCGGCCGGTCTTGGTGCGGGTATGGAAGTGGTAGAGCGTCCGTCCGGTAATCAGCTGCAGCGGGAAGTCCGGACTGGGCAGCTCGTGCGGCGGCAGATAGTCGGCGGCTTTGAGCAGCGCCTTGCCGTCCGGGTTCAGCGCCTTGTACTCGTCCGGCTCCAGCGGGGCGCCGGTGAGCAGGTCCCGGCCGTAGCTTTCGCAGTAGTCCGGCGCGCTCCAAAACTTGCCGTCGGCATAGATCCGCTCGGTGCCGTCCGGGTTCTCCTCGTTACACGGCCACTGGATGCCCGAAGCGCCGCGCAGCTTCTGGTAGGTCAGGCCGGTGTAGTCGCACGGCCGGCCACGGGTACACTCCTTCCACGCTTCGAAGGCCGATTCCGCGTCGTGCCATTTCACCAGCGGCCCGCCGTCCTTGTCGCGCAGATCCAGCCGACGCGCGTAGTCCAGGAAGATGTCCAGGTCCGCTTTGGCCTCCCCCGGCGGATCCACTGCCTTCTCCGACAGGTGGACGGTCCGGTCAACGTTGGTGAAGGTGCCCGTCTTCTCGCCCCACGTCGCCGCCGGGAGCACCACGTCGGCCAACTGCGCGGTTTCGGAGAGGAAAATGTCCTGCACCACCAGGAACAACCGTTCCTGTTCCAGGATCGAGCGGATGCGCCGCAGTTCCGGCAGCGAGACGGCCGGATTGGTGCCGCTGACCCAGAGCATCCGGATGGAACCGTCCTCCACGTACCGCATCATCTGCATCACGTGCGTGGGCGGCGACATGTGCGGGATCGCCATCGGCTCCACGTTCCACACCCGGGCCAGGTCCTTGACGTGGGCGTCATTGGACCAGTTGCGGAAGGCCGGGAAGTCGCCGTCGGCGCCGCATTCACGGGTGTTCTGCGCGGTGGGCTGCCCGTTCATCTGCAGGATGCCGCAGCCGGGCTTGCCCAGCATCCCGCGGAGGATGTTGATGTTGTTGACTTGTACGGCCGCGGCGGTGGCCTGGTTGGACTGGTAGAAACCTTGGAGCACCGTGGAGAACAGCCGTCCGGCCCGGCCGATGATCCGGGCGGCCTCTCGGATCTTTTCCACCGGCACGTCGCAGATGTCCGCGGCCAGCTCCGGCGGGTAGTCCTTGACCCGCTGTTCCAGCTCGTCGTAGCCCACCGCATGGGCCTTGACGTACTCGTGGTCCACCCAATCGTTGGCGATGATCTCATGCAGCAGGCCGTTCATCAGCGCCACGTTGGTGCCCGGCCGCGGCGCCAGATGGACGGTCGCGGCCTGCGCCACCGGCGTGGAGCGCGGATCGACGCAGACGATTTTGGGTGGATTGGGCCCGGCCAGCCGGTCCAGCACCCGGGACCAGAGCACCTCCTGGGTCTCCGCCATGTTGTGCCCGTAGAGGGCGATGACGTCCGCATAGTCAATGTCCGTGTAGGAACCGGGCTGGCCGTCGCAGCCAAACGACGCCTTCAGGGCCGCCGCGGCCGTTGCCGTACACAGGCGGGTGTTGCCGTCCACATGGCTGGTGCCCAGCCCGCCGTGGGCCACCAAGCCCAGCGTGTAGTATTCCTCGGCAAACAGCTGGCCCGTGGTGTAGAAGCCGATTGCGCTGGCGCCCTGTTCGTCCAGCAGCTCCTTGGTCCGGCCCACCACCCGGTCCATCGCCGTGTCCCAGTCGGTTTTGACCAGCTTGCCGTTTTCCCGGATGAGCGGTTTGGTCAACCGGTCCGGTGACGAGTTTGCCTGCCAGCCGTAGAGGTCCTTGGGCCCCAGCCGCCCGTGATTGACCCGGTCCGTGGCCCGTCCGCGCACGCCGGCGATCCGGCCATCCTTGACTGCAATGTCCAGCGCGTCTCCGTTCGAGTGCAGGATGGAAGCGGTCTGCACCCACCGGTCCACGTCCTCGGGCTGCAGCCCGTGCTGCAGGTACATGTCCACCCGCACCGGCCAGTCCTGCCCCGCAGCATACGGGGTCCGTGTCCCCCATGGTTCGGCGATTCGGTCTATCCGGCTCATGATGCCTCCGATGCTCCGGGTTTGAGGGAACTGGATTTTTTCAGGAACGACGCCGGTCCGCGACGGCGGAGAGGTCCGGCAAGTGGCTTTCGGTGACCGGCTGGATCCCGGTGACGGTGGCGAAACCGGCCGCCAGCAGTGCGAAGTCGCTCTCCGGCGGGGCCAGCTCCTGGCTGTCTGCGATGGCCAAGCGGAGATGGTCTTCGCCCCGCTCGGCCACCGTGGTTTGGACAATGCCGAACTCGGCCAGGGTGGCGGCCCGGAATTCGGGCAGCGCGGATCCGTCGACGTTCGGCACGTTCAGGTTCAAGACAGTGCCGACCTGCTGGTCCATCAGGTACGGAAGCAACCCGGTGGCCAACCTGGCGGCGGTGTCCCAGTTGAACTGCTCCGGGTCCAGGCCGGTGTCCAGCGAAACCGCCATGCCGCGTCCGCCGTTCACCCCTGCGGTCAGCGCGGCGCCAACGGTGCCCGAGTGCAGGATCACCCGGCCCACATTCGCTCCCCGGTTCACACCGGAGAGCACCAGGTCCGGCCGCTCGCCAAACGCCCCGTGCGTGGCGATCATCGAGATGAAACCCGGGGTGCCGTGCACGGCAAAGGCCGGCACGGACTCCAGCCCTTCCAGCGTGCGCTGCTCAACCCGGATGCGGCCCTCGTCTTCCCAGGCCGTAATGGACGCGCTGCTGCCGCTGGCCTCCGTGACCGGAGCCGCGACGGTCACGTTCAGCCCGGCCTCCAGGGCTCCGGCCGCCAAGGCATGCAGCCCCGGCGAGTCGATGCCGTCGTCGTTGGTAATCAGGACCATCTTCGGCGTGTTCATTGTTTCCACACCATTCGTGCCAGTTCGTCCGGGCTGGCTTGCTGGGCCGCGGTCAGCTCATCGGCACGATAGGCGGAGACCGTCACCAGCTTGGTCAAGTTCCGGATGGCGCCCTCCTCGCCGGTGCCGAGCCCATGGCGGGTGACGTTCAGTGCACCGGCGGCAGTGCCCAGCACCACCGCCTCATGCATGGTCCCGCCGTCCGCCAGCGTGGCAGCAACCCCGGCGGTCAGCGAATCCCCCGCACCGTGGGTGTCCACGCTTTGCATCTCGGGCACGCGGATCTCACTGATCGCGCCTTCATGCAGCATCAGCGACGGCTTATGCGCCCGAGTGACAATCACCGTGCCGGCACCTTCAGCGTGCATGGCGTGCATCGCCTCGACGATCGCCTCCGGCTCGTCCGACGAGGCACGTCCGCTGTCCGTGAGTTCGTCGTCGGCAATCTTTGCCACGGTGACGCCGCCGGCGAGCGCCGCGGTGAGCCGCTCGCCGGTCAAATCCGTAATGACCCGGCAGCCCGCCGTGCGCAGATCGGCAGCGAGTCTCCGGTAAACGTCGGCCGGGACGGCATCTTCACGGACCGCCCCGCTGAGGATGGCGGTGCCAGCTTCCATTCCCGCCTTCAGGGTCTGCCCGAAGAGTTCATCCAGATCATGGCGGGTCAGCTTTTCGCCAGGGTTCTCCGCCACCACTTCCCGGTCGCCGGCCCGCCGGTCGTGGATGTAAGCCCCACTGCTGCCCTGCCCCTCGATAGGAATCACCTCGACGCCTTCGTCCTCGATCAGGTGCCGGATTACGCTGCCGGTTTCACCGGAGAAGACGGCGCACATGGTGACGGAAGCACCAAGCCCGGTCAGCATCCGAGCCTGCCAGACCCCCTGCCCGCCGGCGTGCAGATGAATATCCGGGCGGCCGTCAACATCCTCCACCGTTACGGTCAGTCCGGGCGACGGGGCGAAAATAACTACTGAACCCATTGCGCACCTCGCTCCACGCTGCTTGTCCGGCTCATCGTCATGCCTGCCTCCTTTGCTCGGGCAGTCAGCATGGCAACGCCGCTGCCCGGTATCAACAGTGGTCTTAGTTTCGACACTAACGCGGCTGAGCCAGCCGGACAATGGGCGGTCGGCCCGGATGGTGGCCCAAAAGGCGCCCAGTCCGGCGCCGCCGGCCCGCCGGCACGTTAGGAGGGAGTTGCTCCGGCCAGCACCTGGTCGATGATGTCGTGGAGGCGTTTCTCGGCAATGATCTTGAAGTGCCCAGTGGTTTCCAGCCGGATGTTTACGCCGCCTTCCAGCCGGCAGCCGCCCGGAATGTGCGGGTCGAATGCGCTGTAGACGGACACGATTCGGTGATTGGCGTCCAAGTTCGCCAACAGCTGACGCAGCACCCGGTTCTTCGGCGAAAAGGCGCGCACCATGGGGGTCACCGCGAACGTGGCGTAGCGGGAACCGGAAAACGGGGTCCCGATCGCTACCATCCGCTGCACGCGCCCGGCGGACGCCGCCGTCGTCATCACGAACTTGCCGATCAGGCCGCCCTTGCTGTGCGCAAGAATCGTGACGTTCTCCAGCTCCTGCCGGCGCATGTAGTCGCCCACGATGCCGGCCATGCGTTCGATGCTGCCGACGTTGTAGCCCAGCGGCTCGACCACGTGCACCGGATATCCGCGGCCATGGACGTGTTCAATCAGCGGGCGCATGAACTTCCACGACTCGTAAATGCCCGGAATAACGACGACGGGGCTCGCCTCGTGCGCGGCGTCCTCGCGGTACTGCGCGGGGTCGGCCCGGGCCAGGACTCCGCGAACCTGCTGCCGGGCAATATAGGCGTAGTCCAGCAGCCAGCCCCAAGCCAGCCGTGGCACCCGGAACAACTGGTTCATGACCGGTCGGCGACGGTGGCATCCCCGCGAGGTCCGGACGGTGCCAAGCACAGCTGCGCCACCGGCCCGGGTGAGCGGAACATCATCACGTGCCCCTCGCCGTCGATGTTGTCCACCGTAGTTCCCGGCAGGGCATCGGCCAGCTCCCGGCACCAGTCCAACGGCACAACCGGGTCCCGGCTGCCGCGGACGATCCGCACCGGTACCTGCACGCCGGCGATCCGTTCCTCCGGCTGGTGGCCGAGCATAGCGGGCAGCAGGGTGAGGTACCAGCGCGGACCGCAGCGCAGGTAGTCGGTCACTTCGATCGCGTCCACAGCCAGCGGTTCGCGGAAGCCGTCCTGGAACAGCCGCAGGCCCTGCTTCCAGGCGGTGCGCTCGCGGCGGTTGGCTGTCGGCGCCAGCAGCACCAGTGCGGTGGCGGCTTCAGGGTGCAGCAGGGCCAGCTCCGTGACCACTTGGCAGCCCATCGAGTGGCCCACCAGCACCGCGGGCCCGATCCCCAGCCGGTCCATGACGCCGTGGACCAAGCGGGCCAGGTCCACCAGATCGAGGGCGCGCTTTGGCTTGGGCAGCCCGCCGTGGCCGGGCAGGTCGACCAGATGGACTGTGCCGTGCCGGGCGAGTTCGGCGGCGAGGGGTTCAAAGTAGCGGGCGGAGACGCCGATCCCGTGCACCAGCACGAACACCGCTGGGCCTGAACCGACCGTCCGGACGCGCAGCCGACAGCCGTCGATGGTCATCTGCTGTGATGCTTCTCCCGGGATCTTCACCATCGCGCGTCTCTCTTCCTTAGTCGACCAGGGCTTTGGCGTGCTCCAGCCGCTGCGAGATGACGGTGGTCACGCCGTCGCCGCGCATGGTCACGCCGTAGAGCGCGTCGGCCACTTCCATGGTGCGCTTCTGGTGCGTGATCACAATCAGCTGGCTGGATTCGCGCAGCTCTTCGAAGATGGTGATCAGCCGGCCCAGGTTGGTGTCGTCCAGCGCGGCTTCCACCTCGTCCATCACGTAGAACGGGGACGGCCGGGCCTTGAAGATCGCCACCAGCAGGGCGACCGCGGTCAGCGAGCGCTCACCGCCGGAGAGCAGCGACAGCCGCTTGATTTTCTTGCCGGCCGGTCTGGCCTCCACCTCGATGCCGGTTTTTAGCATGTCCGACGGATCGGTGAGCACCAGCCGACCCTCGCCGCCCGGGAACAAGCGGCCGAACACCCGCTCGAACTGCACGGCGGTGTCATGGTAGGCCTCGGTGAAGACCTGCTCCACCCGCTCGTCGACTTCCTTGATGATGTCCAGCAGGTCCTTGCGCGTGGCCTTGAGGTCCTCCAGCTGGGTGCTGAGGAACTGGTGGCGTTCCTCCAGCGCGGCGAACTCCTCCAGCGCCAGCGGGTTAACCTTGCCCAGTGCGGCAAGATCGCGTTCGGCCTTCTTGAGCCGCTTCTGCTGTTCCTCGCGGACGAACGGAACGCCTTCGACGACGGCGTTGCCTTCGTCGTCTACCGGGGCCCGCAGCGCGGCCCATTTGTCGTTCGACGCCGCGGTGGCGACCGGCACCGGCTGATCCGGCCCGTACTCGGCGATCAGGTGGTCCGGCGTCAGGCCCAGCTCTTCGATGGACTTGGCCTCCAGTGCCTCGATTTTCAGCCGTTGCTGGGCCCGGGCCAGTTCATCGCGGTGCACGGTGTCCGTCAGTTCGCGCAACTCCGCGGCGAGCGCATCGGTGGATGAGCGGACGGTCGACAGTTCGGCCTCCCAGGCAGCGCGCACCTCTTCGGCCTCGTCGCGTTCCCGCTCAGCCAAATCCACCGAGACGTCCAGCCAGGCCAGCGCCTGCTGGGCGCCCTGGGCCACGGCGGCGGCCTTGGCTGCCTGCAGCCGGCGCTTGCGGGCGCGCTCTGCAGCCTGTGCCCGGGCATGGCGTTCGGTCGCGGCTGCCCGTTCCAGCGAGGCCGCCCGGTTGCCGATGGCCGTCAACTGTTCCTCGCCCGAGCGCAGCGCCAGCCGGGCTTCCATTTCCACCTGGCGTGCGTGGGTTGCCGCGGCGGCGAGCGCGTCCCGCTTGTCGGTGGACGGCTCGGCATCATCCGGTTGGTCTTCGGCGGCCTGTGCCGCGCCCAGCCGTTCGGTGATCTCGGCCAGTTTCTGCTGCTCGGTCACGATGTTGGCCTCGGCGGCAGCCACCAGCTTGGCCAGCCGTTCGCTCTCGCCGGTGGCCGACCGCAGCGCGGAGCCGAGCTGTCCCAGCCGTTCGGCGACGGCTGCCAACCGGGCGTCGGATTCGTGCAGCTGTTCCAGCGCCGCGTCGGCCCGCAGCTTGGCTTCGTCCCGGCGCCCGGCCGCGCCGGCAATCGCGAACTTGGCCCGCTCGGCGCGGGCCGTCGCGGCCTCCAGCCGCTGCGCGGTCTCGTCCACGGCGGCCTGAACTTCCAGCAGGCTGGGCCCGCCGGCGGAACCGCCCCGTGCGGAGCAGGACGTGAAGATGTCGCCCTCGCGGGTGACGGCAGTCAGCGTCGGGTCGGCTGCGATGGCGCGGGCGGCGACTGGGAGGTCTTCAACGACGACGACGGAGCCCAACAGCGCGCGAACGGCACCCTCGACCCCCTGCTTGGCTTGGACCAAGCTGTTCGCCCAAACAGTCCCCTCCGGTGATCGACCAAAGGCGCTTGCGCCTGCGCGGAGATCCGCGGTCTCCACGTAGTCGCTGGCGCTCCCTTGGTCGACCACCGATCGGGCGCCGGTGGTCGATGGAGGCGCGCCAGCGCTCCCTTGGTCGACCACCGGGGATCCGGTGGTCGATGGAGGCGCGCCAGCGCCGAGTAGAGACCCCGGCCCGGCGATGAGCAGCTCCACCTGGCCGGCGTCGTCGGCCTTCATCAGTTCCAGCGCCCGGACGGCGGCGTCGGGGTCGGCAACGGCAACGGCTTCCGCCAGCGGCCCCAGGGCTGCGGCAATGGCAGCCTCGTAGCCTGGCTCCACGCTGATCAGGTCCGCCAGCGAGCCGAGCACGCCGTCGGTGCCGGAGGCCAGCAGTGTCTCGCTGCCATCCCGCCGGTTCAACCCGACTTCGAGTGCTTCCTTGCGGGCGGTCAGCGCGTCGCGTTCCCGTTCGGCCTCGCGTTCGTCGGCCCGCAGCTGCTCCAGTTCTGCTTCGATTTCAGCCAGTTCGTCGCTGGCCTCCTCATAGGCGGCGTCCAGGCCTTCTTCGCCTTCTTCCACCCCGGCCGCCTGGGATTCAAGCGCGGTGAACTCGGCCTGGGCGCGGCGGCGGCGCTCCTCGCCTTCGGTGATCGATGTGCGGAGCCGGCCCAGCTCAGCCTCCGCCGCCTCAACCCGGGAACGGGCCGCCCCCACCTGGCCGGCCAGCTTGGCCAATCCTTCGCGGCGGTCGGCAGCGGCCCGCAGAATGCTGGTCAGCCGCTTCTCTTCGTCCTGCGCCGCCCGCTCTGCCGCGGAGCGCGCCTCGATCGCGTCGTCCAACACCTCACGGCGTGCCTCAAGCTCGAACTCCAGCTCGGCTTGCTCCTCGCGGACCTCGGCCGCCTGCTGCTCCAGGATCTCCGGATCCCGTCCGCTGTCCGGTTCCTGGTCGGCGGAGCCGAGCAGCCGCCGTCGTTCATTGGCAAGGCTGGCGAGGGCGCGGAAGCGTTCGCGGGTGGACGAGAGCCGGTACCAGCTGTCCCGCGCGGCGTTGAGTGTGGGCGTGGCCTCGGCCGCCAGCCGTTCCAGTTCGGCCAGCCGGCGGCGGCCTGCACCCAGGGTCTGCTCCACTTCGGCCTGCCGGGACTTCAGCGCAGCCTCGTCGGCCACCTCCTGCTCCAGCGAGGTGCTGAGTTCCACCAGCTCATCCGCCAGCAGCCGGGCGCGGGCATCGCGGACTTCGAACTGCACCTGCTGGGCCCGGCGTGCCACTTCGGCCTGCTTGCCCAGCGGGGTCAACTGGCGGCGGATTTCGCCGGTGAGGTCGGTGAGCCGCTGCAGGTTCGCCTGCATCGACTCCAGCTTGCGCACCGTCTTTTCCTTGCGGCGGCGGTGTTTGAGGATGCCTGCAGCTTCTTCCACGAAGCCGCGGCGGTCCTCCGGGGTGGCGTGCAGGACCTTGTCCAGCTGGCCCTGGCCGACGATCACGTGCATCTCCCGGCCGAGGCCGGAGTCGGAGAGGAGTTCCTGGATGTCCAGCAGCCGGCAGTTGCTGCCGTTGATCGCGTATTCGGAGCCGCCGGTGCGGAACAGCGTGCGGGAAATGGTGACTTCGGAGTATTCGATCGGCAGGGCGCCGTCGCTATTGTCAATGGTCAAGGAGACATGCGCGCGGCCCAGCGGCGGCCGGCCTGCGGTCCCGGCGAAGATGACGTCCTCCATCTTGCCGCCGCGCAGCGTTTTGGCGCCCTGCTCGCCCATCACCCAGGCCAGGGCGTCGACGACATTGGATTTGCCTGACCCGTTCGGACCGACAACAGCGGTGACGCCGGGCTCAAAGTCGAAGGTCGTCGCCGACGCAAAAGACTTAAAGCCCCGCACAGTCAGAGATTTAAGATGCACGTGTGTCTCCCGCGGCGGACGTTTCCTTGGATCAATCTACCGTGTCCACCGCCAATTCCCCGGGACCAGGGCTTGTGCGGGCTGGTGCACTGCCATGGAGAACTACGCTGACGTCCAGCCTTGTCCGGTGAGACTGGCTGGCGTCTTCATTGCAGCGCGGCAGGTGAATAAGAATCCGCCGCGGCGTCTACTTCCTCTGCAGCTGAATCCGGGCGGCCGTCGGGAACGCGTTTCATCGTTACCGCATAATTTCACGGGTCGCTCGCAACACGTCCCGTAGCGTTAGCAGAGACAAATGACACAAACCAATGCCTTTGTCCGTATGTGCGGAACGTTGGCGCGGGGTGCATAGTTAAGACTTCGGGTGCCCATACCGGATGCTCCGTGTACAGGTGACCGTCCCCGAAAGACGAATAAAGGCTGGATATTGATCGGTAACGCGACGTTTCGACATCACAACGCGGCTTTGCTGGCCGTCTCTAGCGTGGAGGCGCCGGTAGCCGTCAGTTCCGCCGAGTTCGATGAGCGCCTCGCTCCCAGCCTGAAGCGCCTCAAGCTCTCCCGGAAACTGCTGGAACGTGTTGCCGGCGTCACCGAGCGCCGCTGGTGGTCACCAGAGACATCCTTCGACGACGCCGCCATCGAAGCCGGCGCCAAGGCTCTTGCTGAAGCCGGCATCGAGCCGGGCCAGATCGGTTTGCTGATCAATACGTCCGTGACGCGCAAGAATCTGGAACCCTCTGTGGCGGTGAAGATCCATCACGGGCTGGGCCTGCCGTCGTCGGCCATGAACTTCGATCTGGCCAACGCCTGCCTGGGCTTCGTCAACGGCATCACGCTGGCGGCCAACATGATCGACGCCGGCCAGATCAAATACGCGTTGATCGTCGCGGGCGAGGATGCCCAGCCCACCCAGGAAACCACCTTCGAGCGCCTGAACCATCCGGATTCCACGCGTGCCGACTACCTGCGCGAGTTCGCCACGCTGACGTTGGGCTCGGGCGCCGCCGCGGCCGTGATCGGCCCCGCTGACGTCCACCCCGAATCACACCGGATCCTCGGCGGCGTCTCCCGGGCCGGCACGGAGCACCACGAACTCTGCGTCGGCGGTCCGGCCGGCATGTTCACGGACACCAAGGGCCTGCTGGAGAACGGGCTGGAACTGGTGGTCAGCGCCTGGCACGAGGCCCACCGCGACGGCTGGAACTGGACCGGAATGGACCGGTACGTCACCCACCAGGTCTCCACCTCGTACACCAACGCGATCATCAAGGCCGTCGACCTGGTCCGCGAACGCGTGCCGATTACCTTCCAGAAGTGGGGCAACGTGGGGCCGGCCTCCCTGCCGATGACGCTGGCCCAGGAGTCGCAGACCCTGAGCAGCGGCGACCGGGTGCTCTGCATGGGAGTGGGCTCCGGCCTGAACACCACCATGATGGAGATTGCGTGGTAGACGCCCCCCTCTGGCCCGGAGTCGACCCGGCCTGGTCCCGCCGCGTCCGCGTCCCCTCCACCGCCGCCGTGGATCCGGCCGGCAGCGCCCACACCTGGCACCTTCTGGACAACGGCCCGCAGTTGGCCGAACGCGGCATCGAGCCGGCCGGCACCTTGCTGTGTGTGCACGGCAACCCGACCTGGTCCTACCTCTGGCGCACCCTGCTGGCCGCAGCCGGCGACGCCGCGGCATCGTGGCGCGTGGTCGCCGTGGACCAGCTGGACATGGGCTTCTCCGAGCGCACCGGGTGTTTCCGCCGGCTTGAAGACCGGATCACGGATCTGGGCGACCTGACCGCCGAACTCGGCATCACCGGTCCGGTCGTCACCGTCGGGCACGACTGGGGCGGCGTGATCTCGCTGGGCTGGGCCACCCGGCACCGCGGCCAGCTCGCCGGCGTCGTGCTGACCAACACCGCCGTCCACCCCGCCGGCTTCGGCCTTCCGGCCCCGCTGAAACTCGCACTGCACCCGGCCGTCCATCAATGGGGAACGACGACGTCGGCCGCCTTCCTGCGCGTCACCCACGCCTTGGCGCATCCTCCTTTGGAAAAGGACGTCAAAGACGCGTTCATGGCACCGTACCGGCACGCCGCCCGGCGCACGGGCGTGGGCAACTTCGTGGCGGACATCCCGGCCGACGAGAGCACGCCCAGCTGGCGCACGCTGAACGAAGTGGCCGAGGGCATCCGCGACCTGGACGTTCCGGCGCTGATTATGTGGGGCCCCAAGGATCCGGTCTTCTCCGACCGCTACCTGCGCGACCTGATGGACCGGCTGCCGCAGGCGGACGTGCACCGCTTCGAAGGTGCCGGCCACCTGCTCCCCGAAGACCGCGACATCGCCACCCCCCTCTTCACCTGGCTGGCGACCGCCCCAGTGGTCGACCAAGCGAGCGCCAGCGAGCGCGTGGAGACCTGCACGGAGTCCGTCCCCGGTGATCGACCAAAGGCCGCCAGGCCTGCGCGGAGATCCGTGGAGACCTTCCGCCCGATGCTCGCCGAACTTCACGAACGCCGCTCCGACAACTCCCCCGCCGTCGTCGACATGGCGCCCCTGGCCGCCTCCGGCGCCGGCCCGCGGACGCTGACCTGGGCCGAGCTCGCCGGACAGGTGGACCTGCTGGCTGACGGACTTGCCGCAATCGGCGTAAAGGCCGGCGACCGGATCAACCTGCTGGTCCCGCCGGGCATCGAACTCACCAGCCTGATCTACGCCTGCCTGAAGCTCGGCGCCGTCATTGTCGTGGCCGACGCCGGACTCGGTCCGGCCGGGCTCAGCCGCGCCATCAAGGGTGCCGGCCCCAAGTTCATTGTCGGCATCGAACGCGCCTTCGTTGCCGCCCGGGTGTTCAACTGGCCAGGCCAACGCATCAGCGTCACCGACATGGGCGAGGCCAAGCGCAAGCTCTACGGAATCGCCCACACCGTGCCCGAGCTGTTGGAAGCCGCCGGGGCCGAGTCAGCCGTCGACCGGTCTCTACTCGGCGCCGGCGCGCCTCCATCGACCACCGACGAGAGCGCCCCAGTGGTCGACCAAGCGAGCGCCAGCGAGCGCGTGGAGACCCACACCGCGACAGCCGCCCCGGATCCCGACGACGACGCCGCCATTCTCTTCACGTCCGGCTCCACCGGTCCGGCCAAGGGCGTGGTCTACACGCACCGCCGGCTGGCCGCCATGCGGGACACGCTGAAGGACACCTACGGACTGGAGGCCGGTACGTCGCTGGTAGCCGGCTTCGCGCCGTTCGCCCTGCTGGGCCCTGCCCTTGGCGCCACATCGGTCACTCCGGACATGGACGTCACCGCACCGAAGACGCTCACCGCGGCCGCCTTGGCCGACGCCGCTGCCGCGGTGCACGCCACTGCTGTGTTCGCCTCGCCGGCCGCGCTGGCCAACGTCCTGGCCACGGCCGACGGCCTGACCGACGAACACCGCGTTGCGCTCTCCAGCGTCGAGCTGCTGCTCTCTGCCGGTGCCCCGATTCCGGAGCCGCTGCTGGCCAAGGTTCAGTCGCTGGTGCCGTCCGCAACGCTGCACACTCCCTACGGGATGACCGAGGCCCTGCCGGTCACGGACATCAGCCTGGACGGCATCCGCGCAGCCGGTTCCGGCAACGGCGTCTGTGTCGGTACCCCGGTATCCGGGGCCAAGGTGGCGATCGCCGCAGTGGCGGCTGACGGCAGCGTTGCCGACCAACCGTCCACCGACCCCGGTGTGACCGGCGAGATCCTGGTCAGCGCCCCGCACGTGAAGGACCGCTACGACCGTCTCTGGATCACCCAGCAGCACAGCTCGTCCGTGCCCGGCTGGCACCGCACCGGTGACGTAGGACATCTCGACGCCGAGGGTCGGCTTTGGGTGGAGGGCCGGCTCGCACACATCATCACCACTGCTTTCGGCGTCGCCACTCCCGTGGCGACCGAGCAAGCGGCGGAAACGCACGACGGCGTCCGGCTGGCTGCCGTCGTCGGCGTCGGTCCGGTGGGCGCCCAAGTGCCGGTTGCGGTTCTGGAAACGCTGCCGCCGGCTGCTAAGCCGGGAACCGCACCGCATGCGCTTGGCGAGGAGGTGCGCACCGCCGTCGCACGTTCAACTGGTTTGGATCTGGCTGCGGTGCTGGTGGTGCCCGAACTCCCCACCGACATCCGGCATAACTCCAAGATTGACCGGGCCAGGCTCGCCGAATGGGCGGCCACGTCGCTGGCCGGCGGAAGGATCCGCAAGCCATGAACAAGAACAAGCCCGTGGGCGACCGGTCTCTACTCGGCGCTGGCGCGCCTCCATCGACCACCGACAAGACCCCGGTGGTCGACCAAGCGAGCGCCAGCGAGCGCGTGGAGACCCCCGCCACCGTAGGCGAGCGGTCTCTACTCGGCGCTGGCGCGCCTTCATCGACCACCGACAAGCGCACCGTCCTGGTCACCGGGGCCAGCGGCATGCTCGGCGGCGCCGTCGCACGGCTGCTGCTGGAGCAGGGCCACCAGGTCCGGACCTTCCAGCGACGTCCGGCCGAGGTCGGCGCCGACGCCCAGACGGTGCTCGGATCGTTGACCGATCCTGACGCCGTCGCCAAAGCCGTACAGGGCGCAGACGCCGTCATCCACTTGGCCGCCAAGGTCTCCTTCACCGGTGAGTGGAGCGAGTTCGTGGCCACCAACATCGAGGGCACCCGCACGCTGCTGGCCGCGGCCAAGTCCGCCGGGGTACGTGATGTGGTGTTCGTGTCCTCCCCGTCCGTGGCGCATTTCGGTGAAGCCATCGCCGGAGCGGGCGCCGGTACCGCTGATCCGGAGCGGGCCCGCGGCCACTACGCCCGGTCCAAGGCCGCCGCCGAACTTCTTGCCCTCGCCGAGGACTCCCCCGGCTTCCGGGTTGCCGCCATCCGGCCGCACATTGTTTGGGGCCCCGGAGATACCCAGCTGGTCGAGCGCGTCGTGGCGCGGGCGCAAGCGGGCCGCCTGCCTCTGCTGGACAACGGCGCAGCCTTGATCGACACCACCTACATCGACAACGCCGCGGCAGCCATCGTCCGGGCGCTCGAACGCATGGACCAGGCGCACGGCCAGGCGTTGGTGGTGACCAACGGCCAGCCCCGCCCGGTCGGCGAGCTGATCGCCGGCATTTGTGGCGCCGCGGGCGTGAAGGCCCCGGGCTGGTCGGTCCCGGGCTGGCTGGCCCGGAGCGCCGGTGCCGCGATCGAACGCGTCTGGACGGCGGCCGGAAAGCGCGGACTGGTCAAGGACGAGCCGCCGATGACCCGTTTCCTGGCCGAGCAGCTGTCCACCGCCCACTGGTTCGACCAGCGCCGCACCCACGAAGTGCTGGACTGGGAACCTCAAGTCAGCATCGACGAAGGGCTGCGCCGGCTGGCAGCCCACTACACCGGAACGAGGAGCTAGGAGCAACTGTGGAGAGCGTGAAGCTGATCGATTCGTGGCCGGTGGACAACGCCGCCACCGCCGTCGTCGGCGCTGATGGCACTGTCCTGGCCGCCCACGGCGACCAGCAGCGCCGCTTCCCGCTGGCCTCGGTCACCAAACTCCTCAGTGCCTATGCCGTGCTGCTGGCGGTCGAAGAAGGCGCGCTGGAACTCGACCAGCCTGCTGGGCCGGAGGGCGCCACAGTACGTCACTTGCTGGCCCACTGCGCCGGTTACGATTTCGGCGACCGCACCATCCGCTTTGCTCCGGGAGACCGGCGGCTCTACTCCAACGCTGGTTTCGAGGTTCTGGGCGAAGCGTTGGAGTCCGCCGCGGGCATGAGCTTCGCCGAGTACCTGCGGGAAGGCGTGCTGGTCCCGCTCGGCATGTTGGACACCGATCTGGACGGCTCCCCCGCCGCCGACGCGACCTCCACGGCAGCCGACCTGTCCCGTTTCGCCGCCGAACTGCAGAAGCCGTCGCTGTTGGCTCCGTCCACCCTCAAGGAAGCGACGCAGGTGGTCTATCCCGGTCTGGCCGGCGTGCTGCCCGGGTTCGGGCGACAGCAGGACAACGATTGGGGCCTCGGCTTCGAAATCCGCGACCACAAGGACCCGCACTGGACCGGTGCGAGCAGCTCGCCGAACACCTTCGGGCACTTCGGCCAGTCCGGCACGTTCCTGTGGGTGGATCCCGACGCCGGCGTCGGCTGCCTCGCACTCACCGACCGCCCCTTCGGCCCGTGGGCAGCGGAGGTCTGGCCGAAGTACACGGACGCGGTTTTGGCGGAGTTGAAGAAATAGGCCTACAAACTTCAAGCCCTCTTGCTACTTCCTGACCAGGGGTTGACTACAACCGAACACATCAACGCCTTTGGCATTGCTCGGGATTTCGTATTCTCCGAATGGATTGTACGAATCACCGAGTGTGTTCCCTCCCCTGAATTCCTTGAGCGTCCAAACGGTACATCCTGGTTCGGGTTTCGCCAGGCGATACGTTCCAGGTACCACGTCGATTCCAACTCGATACGTACCGTTGCCTATGGTCGTCAACTTTTTCCCTGACTTGGGAGCAGGAACCCAGGCTCCACATCCCTGGGTTTCAAAATATTGATCTTTAGACATGATTTGGACGTATGTGTGTGCGCTACCACGGTGAACTTCCTGATCAATTAGTTGAAAGCCGGGAATATCTACAACGGGATAGTCCAAGGTCCACGTGCATTTGTTTCCGGAACCGGTGGCCTTATACAGACCCTTCGGAAACCCCCATAGGTTGTAACTCCCGTTTCCGGGAAATGCCGGCACAAGAACGGGCCTACTTGAGGCGGCCTTGGTGCTGTGGTTACTTCGCTTCGCGGCCACTTTAACCGACAATTGCTTTCCAATGTCTGCCTTGGCAATTCGGTATGCCTTGGATTTGGCTCCCTTAATGGGTTTCCCCTGGCGATACCACTGGTACCCGTAAGAGGTCGGCTTCGATGAGAAGGCGAAGCTGGACGCTGTCACTTTGCTTCCTACCCGCAGCTTGCCAGAGACCGTCGGCACGGATTTGAGCGTGATCGTCGCAGGCGCGATCTTGACTGGCTCCGAAAAGCTTGTCCGCGTCGTATAGCCAGACTTCTTGACCACTGCTCGGACTGCGACCTTGGCTCCGATGAGGCCGCTTGTCAGTTTGAGACTGCTTCCCGAAGCGCCTGGTATTTTCTTTCCGTTCCTGTACCAACTGAATGAAACCTTCGAGCCCACAGCCCACTTTCCGACGGCTTTAAGGGACTTTCCATAATTTGCTGTCCCGAAAATCGACAGCGGCTGGGAAACAGCAATTACACCCTTTCTAACGCGTCCGTCCTTAGTCCACTTGCTAACTGGCGCGAATCCCGCGCTCATAAAGGTTGTCTTGACTTTGACCAGGTGCCCTAGATCCACGGGCCGCAACTTATACTTCTCGCTGTTGGCCTCGGATATGGGCTTGCCGTCGCGATACCACTGATATTTGATCGTTGATGGTACTGGGACCACTTCGCCTGTCATTACATTTATGACCTGACCGACCCTCAACGAACCCACGATCGTCGGACTGGGCAGTTTCGTGAACTTTTTCACGCCAGCGGCATCTTCACCACTCAATTCTGCGCTGATATACCGCGGTATGGTTGGTGACGCTGCCGCGCTTGGACTTACGCTGACCCCGATGAGCAATGCGATGACACCAATGACAGCTGTTGAAACGCTCGCGCCGCGGAACCATTTCCTAGATTTAGCCGTTTCTCTATTCTGTTCTGGCTGCATGCATTTCCCCAACTCATCGATCCTAGTGCGTGGTGACGGCCACGCCCGCCACTGTTATTAATCGACTCAGTGCCGATCACGGTAAGGAGCAGTCCAACAAAAGTAGTAGGGGGTCGTCCCGTCGCTCCGAAACCCCTACAGCTACCGGCGCACGGATTCTAGAATTGCTTGATACCAAGACGGAGGCTGGGATCGGCAAGTGAGACTTTGAGAATGCCAGCGGCTGGTAGCGGCGGAGGATGAGTTCGGAAAGTCGACAACCATCGACGCTCGAAGTTCCGTAAGTCGCTTACCAGCGGCCGTTGCGCGGGCGTGGTTGGCAGACGGGGCAGGTGTAGGACGAGCGGTTCATGAAGGTGTCTCGGCGGATCTTCGTGGACAGGCCTAGCTCGATGCAGCGGTAGCAGGGCTCGTTTTCCCTGCCGTAGGCGTTCAGGTGCCGCTCGAAGTAGCCGGACGCGCCGTTGACGTTCACGTAGAGCGAGTCAAAGCTGGTGCCGCCGGCCGCCAAGGCCTGGGTCATGACATCGCGGCAGGCATCGAGGAGGCGTTCCGCGTCCTTGCGCCGCAGCGTTTCCGTGGGGCGGGCATAGTGAAGCTTCGCGGCCCAGAGTGCCTCGTCCGCGTAGATGTTGCCGATGCCGGAGACCAAGGCTTGGTCCAGGATGGCGCGCTTAATGCCGGTCTTGCGGGCACGGAGGCGCTGGTAGAACGCGTCAAAGGAGAAGGCCGGGTCCAGCGGGTCGCGGGCGATGTGGGCGGCTTCGACGGGGATCAGCGGCAGGCCGGTCTGCGAGATGCCGCCGGCGTGGCCGTCACGAGTGGGGGCCAAGTCTGCCAGGAACATGCCACCAAAGATCCGCTGATCGACGAATCGCAGCTCGGCCGGCATGAGCGAGCCGTCCGCGTCACGGGCCGGGCTAAGCGTCAGCCGCACTTTGAGGTGCTTCTCGTCCGGCTGGGCGCTGTCCTCGACCAGCAGCTGTCCACTCATGCCCAGATGCGCCATCAGGGCGAGCTTGGGCTCATCTCCGGCGTCGCCGTCGGATACGTTTCCCAGACCCGCTGTGGCCGATTCCTGCAGCGGCATCCAGAGGAACTTGCCTCGCCGGACGACGTCGGCGACGTGCGCACCGACCAAGTTTCCGCGGAGGTCTTCGGCGCCGAGTGCATGCCGGCGGATGGAGCGCTCATCAAGGACCTCGACCCCGGTGATGGTCCGGCCGCGGACCCACTGGGCCAGCCCGCGGCGGACCACCTCCACCTCAGGCAGTTCAGGCATCTGATCCGCTGATCTCCGTCACGGGTTCTGAAAAGGAACCGCGCAGGTCGCGCCACGTCGAGGCCGCGGCTTCCTGTTCTGCTTCCTTCTTGGAGTGTCCAGTCCCCTGGCCATGTTCGGCGGTACCGATCAGGAGCGTGGCCACAAACGTCCTCGCGTGGTCCGGGCCTGAGCCCTCCACGCGGTAGGTCACGTTGCCCATTTTCCGGGCTGCAGCCAGTTCTTGAATGCTGGTCTTCCAGTCCGTCCCGGCTCCAAGGGCTTCGGCGTCCGCCAGCAGCGGCCCGATCAGGCGCATCACCAGCTGGCGGGCGGTCTCGATGCCGTGGCACAAGTAGGTGGCGCCGAACAGCGCCTCCATGGTGTCGGCAAGGATGGAGGACTTGTCCGCGCCGTTGGTCAGCTTTTCGCCCTGTCCGAGCAAAACGTGCTGACCCACGTCCAGCGAGCGGGCAATTCCGGCCAGCGCGCGGGTGGACACCACTGCGGACCGACGCTTGGCCAGCTCGCCCTCGGGCAGGTCAGGGTTGTCCCGGTACAGCGCGTCGGTTACGGAGAAACCCAGAATCGAGTCGCCCAGGAACTCCAAGCGCTCGTTTGTGGGCAGGCCGCCGTGCTCGTAGGCGTAAGAACGATGGGTTAAAGCCAGACGGAGCGTCTCGGCGTCGATATCGACACCGAGACGCTCCAAAAGCTCTTCAGATGAAGGCATGCCGGACGTTGTTACGCGTCGGCTACCTTGCGGCCCTTGTACTCAAGGAACAGCGCGGTGCCTGCCGAGTCAGTGACAACCTTGGCCTGGTGCGGCAGGCTGTAGGTGACACGGCCGTTCTCGACGGTCTTGACCAGGTTGGGCGCAGTGGCCTTCCACTGGGACCGGCGGGCGCGCGTATTCGAGCGGGACATCTTCCGCTTGGGAACAGCCACGGCTAACTCTCTTCTCTCTCGTCTGACTCTTTACTTTTCGGCGCCTCGTCGGCGGCCGTGCCGGCCAACCCAGCTAGGGCTGCCCAGCGAGGATCCACAACCTCATGATGGTGACCCGGATCCTCTTCAAGGCGCATCCCGCATTCTGGGCACAAGCCTTGGCAGTCTTCCCGGCACACCGGCTGGAACGGCAGGGCGGTCACCACTGCGTCCCGCAGCGCCGGTTCGAGATCGATCAAATCGCGCTCTACCCGCCGCTGTTCGTCCTGTTCTTCTTCCTCGAGGAGTTCAGCATCCTCGTAGTAGAAGAGTTCTTGCACATTAACGTCAAGGTCGTACGCGATGGGATCCAGGCACCGCCCGCACTCCCCCGTGACAGCCACGGAAACAGTGCCGGACACCAGGATTCCCTCGTGCACGGCCTCAAGCTTCAGGTCCAGCTCCATGTCGGAGCCTTCCTGAACGCCAATGAGTGCTGCCCCGAAATCCTTCGGCGCAGCTATATGTTCTTCAAGAGTCCGCATGCTGCCCGGGCTGCGCCCGAGGTCCTTGACCGCAAGGGTCAAGCGCGAACTTTGATCATGGTTCAAGACCAATGTACTGAAAACTCCTAAAGAACATACGACCGACGTATCATCTTAGCTTGGATCTGGCGCTGGCCCAAACCGGGCCGTCCCGCGCCGGGATCAGCCTTGAACGGCCGCCGTTAAGGGCGACTCTGCCTGGATCTGGTCTGCAAGGTCAACGATCCAGGAACGCAGTTCTGGTCCCAGGTCTTCGCGCTCGGTAGCCAGCGAGATGACTGCCTTGAAATAGCTGAGCTTGTCGCCGGTGTCGTAGCGACGGCCCCGGAAGACCACGGCATAGACGCCGCCGCCGTCTTCCTCGGACTTGGCCAGGGTCTGCAGCGCGTCGGTCAGCTGGATTTCACCGCCGCGCCCCGGCGCGGTCTGCTCCAGGACATCAAAGACGGCTGGATGCAGGACGTAGCGGCCGATCACAGCCAGGTTCGACGGTGCATCGGCGGTGGCCGGCTTCTCCACCAAACCGTGGACCTTCACGTGCTCGGCACCGTCAACCGCGCTGACGTCCGCGCAGCCATAGGCGCTGATCTGTTCCGGGTCGACTTCCATCAGGGCGATGACGGAACCGCCGGTCGCCTGCTGCACCGCGATCATCTCGGAGAGCAGCTCGTCGCGCTCGTCAATGAGGTCATCGCCCAGCAGGACAGCAAAGGGCTCGTTGCCTACGTGCTGCTTGGCGCGAAGAACCGCGTGCCCCAGCCCCATGGGATCGCCCTGGCGAACGTAATGGATGTCCGCCAGTTCGGAGGATTCACGGACGGCGGCCAGCTTCGCCTCGTCGCCCTTGGCCTCCAGCGTCTCCTCGACAAACGGCACGCGGTCGAAGTGGTCCTCCAGCGACCGCTTATTGCGCCCGGTGATCATCAGGACGTCGGTCAGGCCGGCACGCGCCGCTTCCTCGACGACGTACTGGATGGCCGGTTTGTCGACGACCGGAAGCATTTCCTTGGGCATGGCTTTGGTCGCGGGCAGGAACCTGGTTCCCAAGCCCGCGGCTGGGACAACGGCTTTGCGTACTTGTGGAGCATGAGACATGGGTACGAGATTAGCCCACGCAACCACTCAGCCGTAATCGGCGGGTCATCCCCCGGACGCGGATATCGGGGCTGCTCCCCCGGTCTGGAAGCGGGTGAGAACCGCCTTGGGGACAAACTCTGAAATGTCTCCGCCCAGCGAAGCAACTTCTTTAATCAGCGTTGAAGACACATGCGTATAGCTGTTGTCTGCGGCGAGAAACACGGTCTCGATGCCGGCTAGGTGCCGGTTCATCTGTGCCATCGGCAGTTCGTAGTGGTAGTCCTGCGACGAGCGCAAACCTTTGACGATGACACCGGCGCCGTGGCTGCGGCAGTATTCGGCGAGCAGGCCGTCGCCCATGGGTTCAACGCTCACACCGCGAAGGTAGGACAGCGTTTCGCGGGCCATGGTGAGCCTCTCCTCGAGCTTGAAACGGTACTTCTTCGCGTAGTTGGTCGAGACGGCGACGATAACCTCGTCGTACATGCTCGCGGCACGGGCAATGATCTCCACGTGGCCTTTGTGGAGCGGGTCGTAGGATCCTGGGCAGACAGCACGGCGCATAGAGTCGAATCTAGCCGATCCGGCAGGCCGCGCACCACGCTTCAGTGGTAATACTGGGACTCATGAGCACAGCAATGAGGCAACTCGTCCATGGCCGCCGAGACGATGTTGCAGCACCATGGCAGCGGACCGCGGCAGGGTCGAACCTGCTTGCCGACGACGGCGGGCTCGGCGTCACCATCTTCGAAGAGATGACCACCCTGGCCGCCCGGACCGGTGCCATCAATCTGGGACAAGGCTTCCCCGACGAAGACGGTCCCGCCGAAATCGCTGCTGCCGCGATGGAAGCCATCCGCAACGGCGCCAACCAGTACGCGCCGGGAAAAGGGACGCTCACGCTGCGCACCGCCGTCGCGCATCATCAGGAACGGTTCTACGGACTGACCCCCGACCCGGAAACTGAAATCATTATCACCACCGGAGCTACGGAGGCTCTGGCAGCCACCCTGCTGGCACTGACCGGACCGGGCGACGAAGTTTTGACCTTCGAACCCTTTTATGACTCCTACGGCGCGGTCATTGGATTGAGCGGAGCCCGGCACACAACGGCGCCGCTGTTGGCTCCCGACTTTCAGCCGGACCTCGACGCACTGGAAGCAGCCTTCTCGGCACGTACCCGCATGGTGGTGGTCAACAACCCGCATAATCCCATGGGCAGCGTCTTCTCCCGTGAAACGCTGGCCCGGATCGTCGAACTGGCGGAGCGCTACGATGCCCTGATCGTGACCGACGAGGTTTACGAACACCTCACCTTCGATGTCCCGCACATCCCGATCGCGACGCTGCCGGGCGCGGCCGAGCGGACACTCACCATTTCGTCGGCCGGCAAGACGTTCTCCTTCACCGGTTGGAAGGTCGGCTGGCTCTCCGGCCCGGCGGACCTGGTGGCAGCGGTGCGGACGGTTAAACAGTTCCTCACCTACAGCTCGGGCGCGCCGTTCCAGGATGCCGTGGCACTGGGACTCGGGCTGCCGGACTCCTTCTACAGCGGCGTCGCCTCGGAGCTGAAGGCCAAGCGGGACCTGCTCAGCGCCGGCCTGCGGCAAGCGGGCTTCGACGTCTTCACCCCGCAGGGTACCTACTTCGTCAATGTGGACACGGCCCCGCTGGGCTTTGCCGACTCGCTGGAGCTGGCCCGGCGGATGCCGGAGCAGATCGGTGTGGCGGCCATCCCGGTGCCGGTGTTCTGCCACCCGGACGGCGCTCGGCGGACCCGTTCGCTGCTGCGCTTCGCTTTCTGCAAAAAGACCGAGGTCCTGCAGGACGCCGCACAGCGCCTGGCCTCCCTGCAGAAAGGCGCCTGAGCCGTGGCAGAACGCTATCTCGGCGGCAGCGGCGTCCACGCCAGCATCGAGAAGGACGACCGCGTTCCCGGGTCCTACGTCCTCAGCATCGGCGGCGCGGAGCAATCACACGTCAATCTGCGGCATCCCGACGACGTGTTCTATGAATACCTGCGCAGGATTGCCAACGTCGTCGACCTCGCCGGCCCACCGGGTGTCCCGCTGCGGTTCCTCCATCTGGGAGCCGGCGCCCTCACCCTGGCCCGGTACGTGCAGGCCACCCGCCCCGGTTCGGAGCAGGTGACCGTGGAATTGGAGCGGGAACTGCTGGACTTCGTCCTCGAGCACCTGCCGATGCCCGACGGAACCGATCTCACCATCCACTTTGGCGATGCGCGGCATGAACTGGCTTTCGGCGATATTGAGGGAGCGTTCGACGTCATCGTGCTGGATGTCTTTGCCGGCGACGACGCCCCGGAACACCTCGCGGCCTCCGGCTTTTACGAGGAGTTGCTGGACGTGCTGGAACCGGACGGTGTGCTGCTGGTCAACGTGGGCGATGATCCCCCGCTGGCGTTCGCTAAACGGCAGACTCGGGAACTGGCATCGGCCGCCGGGTCCGTGGCTGCCCTCGCCGAGACCGGCATGTTCACCAGCACCAGGGCCGGCAACATCGTGCTCGCCGCGCGCCGCGGTGGCTGGCCGGCCGAGTGGTCCGACGCGCTGCTGGCCGCAGGTCCGCACCCCGCGGCCGTTCTCACCGGTGCCGAGCTGGAGTCATTCGCCTGGGGCTGACTGCTCCATGACGGGCTCGGCGAACCACAGTTGGGTCTCGCCGTACTTCTTGACCGCAAACCGCTCAAGCCCTTCCGGCCACGCAGGTTCGGGAGAACGCGACGAGCGCTCGACGACGACGACCGCGCCGTCGGCCAGATAAGCGGACACAGCCCCAAGGACCCCGCTCAGCGCGTCCTCGCCCATTGGGTAGGGCGGATCCATCAGCACCAGGTCCCAATGTTGTCCGGCCGGCAGGTCGTCGAGAAAACGTTCTGCTTTCATGCGGTGCACTGTGGCCGTCTTCCGGCCCAGCTTCTGGTTGACCAGGTCGGCGTTGCGCCGGCACACCGCCGCGGCCTTGTCTGCCGCTTCGACCAAATCGACTGTCGCGGCGCCACGGCTGGCGGTTTCCACTCCGAGTGCGCCGGAGCCGGCGAAGAGGTCCAGCACGCGCGCACCGGCCAGGACGTCGTAGGACTCCAGCCGGGAGAACAGCGCTTCCTTGACCCGGTCCGTCGTCGGCCTCGTGTTGTCGCCCGGGACGCTGGCCAGGGTCAATCCGCCGGCCACGCCGGCCACGATCCGGCTCACCGGCTACCCGCGCTCAAGGAAGGCCTCGCGTTCGGGGTTCAGGTACAGCTCTATGGCCTCTGCCAGCTCCGGGTACTGGGACAGCGTGGAGTCGCGCTGCAGGATGGCGGTGGCGTCTTCCCGGGCGCGGGCGATGACCGCCTCGTCCTTGATTACCCGCAGCAGCTTCAGCGTCGATTTGCCTCCCGACTGCGAGGCACCGAGGATGTCCCCCTCACGGCGCAGCTGCAGGTCGGCCTGGGACAGTTCGAACCCGTCGGTGGTAGCGGCGACGGCCTGCAGCCGCTCCCGGCTGGGGTGGCCCGGTTCCAGCTGCGTCACCAACAGACAGGTACCGGGTAGACCGCCGCGGCCCACCCGGCCCCGAAGCTGGTGGAGTTGCGAAATCCCGAACCGGTCAGCGTCCAGGATCACCATCATGGTGGCATTGTGCACGTCGACGCCGACTTCGATCACTGTGGTCGATACCAGGATGTCCAGCGTGCCGTCATTGAACTCCGCCATCGCGGCGGCCTTCTGCTCGGACTCCATCCGCCCATGCAGCATGCCGATCCGCACGCCGGACAGGACCGGCAGGTTGCTGATGTGCTCGAGAATGCCGGCCACCGAAGCCATCGGCCGTTGTTGTTCCTGCTCCAGATCGTCCGGCGGATCGGCGTCCTCGAGTTCGTCGTCGCCGATCTTGGGGCAGACAACGTAGACCTGCCGGCCGGCGTCGACCTCTTCGCGGGCGCGCTGCCAGATCCGGTCCTCCCAGGCAGGATGCTCCTGCAGCGCCACCAGGTGAGTGCTGATCGGCGCCCGCCCGGCCGGCAGCTCGGTCAACACCGATGTCTCCAGGTCCCCGAAGACGGTCATTGCCACGGTCCGCGGAATGGGCGTGGCAGTCATGACCAGCAGGTGCGGCGGCGTGTCGGCCCGGCTGCGCAGTTTGTCGCGCTGCTCCACGCCAAACCGGTGCTGCTCGTCCACCACCACCAGTCCCAAATCCAGGAACTGCACGGTGTCGGACAGCAGCGCATGGGTGCCGACGACGATGCCCGCTTCTCCTGTCGCTACGTCCAGCAGTGCCCTGCGCTTGGCGGTCCCGGTCATCGATCCGGTCAGCAGCACCACCTTGGTGCCGTCGGCGTCGCCGCCGAGCATGCCGCCCTGTGCCAGCGGCCCGAGCGTGCGGCTGATCGACTCGTAGTGCTGGCTGGCCAGGACTTCGGTTGGCGCGAGCAGCGCCGCCTGGCCACCGGAATCGACCACTTGAAGCATCGCCCGGAGGGCGACCAGGGTCTTTCCGGAACCGACCTCTCCCTGCAGCAACCGGTTCATCGGTGCGTGGCCGGCCAATTCGGCGGCGACGGTCTGACCGATGTCGCGCTGGCCCTTGGTCAGTTCGAAGGGCAACCGGGCGTCGAACTTGTCCGCAATTCCGCCGGTCCGTCCCGGGCGCGCGGTGGCCTGTTCTGCCGCCGCAATGGCCCGCTTCCGCCCCAGCGCCGCCTGCAGGACCAGCGCTTCCTGGTACCGGAAGCGGTCCCGGGCTGCGCTGGCGGCCTCCATCGTCGTGGGCCGGTGGATCTGCTCATAGGCCTCGGCCAGGGAGAGCAGACGATCGCGGATGGCGATGTCCGCCGGGATGGGGTCTCCCACGCGGCTGAAGTCCACGACGTCCAACAACGCATCCACTGCGGCCTTGATCCGCCAGCTGCCAAGTTTTGCCGTGGCCGGGTACATCGGCACCGGACGCAGGGCTTCCTCCGCGTCGAAGTCGAAAGCGTCCTCGAGCAGTTGATAGTCCGGGTTGGTCAGCGTGAGGCCGCCCCGGTAGGAGGTCACCTTGCCGGAGAACATGGCAAGGGTCCCGGGTTTCAGCTCGCGTTCGGCCTGATAGCCGTTAAAGAAGGTGAGGCTGATGTCCGAGGAATTATCGGTCACAACAACTTCGGTCAGCGAGCCGCGGCGGGCACGCATCCGGCGCGACGTGCACTTCAGGACCCGGGCCACCAGGCTGGCGTCCTCATCAAAGGGCAGCTCGGCGATCATGGTCAGTTCGCCGCGCTTCAGGTACCGGCGTGGAAAGTAATTGAGCAATTCCCCGGTCTTGGTGAGGCCCAGGTGCTTCTCGAGCGCGGTGGCCGAACGCTTGCCCAGCCGCCGCTCCAGCGGAACACTCAGCTCATCGGGCAGTTCAACCGCCATGGGTGTGCTCCGGCGGGCCGGCCAGCTCCGTCATGGTGACATTCATGGGCTCGCCCAGTTCGCGGATGAGTTTCAGGGCTGCATCGCCGTCCGGCACGTGCGCGTGGACGCGCCAGCGGTATCCGCCTTCGACCTCGGTCACCGCACTCATGATGACCGAATCGCCCAACTCGTCGAGCTTCAAGCGCAGCGTTGCGGCATCCAAGGGACTGAGGTTGATGGTGCACATCACCTCGACGCCTTCATCGATGTGGTCCAGATGCAGATGCGGATCCTGCACATTGAATCCGTGCAGGCCGTCCAGCAGTTCAGGCTGCAATTCCTCGCCCAGGGCGCTGGCACGCAAGGTGTCCATGATGAGCAGGAAGCCCACCGCCCCGGCGTCGACAATGTGGGCCGATTCGAGGGCACCGAGCTGGGCCTCGGTCCTGACAACTGCCGCTAGGGCCTCCTCCACGACGGCTTCCAGCGTCGCCGCCAGGCCATGGTTGCTGTCATCGCCATGCTGGGCGCCGTGCGCGGCCGAAGCAGCCCGGGAAACCGCAGCGATGACGGAGAGCATCGTTCCCTCGACCGGCTCGCTCAACGCAGACCAGCAGCGGATCTCGGCACGCTGCAGGGCCGCGGCCAGCAGCGGACCGGTTAACCGGGTGGTCCCGCGCAACGGTTCTGCCATCGCGGCCAGGAAAACGGACAGCAAGGTGCCCGAGTTTCCGCGCGCTTCCTCCATGGCGGCCTGGCCGGCGCCGGCCAGGAGCTCACCGACGTCGGTCGTGGGATTTGCCGAAGCGGACTGAGCCGCCGCCCGGATGGTCAGGTAGAGGTTGGTCCCGGTGTCCCCGTCGGCCACCGGGAAGATGTTGATCGCGTTGAGGCGGTCGCTGTGGTTCCCGAGGACCACTTCGGCTTTGGACAGCCAGCGGCGCAGCGCTTCGGCATTGGCAGCAATCTTCGTCTGCAACATGATCCCATCTGCATGCGCCGGCGATGCCCGCCAACGATCGTCCTCAGTTCTCCGGCGTTAACTGAGCCTACCGCAGCCTGCCCGGCTCATCGGCAAGCCGCGGCGGCGTTGTGGAACTACTGAAGATCCGCGGTGCTGAGGTAGTCGCCGAGGCCGTCGTTCTGCAGGGCGTCTGCGATCTCGGCGATGGCGGCCTCATCCGGCACCACGATCGACTGGCCGTCCGCGGACGTGCCGGTGCCGAGCGTGGGAAGGGTGAACATCTGCACGTCGTTTGAACGCACGTCCCGGAGCGACACGCCCAGGGAGCCGGCCTTCATCGCATCCAGTTCATTGTCCACACTAAGGAACGGCGAGAATTCCGAGACGACCTCGTTAATGCGCACCGGGTTCGTCAGCGTTTCCGCCGTCAGGAACTTGGACATCAAAGCCTTCACGAACAGCTGCTGGTTGCGGACCCTCGAATAGTCCCCGTCGCTGAAGGCCTTGCGCTCCCGCACGAAGGACAGGGCCGATTCCCCGCTCAGCGTCTGGGTTCCGGCCGGGAAAAACTCGCCTGTTGAACCGTTCGCCGAGAAGGCCTCCGGATTATTGATTTCTACCCCGCCCAGGGCATCCGTGAGTTCCTTGAACCCTGCGAAGTCGATGATCGCCACGTGATCGACGCGGGTCTCGAACATGCCTTCAATGGTTTCCACCACAAGCGGCACACCCCCGAACGCCATGGCGGCGTTGATCTTGTGCTCGCCCTGACCCGGGATGTCCACCCAGGTGTCACGCATGATCGACATGACGTAGACGTTCTCCCGGTTTTCCGGGATGTGCATCAGCATCATGGTGTCCGACCGGCTGCCATCCGAGGTCTCGGTGAGGTTCTTGCCTGAGGCATCGCGGCTGTCCGAACCCATGAGCAAAATGTTGACCGACTTGTCGTTGGGGTCCTTCGTCGCACGGTTGTTCGGAAAGGCCGACTCAATCGTCTGCGATTTGCTGTTGAAAGAGTTGGCAAGGTTGAAAATGTAGCCACCTCCCACAATCGCGGCCACAACAACAATGCCCAGCAGCGCGAAGAAGACCGTTCGAATGGGGTCTTTCTTGCGCTGGCGGCGCTGCCGCCGTGGGCGGTACTCGTTGTCATGTTCAGCAGTCAATGAGGTCTCTTCCTAGGGAGGGGCTAAGTAAAAGGATAAAGCCCGCGGCACACTTGCCCTTGCAGGATGCCCACTGGGCGTGGCCGGGGTCACGGCCGCCCAGGGGGTCTGCAAGGACCGGGATACGCTAGCAGTATGACCCGCGTTTCCCCCAATCGCCGCCGTGCCGTCCTGTTGTCGCTTGGATTGCTGGGAAGCCTCACGGCGTGCTCGCCGGTGGTCACGGTGGACGCTGCACCGGACGCTGCCAATCCCGGCTGCGCTCCGATGATGGTGATCCTGCCCCAGTACGTGGCCGATTTCCCGCGCCGCGAGACAAGCAGCCAGGCCACGGCCGCCTGGGGGGACCCGTCCCAGGTGATCCTGCGCTGCGGAGTGCCGGTGCCGGGTCCGACGACGGATCAGTGCGTTTCCGTCAATGACGTGGATTGGGTGCTGCGCGAGGGCGAGAACGGCTACTGGACGGCGACGACGTACGGGCGCACGCCGGCCACGGAACTTATTTTCAAGCCCGACGACGTGGCGGAGAGTTCCGTACTGATGGATCTGTCCGCGGCGGCCTCGGAGATTCCGCAGGAACGCAAGTGTGTGAGCATCTCGGATACGTTGTAGGGGTCTGAGGGGTCTCCACGGGTCTCCATCGGGTCTCCACGCAGGCGCAAGCGCCTTTGGTCGACCACCGAGGCTGCTTCTGCCGGTGGTCGATGGAGGCGCGCCAGCGCCGAGTAGAGACCGGCCGGCCGACAGGGGTTAGCGCAGGCCGGTCTTGCGGTTGAGTGCCAGGTACAGCAATTCGTCGATCAGTTCGGTGTACGGCAGTCCGGACTTGGCCCACATCTGCGGGTACATGCTGATGGGCGTGAAGCCGGGCATGGTGTTGATTTCGTTGATGATCAGTTCGCCGTCGGGCGTGTAGAAGAAGTCCACGCGCGAGAGGCCCTCTCCCCCGAGAGCGTCAAACGCCAGGGCTGCAAGCTCCCGAACCTTTTCGGTGGCGTCCGCCGGGAGATCTGCCGGACAGCTCAGCGCGGCAGCCGCACCATCGATGTACTTTGCTTCAAAGTCGTAGAACTGGTGCTCCCCGGGCTGAACCGCGATCTCGCCGGGCAGGCTGGCGCGGGTCGGTTCGGTGCCGCGGCCCTGAAGCACAGCGACTTCGATTTCCCGGCCGCTGATGCCGGCCTCCACCACCACTTTGGGGTCGTGTTCGCGGGCCGCTTCAATAGCGGACCGCAGCCCGGATGGTTCGGTCACACGGGTAATGCCCATCGAGGACCCGGCGCGGGCGGGCTTCACGAAGACCGGGAACTGGAGCGAGGCCGCCCGCTCGAGTGAAGCCTCGGCGTCCTGCTGCCATTGGCGGTCGGTGATGACCACGTAGGGGCCCACGGAGAGTCCCGCCGATTCGAAGACCACCTTCATGAAGTGTTTGTCCATGCCCACCGCCGAGGCCAGCACGCCGGCTCCGACATAGCGCACGTCTGCCATCTCCAGCAGCCCTTGCAGAGTGCCGTCTTCACCGAACGGTCCGTGCAGCAGCGGCAGCACCACGTCCACGTTGCCCAGGCTTTGCGGAACCTGCGCGGCCGGCGCCACCACCAGCTCCGGAGCGGTGTCGCGGCTGGCCAACATGACCGGTTCTGCAGACGCGGTGATCTCCGGCATCGCTCCCGAGGCCAGCGACCATTGGGCCGGATCCTCGGCGACCTGCACCCACTGGCCGTTGCGCGCAATCCCGATGGGAACGACGTCGTACTTGTCCTTGTCGATGGCTCCCAGGACACCAGCAGCGGTGACGCAGCTGACCGAATGTTCGCTGGAGCGCCCGCCGAACAGCACCGCGACGCGGGGCTTGCGGCCGGCTGTTGGCACCGGCGCGGCCGGGGTGGATTCGTCGTTCACTGCAGCTCACCTTCGGACTTGAGTTCACGGGTCAAGAGACGTGGGGCCAGTTCCTCAACGGCAATCTGTCCCTCGAGGACGGCCACGACAGCCTCGGTAATCGGCATGTCCACACCGAGCTTAGTGGCCAGGTCCAGCACCGCACGGCCTGACTTGATGCCTTCGGCGGTTTGGGTCATCTGTACAGACACTTCATCGAGCGTCAGGCCACCGCCCAACAACCGGCCGGCAGTATGGTTTCGAGACAGCGGCGACGAGCAGGTGGCAACGAGGTCGCCGAGTCCGGCCAGCCCGGCCATGGTCTGCACGTCTCCGCCCAAGGCGAGGGTGAGCCGGGTGGTCTCCGCCAGTCCGCGCGTGATGACCGTGGCTTTAGTGTTGTCACCCATGCCCTTGCCGTCGCATATCCCGACGCACAAGGCAATGACGTTTTTAACGATTCCGCCGATCTCGACGCCGGTGACGTCGGGATTCGTATACGGGCGGAAATAAGGTGCGGTGCAGAGTCTGGCGATCCACTGCGCCACATCTTCATCCGTGCAGGCCACCACAGACGCAGTGGGTTCCTTGCGCGCGATTTCCATCGCCAGATTGGGACCGGAGATGACTGCTACCCGGTCGTCGGACAGCCCCAGCTCTTCCTTGATCACTTCGCTCATGCGGGCATCGCTGCCACGTTCCAGCCCCTTCATGAGCGAAACGACTACCGCCTCCGGATCCAGCAATGGTTTCCAGGCAGCCAACTGCGGCCGAAGGGTCTGCGCCGGCACGGCCAGCACTACCAGCGGTGCATCGATAAGGACATCTGCCACCTCCGCGGACGCAACGACGTTGTCTGGCAGGACGATGTCCTTCAGGTACTTTGCGTTCCGGTGTTGGGTGTTGATCTCCTCCGCCACCTCGGGACGCCGCGCCCACAGCCGAACCTGGACCTCGGGGTGGGCGTCAGCAACTACCTTGGCGAAGGTAGTGCCCCAGCTTCCTGCTCCGAGAACCGCGATGGTTGCGGGCAGATCGGGGCGTCCGGTCACAACTTCTCCTCTGGCGGTAATTTTTCCGTGTGCACCGCTGGGCCGGCACCGAAGTCCCGGCCGGTCGATTTTTGCCCGTGCGCAGAAGGATCCCAGCGGACAGCAGGGGGCTGTTCGCCGCGCACCTCGGCAAGCAGGGCAGTGATGCTGTCCATAATCCTATTCGTTGCGGCTTCCAGCACCGTCTTGGTGATCGGCATGCCGCTGAATTCCGACAGGTCGACCGGGGCGCCGGCCACCACGTGGGCTGTCTTGCGCGGGAAAAGGCTCGGTTTCTTCGCATAGCGGGGCAGCAAGTCATTGGCTCCCCAATGTGCCACCGGAATAACAGGGGCGCCGGTCTGCAGCGCGAGCCGGGCGGCCCCCGTGTGCCCGCGCATCGGCCACAAACCCGGATCACGCGTCAGCGTGCCTTCCGGATAAATGATGACGGCGCCGCCTTCATCCAGTACGTCGCGGGAGACTTCCAAGGAGCGGTTGGCCCCGGAGCTGCTCCGTTCGACGGGAATCTGGCGGGCCGCGGTCAGCAGTTGCCCCACCACCGGGATCTTGAACAGCGAGGCCTTGGCCAGAAAATGCGGGAGAAGCCCTTGGTTGTAGACATAGTGGCCGACAACCAGCGGATCAATCTCCGTGTTGTGGTTTGGACAGACAATGACGCCCTGGTCTTTGGGGAAATTCTCGGTGCCTGCCCAGTTGCGCCGCAAGACCAGATTTAGGACAGGCCGGACAGCGCCGGCCAGGATACCGATGACCACGCGCTCTTTGGAATGTGCTGGCATGGCTGCTAGTCGACGTCGAAGTCCGCGCCGAGGCCTTCCAGTTTTGACTGGAAGTGCTCGTAGCCACGATTGATCAGCTCGATGCCGGTGACCCGGGACGTTCCAGCCGCAGCCAGTGCGGCAATCAAGTGGCTGAACCCGCCGCGCAGGTCCGGAATGTCGATCTCCGCCCCCGAGAGCTGTGTGGGTCCCGAGATCACGGCAGAATGCAGGAAGTTCCGTTGCCCGAAACGGCACGGAATGCTGCCGAGGCATTCGCGGTGCACCTGGATGTTGGCTCCCATCCGGATCAGGGCTTCGGTAAAGCCGAACCGGTTCTCGTACACCGTCTCGTGCACAATCGAGACGCCGTCCGCCTGGGTCAGGGCCACCACCAGCGGCTGCTGCCAGTCCGTCATAAAGCCGGGATGCACATCGGTCTCGAGTACCAGCGGCGACAGGCTCCCACCCGGGTGGTAGAACCGGATGCCGTCGTCGTCGATATCAAAGGCCCCACCGATCTTGCGGTAGGTGTTCAGGAACGCAGTGAGGTCGCCTTGGTTGGCGCCCTCGACGTAGATGTCGCCTTGCGTAACCAGCGCCGCCGACGCCCAGGAAGCCGCCTCGTTGCGGTCGGGCAACGCACGGTGGTTGAAACCAATCAGTTCCGGCACGCCCTCGATGCGGATGACGCGGTCCGTCTGAACGGAGATGATGGCGCCCATCTTCTGCAGCACAGCGATCAGGTCCATGATCTCCGGCTCGATGGCGGCCCCGCTCAGCTCCGTGATGCCCTCGGCCCGGGTTGCGGTCAAGAGCACCTGTTCGGTGGCCCCAACGCTGGGATAGGGCAGCGTCAGCTTCGCGCCCGTCAATCCCCGGGGTGCAGAGATGGAAATGCCACCGGGCCGTTTGTCCACGATGGCACCGAACTGACGCAGCACGTCGAGGTGGTAGTCGATGGGACGGTCGCCGATGCGGCAGCCGCCCAGATCGGGGATAAAAGCTTCGCCGATGGCGTGGATCAGGGGGCCACAGAACAAGATCGGAATGCGGGAATCACCGGCGTGCGCGTCGATGTCCTTCATCTGGGCGGTCTTGACGTTCGTGGGATCAAGCGTGAGGTCACCGGTCACCGGGTCTTTGGTGACCTCGACGCCGTGCAGGCGCAGCAGGCTGGTGACGATCTCCACGTCCCTGATCTCGGGCACATTCCGGAGGACCGAGGCATCGCTGCCGAGCAAGGACGCGACCATCGCTTTGGGAACCAGGTTCTTGGCACCACGGACGGGCACCTTTCCCGTCAGGGGTACGCCACCACGAATGGTCAGAACACTTGCCATGAATACCTGTTTCCTCAAGCTAGTTTAACGCCGAACTGGGCCTAGGGCTCAGCTAAGCATATTGGCAATCTGTGACCATCCCGAAATAAACAGACCGCGCGTCCTGTGTCCTTCGACGCGCTGGCCGTTGACTTGCATAATGAGGGCCCTACAGGCAAATCGGCGCCTTCGAGGGAACCGTGAAAAGTCCCTCAAAGGCGCCGATCCGGTGCAGGAATGCCTGCGGTCAGACCTTCGCGGGCAGCGTTGTCGGCTTCCACGATGGCCGGGTGGCTTCGTAGGAGGTGATTTCTGCCTCATGGTGAAGCGTCAGGCCGATATCGTCCAGCCCTTCGAGCAACCGCCAGCGGGTGTAGTCGTCAATCTCGAACGGAGCGGTGATGGTTCCACAGATGACCGTCTTGGCTTCCAAGTCAACCGTGATTTCGGTGCCCGGATGGTTCTCGAGTTCCTTCCAGATCAGCTCGATGTCATCCTGGGCCACTTCGGCGGCCAGCAGGCCCTGCTTGCCGGAGTTTCCGCGGAAGATATCGGCGAACCGGGACGAGAGCACGACGCGGAACCCGTAGTCCTTCAGAGCCCAGACAGCGTGTTCGCGCGAGGAGCCGGTGCCGAAGTCAGGACCGGCGACCAGGACGGATCCGCGGCTGAACGGCTCCTGGTTCAGGATGAAATCCTCATGCTTGCGCCAGCCGGCGAACAGGGCATCTTCGAAGCCGGTGCGGGTGATGCGCTTGAGGTACACCGCAGGGATGATCTGGTCGGTGTCCACGTTGGACTGCCGCAGGGGAACGCCGATGCCGGTATGGGTGGTGAACTTCTCCATGGTGCTTCAGGCTCCTTAGGCAGCAGACCGCGTGGCGGCGTCGTTAGTGACTGGATCCAGATCCGAGGGCGAGCTCAGGGTGCCGCGCACCGCAGTGGCGGCAGCCACGACCGGCGACACCAGGTGCGTCCGGCCGCCCTTGCCCTGCCGCCCTTCGAAGTTGCGGTTGGAGGTGGAAGCGCAGCGCTCCCCCGGAGCCAGCTGGTCGGGGTTCATGCCCAGGCACATGGAGCAACCGGCGAACCGCCACTCCGCACCGAACTCTTTGAAGACCTGGTCCAGCCCTTCGGCTTCGGCTTCGAGCCGGACGCGCGCTGAGCCGGGAACCACCATCATGCGCACGTTCGGCGCCTTCTGCCGGCCGCGGATAATGTCTGCGGCAATGCGCAGGTCCTCGATCCGGCTGTTAGTGCAGGAGCCCAGGAAGACGGTGTCCACCGGGATGTCCTTCATGGGAGTGCCGGCTTCGAGCCCCATGTAGGCCAGGGCACGTTCCGCCGCAGCCTTGGCGTTCTCGTCGGCGAAGTCGTCTGGGGACGGCACCGCCTCGGACAGGGAAACGCCTTGCCCGGGGTTGGTGCCCCAGGTCACGAAAGGCTCGAGGGTGTTTGCGTCCAGGAAGACTTCGGCGTCAAATTCGGCGTCGTCGTCGGTGCGCAGCGTCTGCCAGTAGTCGACGGCGGCGTCCCAGTCGGCACCTTCCGGCGCGTGCGGACGGCCCTTGAGGTAGTCGAAGGTGGTCTGGTCCGGGGCCACCATGCCGGCCCGGGCGCCCGCTTCGATGGACATGTTGCAGATGGTCATCCGCGCTTCCATGCTCAGCGCACGAATGGCGGACCCGCGGTATTCCAGCACGTAGCCCTGCCCGCCGCCGGTGCCGATCTTGGCGATGACGGCCAGGATAATGTCCTTGGCGGTGACCCCAGGACGCAGCGTGCCCTCGACGTTGACGGCCATCGTCTTGAACGGCTTCAGTGAAAGCGTCTGGGTTGCCATGACGTGCTCGACCTCGGACGTTCCGATGCCGAAGGCCAGCGCGCCGAACGCGCCGTGCGTGGAGGTATGGGAGTCACCGCATACCACCGTCATGCCCGGCTGGGTGAGTCCAAGCTGGGGACCTACCACGTGCACAATCCCCTGCTCGGCATCCCCGAGCGAGTGCAGACGGACGCCGAATTCCCGGCAGTTGGCGCGCAGTGTCTCGATTTGGGTCCGGCTGGTCAGGTCGGCAATGGGCTTGTCGATGTCCAGTGTGGGAGTGTTGTGGTCCTCGGTGGCGATGGTCAGATCCGGACGACGCAGCTTCCGCCCCGCCAACCGCAGCCCCTCGAAGGCCTGCGGGGACGTGACTTCGTGCACCAAGTGAAGGTCGATGAAAAGGAGGTCCGGCTGGCGGGCTGCGCCTTCTCCGTCACCGCGGCGCACCACGTGCGCCTCCCAGACCTTTTCAGCGAGCGTCATGCCCGCAGTGTTACCGGCCATGGCCAGATCCCTCCATCATTACCAACGCAGGTGTGCCTCCCAACGGGAGACCTGCTTCAAGTGTGTGATTCAACTCTTCCAGCACCGGCTCGAATCCCGCCAGCGAATCGACTTGCATCTCAAATAGTGAGATGACAATATCATTCTATGGACAATCCTAGTGGTGTTGGTGTCATCGACAAAGCGGCCATGGTGCTCGATACGCTCGAGGCCGGCCCTACCTCGCTGGCCCAATTAGTAGCCGCGACCGGCCTGGCCCGGCCCACCGCGCACCGGCTTGCCCTGGCCTTGGTGCACCATCGGCTGGTCAGCCGGGACATGCAGGGCCGGTTCGTGTTGGGCAGCCGACTGGTGGAACTTGCCGCCGCGGCCGGGGAAGACCGCCTGATTGCGGCGGCGGGCCCGGTCCTGATGAACCTACGCGATGCCACCGGCGAAAGCGCACAGGTCTTCCGCCGGCAAGGCGACTCACGGGTCTGCGTCGCCTCGGCCGAGCGGCCCATTGGTTTGCGGGACACCATTCCGGTGGGGACGCAGCTCTCCATGAAAGCCGGCTCTGCCGCCCAGGTCCTGCTGGCCTGGGAAGACCACGAACGGCTGCTCGAAGGTCTGCATGGCGCCCGATTCACCCCGACAGTCCTCGCCGGAGTGCGCCGCCGCGGCTGGGGCCAAAGCCTTGGCGAACGCGAGCCGGGAGTGGCGTCGGTCTCGGCGCCGGTCCGCGGTCCCTCGGGACGGGTCATCGCCGCCGTTTCCATTTCAGGCCCGATTGAGCGGCTCACCCGGCAACCGGGACGGCTGCATGCCGAGGTGGTCTGCAACGCAGCCGCACAACTCACCGAGGCCCTGCGCAAGACCAACGACTAGCAACTGTTCAGCCACCGAAGTGGTCCCAACCCCTGGCGTGAACGGCCGCACCGTCCAGCGTCGCGGGAGCCGATCCGTTTCCACGAACCGCTCCGACGGCGACGAAACCGTCCGGTAGGGCAGCCGCTGCCGGGAACGTGCACAGCAGTCCGTGGTCCTCGCCGCCGCCGAGCACCCATTCCATCGGGTCGGCTCCCACCAGGTCCGCTGCCACGCGTAGCGGTTCAACAAAGTCCTGCAGCGCTGCCGCGAACAAATCCACGGAAGCGGAGCTGGCGCGGGCCAGCCGGGCAGCGTCGCGGAGCAGGCCGTCCGAAACGTCCATCATGGCGGTGGCGCCTGCCTTTGCGGCGGCCGGGCCTGCCTGCAGCGGAGGCTCAGGCCGGGACTGGAGGCCGGCCAGTGCCTGCAGCGAAGCCCGGACTTCGCCGCTAAAGTGCGGGCTGTCGAGCAGGCACAATCCGGCCGCCGCCTTCCCCAGCGTCCCGGCCACGGCCACCACGTCGCCGGGGCGCGCACCGCTGCGCAGCACCGGGCGGCGGCCTTCCAGATCGCCGGTGACCGCCGCTGTGACAACCAGCGCATCGCCCCGGCCCAGATCGCCGCCGACGACGGAGCACCGGTCCGCGCCCAGTTTCCGGATCGCCTCGGCCACGCCGTCGGCCAGGTCCTCAACCCAAGCCACCGGCGTCGACCCGGGCAGAGTGAGGCTGATGACCAAGGACGTGGGCACTGCCCCCATCGCGTTGATGTCCGAGAGGTTCTGTGCCACGGACTTCCAACCGACGTCGAATCCGGTGCTCCGGTATCCCGACGGCCACTCGAGCCGGAAATCCTGATCCTGGACCAGCGTGTCGATCGAAATGACGGTCCGTGCGTCCGGTGCGTCGATCACGGCAGCATCGTCGCCGGGACCGACCGGGACGTCGGCCGGGCCAAGCCGCGGAAAGATCCTGTCCAGCAGCGATCCCTCATCCAAGTCGTTGATCATCAGTTCATCGGTCAATCTGTGCATTCTCCCTTGTCATCGCGCCCGCAGCCGTACTCCGCACGGTCGCGCAGGCTTCCCGACGGCGTCATTCTCCGGCCGCCTTGGCAACCGCCCGCCGGAACTCCCGGTACAGGGCGACCGCATTCTCCACCGGCTGGACAATCCGCTCTTCCGCCACCTGCGCCACGGAGGCACGCAGCCGCCGTCGTGCCTTTGCTGCCCTGGATCTGGCGACGAGGCGCGATATCAGGCCCGATGCCAGCGCCAACAGCACCCCGAGGAGGAGCCCGGCGGCCAGCAACAAGGTGGGCACGGGGAAGCCCTCGACCCTGGGTGTTTCAGGCACCGGGAATTGGAAGTATCCCAGCGCCGCGATGCCCAGAAGCCAGAACGCCCCGGCCAGGGCGGCCGCCACGGCGCACCACTGGATCGCCCCGAAGACGGGCCACCACCAGGACGCCCGGTCAGACCGCAGGTCGGTGCCCGCGAGGGCTTGGTCCAAGTCGTCAGGGAGCGTGTCCTCTGCGGACCGTGCCGCCCGGCGGATGGCCGCGCGCCACGGAGCGCTGGCCCCTTCACCGGCACGGTCGGCGAATTGCCGGACCGCCTTGTCGGACTGAGCCTGTTGCGCCGGGCCCGGCGCCGGCATCGACGAGCGATTCAGCATCGGGCTGACGTCTTTCCGGTCCAGATTAAGCCGTTTGAGCGGGTCCCGGCGCAGCTTCCCGAGCCAACGGACCAGCGGCCATCCCGTCCGCGCATGTGACTGGCGGCGGTAGGACGTTGCAACGGCGTCGCAAATCGCATCGACGCCGGCGGCCTGCGCGAGCTGTTCGGCCAGTTGCGTACGGGCTGGCTTGCTGACGCCTGCCGGTTCCGCGCCAAGGTCCCGGTTTAGCGCGTCGGCGGCGTTGCGGACATCGGCGATGAGTCGGTTTGTTGCGGCCTGCCGCTGGTCGGCGAACGCGGTAATAGCCGCCTTGAGCTCGTCGACGCCGGCGCCCGTCCGGGCGGAGACAGGATAGATGGCTGTCCGGCCCAGGCCGTCCTGGACCAGGATGTCCTTGAGCGAGGCCAGGACCGGTTGCAGCTGGTTCTCCGCCAGCCGGTCCACCTGGTTCAGCACGACCAGCGTCACCGCCCCGTGGGATGCCAGCGGCCGCAGGAATCCGTGGTGCACTGCCGCATCGGCGTACTTCTGCGGATCCAGGACCCAGACCAAGACGTCCACTTGCCCTGCGAGCCGTTGCACAATCTCGCGGTGCTCGACGGCGGTGGAATCGAAGTCGGGCAGGTCCAGCAGGATCAGGCCGCCATGTCCGGCCAGCGACTCATCAGCGATGAAATGCCGGTGGGCTACCTGCAGCCAATCCAACAGCGGTTCGCTGCCGGCTGTTCCCCAGATGCCGGCCAGAGTTTCGGAGGTGGTCGGCCGACGTGCAGCCACCGTGGCGTGATCGGTGCCGGACACCGCATTGAACAGCGAGGACTTGCCGCTGCCCGTGGCTCCGAAGAACCCGACCACGGTATGTTCAGCAGACAAGGAGCGACGCGCGCTGGCACGTTCCAACACGTCGTTGATGGACGCAAAGTCGGCCTTGGGCAGTACGCCATCGGCCAGTTCAGCAGCGGCGTTGAGGGCCTCCAGCCGCCCCTCCAATACGGACGCCTCGGGCTTTCCCCGGTGCCGGCTCATTCCGGTGCCCCCGAGTCCGTTTTCGCCCCGACCGCGTGAAGTCGTTCTGCCAGTGAGCGCAGGGCCTCAGCGTGCTTCCCCTGTTGCGGGACTCTGGACAGAAAGCGCTCCGCTTCGGCCTGCATCATCCGGCACGTGCGCTCCTCGAGTTGGGAACGGGCCTTGCGGGCCAGCCGGCGTACGGCGTCCTCGCCGAAGACCGCTTCGAGCAGCTTCTGGCCCACCACGGCCGTTCCGCCTGCAACGCCGATCTCCAAACCTGTCAGGCCGCCGGTGGCCGCGAAAATCACCACCATCAGGGCCACCCCGAGCCCGTTGACTCCAAAGGAGAGCATGCGGGCAGTGAACCGCTTGTCCTCGCCCTCGCTGCGGATTAGTTCCAACAGATCCGCCTGCCAGGCCCGGATCTCCCTTGCCACCTCATCCGAGAACCCGGCGCTGGGTGTGGACAGGTCGTCACTGCCGAGCAATCCCTCCCCTGCCGGATCCACCCGCCATCCGGTCTCGGTGTGCTCCGCCGCTTTAGCCGCCGCCTCCACAATGACGGCCTGCAACCCGGACTCGATGGCTTCCTCGACCACCACCGAGGGCGCTGGTTTGCCGGAAAAGAACGCACCGATCCGGTCCCGGAGCCGGCCGATGCCGTTCTCGATGCCGCGGAAGAATTCTCCGGTACCGACAAAGTCCTGCCACCGGGCCAATACCTCGCCGCGCAGAAGCGTTCCGTCCTGGGTCGCCTCGAGCGCTTGAATGGTGGCTGCTTCATAGGCTCGATCGACGATCTTGCGCAGTCGCTGGCCGGCGGCGTGCTGATCGTCTGCGGCGACGGCGCCAGTTTGGACGGTGTGGGCCAACGAGCGAACGGCGCCACCCAGCGTGCGGCGGGCAATATCGGCACGGCTGGACGCGTCAGCGGCAAGCTGCTCTAGCCAGGCGCGGATCGGGTCCACGGCACCAGCCGGCAGCATGCCTTGTCCGTCCAGCGTGGACTCAAGGACGACGAACAGTTTGGCGGCAGCGAGCCCCTGCCGCTGCAGCAGTCCGGCCAAATCGGTGCGCACCTCCGCCTCCACGTCCTCCGGCACCCGGTCCAGGACGACGGCGACTTCAATGTCCCGCTGTGCGGCGTCGAGGAGCAACGCCCACGGCACTGCATCCGCATAGCGGTTGGCCGTGGTGACGAAAATCCACAAGTCGGCGGCCGCCAGCAGTTGTCCGGCCAAACGTCGGTTTTCATCGGAAATCGAATCGATATCCGGTGCGTCGAGCAGGGCAATGCCGGCAGGGATGTTGCGGTCCGCCAACAACACGAGCGAGGTTCCGGCAGGCTCGGCTGCCGGTTCTGCCCCACCGGGGTGGGCCTCGGTTGCGTCGTGTGCCGGTGTTCCGGTGATCCGGCTGAGACCGGGCAGAATCCGCCGGTCCGTAAACCAGGTTCGGTCGCTGGGATGGTGCAGCAGTACGGGCTGCCGGGTCGTTGGCCGAATGGCGCCCGTGCGCGTTGCCGGATACCCGGCCAGCGCGTTCACCAGGGTTGACTTCCCGGCGCCGGTGGAGCCTCCCACCACAGCCAGCAGCGGCGCTTCCAGGGTGCGGTAGCGGGGCAGAATATAGTCGTCCAACTGGGCCACCGCGGCGCGGATGGCGCCGCGTGCCTCGGCGGCGCCCGGCACGTCCAGCGGCAAGTCCACGGCATCAAGCGTGCTGCGGCTCTCTTCCAGGAGCGCGACGGCGTCTGCCGCTCCCCCGTCTTGGCCCTCGGGCAACATGCTGGTCACGTTCCCCATCATGCCAGCAGGAGCGGTCAACCATGCGAACCGCGGCCGCAGCGAGATACACGTCACCCGGCAGACAAAAACCGGCCCCGGACATGATGTCCGGGACCGGTTTGTTGGTGACCCCAGCGGGATTCGAACCCGCGTTACCGCCGTGAGAGGGCGGCGTACTAGGCCGCTATACGATGGGGCCGCATAGCTTGCACTGTTGAAGGCCGGTGCTGCCTTGTCCTGTTCGGACAGTGACCCCAGCGGGATTCGAACCCGCGTTACCGCCGTGAGAGGGCGGCGTACTAGGCCGCTATACGATGGGGCCGTAGGTTTGTTTGGAGTTTGCCTCCGCACAATCCAGCCCCCGCGGAAGCGGAGGCTGTAGCGCTGGGATACCAGGACTCGAACCTAGAATGACGGTACCAGAAACCGTTGTGTTGCCAATTACACCATATCCCAATGGCACTTTCGGAGCCGGTGGAGACGGGCTCTTACCCATTCCCTAGCGCCTCAGCACGAGTAATTACTCTACCGGATGCCTGCGCGAAAGTGCAAAACGAGCAGCAAACCGCCGGCCGGGCGGCGCGCTGCTCGGCCGGCTCAGCCGCGGAAGGACTTCAACCGTGCCAGCGAGGATTCCTTACCGAGGATCACCATCGATTCGAACAACGGCGGAGAGATGCGCCGACCCGACACGGCTGTCCGGACCGGCCCGAAGGCAAGTCTGGGTTTGAGGCCCAGGCCATCGACCAAGGCCGAACGCAGCGCCGCCTGGATATTCTCCGCGGTCCACTCCTGCACCGGCTCCAGCGCCGCCAACGCGGCATCCAGCGCCTCGGTGAGGTTCTCCGGCAGCCCCTTGCGGGCGTCTTGTGCGACGTCGATCTCGTCGTCGTTCTTGAACAGGAAAGCGAGCATCTCCGGCGCTTCGCCCAGCAACGTGATGCGCTCCTGGACCAGCGGGGCCGCATCGGCCAAAATCATCTGCTCGCGTTCGGTCAGCCTCTCGCCGACCAGGCCGGCGTGCTGCAGGTAGGGAACCAGTCGGAGCTTGAAGTCACCCGGTTCCAGCAGCCGGACGTGCGTTCCGTTGATGGCTTCGGCCTTCTTCAGGTCGAACCGGGCAGGATTGGCCAACACGTCGTGGATATCGAAGTTCGCCACCAACTGGTCAACGGTGAAGATGTCCTCGTCAGCGGACAGCGACCAGCCCAACAGGGACAGGTAGTTCAGCAGCCCCTCGCGGATGAAGCCGCGTTCGCGGTGCAGGAAGAGGTTGGATTGCGGATCACGCTTGGAAAGCTTTTTGTTGCCTTCACCCATCACGTAGGGCAAGTGGCCGAACAGCGGCATGTAGCGCGCGACCCCGATCTCGCCCAGCGCCCGGTAGAGCGCGATCTGGCGCGGGGTGGAAGACAGCAGGTCTTCGCCGCGGAGGACGTGGGTGATGCCCATCAGTGCGTCGTCCACCGGGTTGACCAGCGTATAAAGGGGCTTGCCGTTCGCCCGTACCACCACGAAGTCCGGCACGCTGCCGGCCTTGAAGGTGATGTCACCGCGGACCAGGTCGGTGAAGGTAATGTCTTCGTCCGGCATCCGCACCCGCAGCACCGGCTCGCGGCCCTCTGCCTTGAAGGCAGCGACCTGCTCCGGCGTCAGGTCCCGGTCGAAGTTGTCGTAGCCGAGCTTGATATCGCGGCCTGCGGCACGGTGCCGCTCCTCGACCTCCTCCGGAGTGGAGTAGGACTCGTAGACGTGCCCGCCCTCTTTGAGCTTGGCGATCACGTCTTGGTAGATGTCCCCGCGCTGGGACTGCCGGTAGGGCTGGTGCGGGCCCCCGACTTCCACACCCTCATCCCAGTCAATGCCCAGCCACTTCATGGCCTCGAGCAACTGCTCGTAGCTTTCCTCACTGTCGCGGGCAGCATCGGTGTCCTCGATCCGGAACACCATGGTGCCACCGGTGTGCCGGGCATAGGCCCAGTTAAACAGCGCGGTACGGATCAGGCCCACATGCGGGGTGCCCGTGGGAGACGGGCAGAAGCGCACGCGGACAGGAGTTTCGTCGTCGACAGTGGGAATGGCAGCAGCATTAGTCATGATGGCTCCCAGTTTAGTCTGCCGGGCCAGTCCCCCGTTCCGGTCGAGGGCCTGCTACTTCGGGTCCCTGCTGCGACCCAGCCACGACCTGAGGTACCGGTACAGGTAAAACAGCGCCAACAGGATTCCGACGGCGAGGAAGGTTGCCGTGAGCCATGCGGGGCCGCCCAGGTAGTGCGTGGCACGGGCCGCCACAGAAAACGTGGCTATGGACCCGAGCGCAAAGACTGCGAACGATCGACGGCTGGAACGCACGAGGATCAGCGGCGCGCCGTATTCGAGAGCGTGCCGATGCCCTCGATCTCCACCTCGTAACGCTGGCCGGCTTCGATGGTGCCGACGCCGGAGGGGGTGCCGGTCATGATCACGTCGCCGGGCAGCAGGGTGAAGGCCTGCGAGGCGTAGGAGACCAGCTCCTTGACGCCCCAGATCATCTGCGCCGTGTTGCCGTCCTGCTTCAGTTCGCCGTCGAGCCGGCCGCGGATGGCCAGGTCTTCGGTGTCCAGTTCGGTCTCGATCCACGGGCCGAGCGGGGCCGAGCCGTCGAAGCCCTTGGCGCGGGCCCACTGGTTGTCGGTGCGCTGCGCGTCCCGTGCGGTGAGGTCGTTGCCGCAGGTGTAGCCGAAGATGACATCGTCCACGCGCTCCACCGGGACGTCCTTGCAGATCCGCCCGATGATGACGCAGAGTTCGGCCTCGTAGGAGACTTCGTCGGAGAACTCCGGCAGCACCAAGGGCTCGTTCGGACCGATCACCGAAGTGTTGGGCTTGAGGAACATCAGCGGCGCGGCCGGGGTCTCGTTGCCCATTTCCTTGATGTGCTCGGCGTAGTTGCGGCCGATGCCGATCACCTTGCTGCGCGGGATGATCGGGGCGAGCAGGCGGACGTCCTCCAGCTTGTGCCGGGCTCCGGTGGGCTGGATGCCGTTAAAGAACGGGTCGCCGGCGATGACGGTGACTTGCTCGCTGCCCTCCTCGCCTTCGACGATGCCGTACTGGGGGTCGGAATCAAGGACAAACCGGGCTATACGCATAGGTTTAGCCTACTGGTTGCCGGTGCCTGGGTTCCAAGCCGACTGAGGCGGTCAGCCGCGCAGGTACTCCAGCTGGGCGGCGACAGAGGCTTCGGCGGCGAGCCGGACCGCGGCGTCGATGTCGGTGTAGACGTGGTCGGTCACGTCGTCGACGCTGGCGTCGGCGCCCAGCTGCTCGAGGGCGGCGCGGACCTGGTCCAGTCTGAGCTGGCGGTGGCTGGCGTACTCGCGGCAGATGGCGGACAGGTCCGGCAGGGTGCCGCCGTGGGCCGGCAACACGTGGGCCGGGCCGAGGATCTCCAGCCGGGCCAGTGAGTCCAGGTACGGGCCGAGCCGGCCGTCGGGGTAGGCAATGATGGTGGTCCCGCGCCCCAAGATGGTGTCGCCGGTGAGGACCGAGCCGTGCGGGCTGTCGGCGGGCAGGTGGAAACTGACCGAATCGGCCGTGTGGCCCGGGGTGGCGAGAACGTGGATGTCGACGCCGGCGGCCCTGATTACTTCACCGTCACTGAGCGGTTCCCCGCCGAAGCACAGCGCCGGGTCCAGCGCGCGCACGGGGGCACCGGTGAGGCCGTGGAAACGCTCGCTGGCCTCGGTGTGGTCAATGTGGTGGTGGGTGATCAGGACCAGTTCCACCTCACCGGCTGCTGCCAGTTCGGCCAGATGGACCTCGTCCAGCGGCCCCGGATCCACCACGACCACTCCGCTGCTCTCCGGCGCCGCAATCAGGTACGACTGCGTGCCGTCCAGGCTCATCGGCCCCGGGTTGGGTGCCAAGCGGTAGCGGGTCAGGTCGCTGCTGCGGACGAAGGCGGGATTCTGTTCAGCGGTCACAGAGCCATCCTCGCATCTCCCCCATCGTCGCAGAACTGCTGAGCGGAAGGCCTCCGCCGCCGTCGTCATATTTCCGCCATATGAAGGGACCGGTTCATATTCGCCCGGACCGTGCGCAAATGTGACGTCGGTCGCATAAGCTAAGGGCCTGCACGGGCCGCTGACGGCGGCACGACGATGGCCGGACGATGCACGCATCACCGGCGGACGGGGGGGATCAGTGCTGGAGGAAGTGCACTCAACATTCGATGTGCAACTGGACGACGACGGACTGCTGGTGCTGACGCTCCGTCGCGGCCTGAGCATCGGCGCCGAACTGGCGCACCAGGTGGTTAACCGCCTCTTCGACGTGGTGGGCGAGCGGCGGGTGGTGGTGCTGCTGCGGATCGCCGGCGTGCGCTGGGCAACCTCGGAGGTGCAGCTGATCGCCCAGTCCTTCACGCCCTCCGTGGCGCTGGCGGTGCTCGGCAACGGGCCGGTGGACCGCGTGCTGGCGAACTTCTTTCTGCGGATCTTCGAGGATGAGGATTTTGCCCGGTACTTCGACGACGAGGCGGAAGCGCGGATTTGGCTGGCAGCCCACACCGAACGCCTGGCGACGCTGGAGGTCGACAAGACCGCCGTGTAGCAGCCGGCACCGGGCCGGCCGGGTCCGGCTTTTCACCGCGGAATAAGTCCGTGCGGCAGCGGGGTTGCCCTGATGAACCCATTGCTGCTGCACGATAGGAAAAACTCCATGGCGGAAACACAGAACACCACGTCCCTGGCAGAGCTGCTGGCCGACTACGACGTGGCCGAGCACGACCACGCGGCGGCAGATCGCAATAGCGGGATGCAGCACATCCACAACCACGCCAACGGGGACATTGTCTGGTTCCCCACCTGGCAGAAGAACCGTGAGACGGCCGACTGGGAAACCGCGGTCAAGGAATTCACCGCCGAGCTTGAGGCTGCGGCGACAGACGGTGCGGATGTCTCCGACGCGGCATCGAGCCTGCTGGCGGCACGCCTGCAGACCTTGCTGGAGCAGGCTGCGGACGCCCCGGACGCCAATGTCTTCATTCGCGACAACCTGGCCCGCTACCTGTCGGAGACCTGGGCGCTCGGCGACGCCTACGCGCTGATGAGCGGAAAGGAGCTTCCGGGCGCGGCCTCGCCGGCCGGAATCTTCGCGTCCTTCCCGTACGAGGTGTACGCACGCGACGGCGGCAGCTTCGCCTCCGCGCTGTGGAACGATCTGGTGGATGCCCGGAAAAACCGGATTGCCGCCGAAGAGGCAGAGCGCAAGGCGCTGAAGCCGGTCTCCAAGAAGGCCCGGAAGGCCGCCGAGCGCAAGGCTGCGGCCCGGAAGCGGTAGCCGCACTGACGCCGGGGGATCCCGCGGAAGGCGGGCCCCGCCGTCGTCCTCCTCTTGGTTCAGAACAAAAGCAGGAGGAGGACGATTAGCGGCAGGATGGCCTGGGCCAGGGCGCTCTGCCAGAGGCGGCGTTCGGTAAACAAGAGCACCGCGCCAAGGACCACGTGGGCGATGCAGGTGAACACCACCATAGTCTCGCCGATGGCCGTCCTGCCGCCGGCGGCGATGAAGACCCCGACGATGAGGACCAGCCCCCAGACCATGTTGTAGAAGCCGAGGTTGATGGTCCAGAGCCGGACCGCCGCCACATCCTGCGGCCGGATCAGGAACAGCTTGTGGAAGCGCGGGTCGCGGAAGTAGAACGCCTCAGCGATCCCGACGGCGATCAGGACCAAGCCGAAGATCACGGCAAGCAGGTAAGCCACCCCGGTCATGGACCCAGTGTGGCCCGGGGTGCCTTGGAAAGGAAGCGGTGGTTAGGCCAGTCGAGTGAGCCAGCCGCGTGAGTCCTCCACCGCGCCGGTCTGGATGCCGAGCAGTTCCTGCCGGATGGACATGGCTACCTCGCCGGAACCGGCGCTCGGGGACGCGATGGACCAGCCGTCGGCTTTCAGCTCGCCGATAGGCGTGATCACGGCGGCAGTGCCGCAGGCGAACGCTTCGGTGATGTCGCCGGAAGCGACGCCGTCGCGCCATTCGTCGATGGTGATCTTGCGTTCCTGCACGTCCAGGCCGCGGTCCTTGGCCAGCTCGATCACCGACGAGCGGGTGACGCCGTGCAGGATGTGGCCGTTCAGCTCAGGAGTGACCAGGCTGCCGTCCTTGAAGACGAAGAACACGTTCATCCCGCCCAGTTCTTCGATGGCGTTGTCGTTGAACTTGTCCAGGAACAAAACCTGCTGGCAGCCGTTGGCTTCGGCTTCCAGCTGCGCGGCCAGCGACGCGGCGTAGTTGCCGCCGCATTTGGCCTCGCCGGTACCGCCTTCGCCGGCGCGTGAGTAGCGCTCGGAGAGCCAGATCGACACCGGCTTGAGCTCGCCGCCGAAGTAATTCCCGGCCGGCGAGGCGATCACGCGGTAGGAAACCTCGCGGGCCGGGCGCACGCCCAGGAACGCCTCGGTGGCGATCATGAACGGGCGCAGGTACAGCGCTTCGCCGTCGCCGGTGGGAACCCAGGCCTTGTCCGTGCTGACCAGTTGGCGCAGCGATTCGATGAAGGTTTCTTCGGGCAGCTCCGGCAGCGCCAGGCGGCGGGCCGAGGTGTTGAGCCGGGCGGCGTTGGCCTCTGCGCGGAAGGTCCAGACGGATCCGTCGTCGTGCTGGTAGGCCTTCAAACCCTCAAAAATCTCCTGGCCGTAGTGCAGCACCGCCGCGGCCGGGTCCATCATGATGGGCCCGTAGGGCTCGATCCGCGCATTCGACCAACCGCCGTTGCCGTCCGCGTCGGCCTTGTAGTCGACCACGGCAGTGTGGTCCGTGAAGTGTTTGCCGAAGCCCGGGTTCGCCAAAACGGCGGCGCGCTCCTCGGCACTCTTCGGACGGTCCGAGAGCTGCTGGGTGAATTCGAGGGTTTCAGTCATGGGTTCCTCCGCGGTGAGGGCACGCCCTTGTGCGTCAATAAATAGTTTTGGTTAGTAACCGCTAACTAGCCTACTGCCAAAGCGGCACTGATGGCATCGCCGATTTCCGCAGTGCTGCGGGAGGCACTCCCCCGCGCTGCGACGTCGTCCTCCACCGCCTTGTGCACGCGGGCGGCGCAGTCCGCCAGGCCCAGGTGCTCCAGCAGCAGCGCCACGGAGAGGATTGCTGCCGTGGGGTCGGCCTTCTGCTGCCCGGCGATGTCCGGCGCCGAGCCGTGGACCGGTTCGAACATCGACGGCGCGGTGCGGTCCATGTTGATATTTCCGGACGCCGCCAGGCCGATGCCGCCGGTGATCGCCGCGGCGAGGTCGGTGATGATGTCGCCGAAGAGGTTGTCGGTGACGATCACGTCGAAACGGGCCGGATCGGTGACCATGAAGATGGTGGCCGCGTCGATGTGCAGGTAATCGACGGCGACCTCCGGGAACTCCGCGCCGACGGTCTCCACGGTGCGGCGCCACAGGTGGCCAGCGTGGACCAGCACGTTGTGCTTGTGCACCAGCGTGAGCTTCTTGCGGCGGGCGGAGGCGCGACGGAAGGCATCGCGGACCACGCGCTCGACGCCGTAGGCGGTATTGACCGAGACCTCGGTGGCGATTTCGTGCGGCGTGCCCACCCGCAGCGCACCGCCGTTGCCCACGTAAGGGCCTTCGGTGCCTTCGCGGACGACGACGAAGTCCACCTCGCCGGGGTTCGCCAGCGGGCTGGCGACCCCGGGCAGCAGCTTGGCCGGGCGCAGGTTCACGTAATGGTCCAGCGAGAAGCGCAGCTTGAGCAGCATCTCGCGTTCGATGATGCCGGACGGGATGCGGGTGTCACCCGGGGCGGCGCCGACGGCGCCGAACAGGATGGCGTCATGCTTGCGGAGCTGCTCCAGCGTTTCCTCCGGCAGGGTCTCGCCGGTGGCCAGCCAGTGCTCGGCCCCCAGCGGGTACTCGGTCAGCTCGAAGGTGGCCTCGCCGCCGGCAGTTGCCGCCTCGAGGACCTTCACCGCCTCCGCCACGACCTCCGGACCGATGCCGTCGCCGGGGATGACTGCCAGGGAGAATGCCTTAGTTACTGCGCTCATGGACTTATTTTAGGGAGGGGGTCCACATTCTGGGCAAACCGTCCCACTATGTGAACGGGCGGCAGCGGGGAAGGACGACAGCCAGACTCAGCCCTGGGCATGACGCGGCGGCCGGCGCGGGCATCCTAAAGTTGGGAGTCATGGGCGTGCACCACAAAATCTACCGCTGGCTCCAGGCCAACACCGGCAAGGTCGACCTGATCGTGATGCTGGCGGCGCTGGCGGTGTTTGTGCTGCCGTATTTGGCGATGGCCCAGCTGGCGGCTTTCGTCCTGTCCGCCATGCTGGTTGTCCCGCTGGCGTGGCGCCGCACGCATCCCTGGCAGGCGGGACTGGCAATGGCGACGGCGGCCCTGCTCAACGTGGCTTTTATCGGCGAGCCGCTGCCCGCGCAGGTGTTGGTGCTGGTCACCGTCTACTCGCTGGCGGCGTACGGCCCCCGCTGGGCCAGCCTGGGCGGCTTGGTGCTGGCGCTGCTGGGCGGGGCGATGTACGTCATCCGCTACGGCATCGCCGCCCCGTTCACCGGCGGCACCGCGCCGTTCTACCTGCTGGCCCTGGTGGCAGTCGACGCCTTAGTGCTCGCCTGCTGGATGTTTGGCGATTTGGTCCGCAACCGGCGGCTGACCGTGCAAGCGCTGGAGGACAGGGCCCGCAGGCTCGAGGTGGAACGGCAGCAGGAGCGCGATCTGGCCGCTGCCGATGAGCGCAGCCACATAGCCCGCGAGATGCATGACATCGTTGCGCATTCGCTCTCCGTCATCATTACGCAGGCCGACGGCGCCCGGTACGCCAGCGCGCAGGACCCCGCCATTGCCACCGGGACCCTGGCCACCATCGCCGAAACCGGCCGCACGTCGCTGCAGGACATGCGCCGGCTGCTCGGCGTGCTGCGCGGAGACGAAATCGCATCCACCCGGCCGTTGCCGACGCTGGCCGACGTGGAAACCCTGGTTGACACGGTCCGCCGCTCCGGGCTGGAGGTGCAGTTGGAGCAGGCCGGCGAACCCAGGCGCCTGATGCCGGCGGGTGCCGAACTGACCGCTTACCGGGTGGTGCAGGAAGGCCTGACCAATGTCCTTAAGCACGCCGGTCCGGAGGCCTCAGCGCAGGTGCGCCTGGAGTGGACCGTCCGCGGCTTGGAACTGCAGATCAACGACGACGGCCGAGGCGCCGCCGCTGATCCGGCCACCGCGGGGAGCCGGCAGGGCCTCACCGGGATGGCCGAACGGCTGGCGCTCTACGATGGAACGGTCGTGGCCGCACCGCGCACCGGCGGCGGATTCCAGGTCCGCGCCTTCATCCCGTACACCGAAGCCTGAGGCCGGACGCGGCCGCCGGCAACCTGCCCGCCGGCCGCGAACTGTCCGCCACCGCCCACCTTGTTCCCCAGACCGCCCCAACCCACCTTGCTCCCCGGCCCGACCTAGAAAGATCCCGATGACCGACTCCCCTATCCGCGTTGCCCTTGTTGACGACCAGCAACTGGTCCGCGGCGGCTTCAAGATGCTGATCAATTCCCAGCCGGACCTCGAGGTGGTGGCGGAGGCAGGTGATGGGCGCGAGGCCGTGAGCGCACTCGGCAAGGTGCGCGCCGACGTCGTGCTGATGGATGTGCGCATGCCGGGGATGGACGGGATTGAGGCGACCACCCGGCTGCTGGACACCGCCGCCGCGCAGCCTGCCGGTTCGGACCGGGCGGAGCTGAAGGTGGTGGTGCTGACCACGTTTGACCTGGATGAGTATGCGCTGGCCGCCGTCCAGGCCGGAGCCAGCGGGTTCCTGCTCAAGGACGCGCCGCCGGAGGAACTGCTGGGGGCCATCCGGACGGTGTACCGGGGCGACGCGGTCATCGCGCCGTCCACCACCCGGCGGCTGCTGGAACACGTGGCACCGCTGCTGCGCGCGCCGAGCCCGGCGGCCAGCCGCAGCCAGGCCGCGGTCGAGACGCTCACGCCCCGGGAGCGCGAAGTGTTCGCGCTGATCGCTCAGGGGCTGTCCAACCCGGAGATCGCCGGGCAGCTGTTCCTGTCCGAGGCGACGGTAAAGACCCATGTGGGCCACATTCTGGCCAAGCTGAACGCGCGCGACCGGGTGCAGGCCGTGCTGATCGCCTACGAGACCGGAGTGGTTGCGCCGTAGGGTGCCGCGCCCGGGGCCGACCGGTTCGAGCTGCGCTGCGGTCGGCCGGGTTACAGGTTGCCTGGTTACAGGTTGCCGTCGGCGAAGGAGTCGAAGATCTGGCGTGTCTTCGCATCCAGGGGCAGCATGAACTGGCCGTCTGCGCTGTACCCGAACGGAGGCTCGGGCACTTCACCGCCGACCTTCCGCGGATCCGCCTTATAGGCCCAGGCGCCGAGCGTCAGCACCTGCTCCGCGGTCAGGTTGGTCTCGACAACCGGATCTGCGGCGGAGAGCAGGTCGACGAGCCCGGCCGGACCGTTCATCTTGGCCAGTGCGGCGAATCCGAGCAGCAGGACGCCCTGGTGCGCCGAGCGGTCGAAGTCGCCGCCCGGCAGGGTCTTTCGTTCCCTGGCGAAGTCCAGCGCGGTCTCGCCGTCGAGCTTGCTCTTTCCCGCCTTGACGTCAAGCACCGGCATGGGGGCGTCGACGGTAACTCCGCCTATGTCATCGACCAGGTTTTCGAAGCCCTTGAAACCGGTGAGGATGTAGCCCTCCACCTTCAGGCCTGTCACGTCCGATACGACCTTCTGCTGCGCCTCGGGCCCGCCCCGCATCATGGCCGCGTTGATTTTCGCCTGCCCGCCGCCTGGCCTATTCACCCAGAGGTCACGCGGAATGCCCAGGATACCGCCACCGCCCCCGCCGTCCACGCCGACCACCTGAAGCGCGTCGGCTCGTGCTTCGCGAACTTTCTCGCCCTTACTCTTCTGGGCGTCGGAGCCGATGACCAGGACATGGCGTTTGCCGCCCAGCACGGGCTTCTTGATGTCCAGCGAGGGCCACCAGCCACCAACCGCGGTCCAGGTGCCGTGCTTGTCGACGGCGAGGGTCACGTCCTTGCCCGAAGTCAGGACGGCCATCTTCTGCTTGTTCCATTCGCCGGTGGCCGCCTTCACGGTGATCTTGGTCTTCACCGGTTTGCGGTCCGCGAGCGCAGCGGCGGTCCGCTTGTTGGCCTTCAGGTCGCCGCCCTCGTAAATTGCGGTAGCCAGTTTGGCCAGCGCGGCCGGCATCTTCCCTGTTTCCACGCCGGAGGTCGGTGTGGGGGTTGCCGTGGCCGAGGTCAGCGGCCGGGCCGGCTGCTCCTTCGGGGCACAGCCGGTCAGGACCAGCAGGGAGACAAGGGGCACGGCGGCGAGTCGGGCAAGCTTCATGCCCCCATAATTCCGTTGTACCGGCCAAAGCACAAAGGTTTCACCACTTCCCGCGTGTCCTGGTCAGGGTTTTGCTTGGCCGGTGCGGTCTTCGCGCGAGTCTCCACGCACTCGCTGGCGCTTGCTTGGTCGAGCACAGTTAGGGTCTTCTCCACCCGCTCGCTGGCGCCCGCTTGGTCGAGCACCGTCTGGGTCTCCACGCACTCGCTGGCGCCCGCTTGGTCGACTACCGTCCGGTCTTCCGCCCCAGCCTTCGGAGCCGCCTGTTCGTCCGAGGGCAGCGTATATCGGTGAGGGCACCCGCCATGAACGGTGCCCTCACCGATTTACCCCGCCCTGACGGCCAACCGTGCCGCTGCCGTCGACCGGAGTCGAGGCGCACCACCGTGAGGCTTCTCCACCCTGGGTATGATCGGCGCGGCGCGAAAGACCAGCCCGGCGGCGGATCCGGACCGGGGCACCGCTTCCCTACCGTAGGGGTATGACCACAAGAACTGAGCAATCATTGGCCGGCGCCGCCCCGGACCGCGCCGCCTCGGCCGCGGCCACGCGCGGCCTGAACAAGACCTACGGCACCGGCGATACCCGCGTGCACGCCCTCAAGAATGTGGACGCCAGCTTCGACGCCTTCACGTTCACCGCGATCATGGGCCCGTCCGGCTCCGGCAAGTCCACCCTGATGCATTGCCTGGCCGGGCTGGACACCGCCGATTCGGGCAACATCTGGATCGGCGGCACGGAAATAACCGGATTAAACGACGCCCAGCTGACCAAGCTGCGCCGCGAGCGCGTGGGCTTCGTGTTCCAGGCCTTCAACCTGGTGCCCACGCTAACCGCGGAGCAGAACATCACGCTGCCCATCTCGCTGGCCAACGGCACGGTGGACAAGGGTTGGTTCAGCCATGTCACCAAGACCCTGGGCTTGACCGACCGGCTGGCGCACCGCCCGCACGAGCTGTCCGGCGGACAGCAGCAGCGCGTGGCCGTGGCCCGGGCGCTGCTGACCCGCCCCGACGTGGTGTTCGGCGACGAGCCCACCGGCAACCTTGACTCGAAGGTGGGCGCCGAAGTGCTCTCGCTGCTGCGCCGGTCCTGCCAGGAGATGGGCCAGTCCATCATCATGGTCACGCACGATCCGGTGGCGGCCTCCTACGCGGACCGTGTGGTGCTGATGAACGACGGCGCGCTGGTCGGCGAGCTGGACCGCCCGGAGACCGACACCATCCTGGCCGCGCTGGCCAAGCTGGGGGCCTAGGCCATGCTGCAGGTAGCACTCGCACAGGTGCGGCAGCACGCACGGCGGTTCATCGCCGTCGGGCTTGCCGTGGTGATGGCGGTGGGTTTCCTCACCGCCACTTTGATGGTGAACGCCTCTACGGAAGCCTCGCTGGGCAACAGCGTCGGCGCCACGTTCCGCAACGCTGACCTGGTGGTTTCAGAGGGCCCGGACAAGCAGCTGGACGCGGCCGCGGTGGACGCCGCGGCCGGAGCAGCGGGCGTGGCCGAGGTGTACACGCACCGGCAGGCCTCCATCGCTTTCGGCTCCGCCGCCGGTGCCGGCTACGGTGCCTTGCAGAACACCGCGCCGGCCGGGCTGGAAAACCTGGAACTGCTCGACGGCGCGCTCCCGGGCGACGGCGAGGTAGCCGTGGACGCCGGAACCGCCGAGAAACAGGGCCTGTCCGTGGGCGACCAGCTGGAACTGGCTCCGCCCGCCGGCATGGTCGCCGCCGAGGACGTGGCTGCCGCGGGGAGCGCACTGACGGTCTCCGGCATCGTCAAGCCGTCCAAGGACCCGTTCATGATGGGCCAGCCTCAGCTCTTCGCCAGTGACGCCCTGCAGCAGCAGCTGGCGGGCGAGGACAACATGTGGCTGCGCAACATCCAGTTGGACCTGGCCGCCGGCGCCAACGCCACCCCCGTCAAGGAAGCCGTGGCCGCCGCGCTGGCCGACGCCGGATTCCCGGAGGCCACGGTGAACACGGCCGCCGAGCAGACCAAGGCCGTGGTGGCCAGCCTGACCGGCGGCACCGACCAGCTGACCATTGTCCTGTTGGCGTTCGCGCTGGTGGCCCTGCTGGTCTCCGCCCTGGTGGTGGCCAATACCTTCTCGGTGCTGATCGCCCAGCGGACCCGCGAGCTGGCGCTGTTGCGCTGCATCGGGGCCGACCGCCGGCAGATCCGCCGGTCCGTGCTGGCCGAGGCCGTGCTGGTTGGCATCACTGCCTCCGTGGCGGGCGTGCTAGGCGCGGTGGGCCTGATGGCCGGAATCGTCGCCGTGCTCCAGCGGCAGCCTGACACCGAGTTCGCCACGCTCGCCGTTCCCCCGGCCGCCGTGGTCATCGGTCTGCTGGTCGGGATCCTGATGACAGTGTTGGCCGCGCTGGCTCCGGCCCGCGCCGCCACGCGCGTGGCCCCGCTGGCCGCCCTGCGCCCCGCAGACGAGGCCCGCGCGGGCAACCGCAAGGGCAAGGTGCGGCTCGCGGTGGGCGTCGCGCTTGCGGTGGGCGGCGCCGTCGTGCTCGCTCTGGGCGCGGTCTCGGCGAACCTGCTGATCGCCCTGCCCGGCGGCATGCTCTCCTTCATCGGGCTGCTCATGTGCGCCACGCTGTTCATCCCGCCGCTGGTCACCGCCGTCGGAACCCTGGCGAAGCCGGCCGGCGTCCCGGGGAAGCTGGCGGCGGTCAATGCCGTGCGCAACCCCGGCCGCACCTCCGCCACCGCCACGGCGTTGCTGATCGGCGTGACCCTGGTGGCGATGATGATGACCGGCGCGCAGACGTCGCGGACCGCCTTCGACGGCCAGCTGGGCGCGGAGTATCCGGTGGACCTGTCCGTTGGCGACCTCACGCTGGAGGGGCGGCCGCTGGATGCTTCGGCGGCGGCCACCGCTTTGAATTACGACGGCGTTGCAGCCGCCGGCTTGGTCACGAACGGCGGATACGCCGAGGTGCACGGGTCGCGCACCGGGGTGTACCAGCTGGCACCGGAGCAGCTGGACCTGCTGCAGGACAAAACGCTGGTGCTCGACGGGAACACGGTACTGATGCCGCAGGGCTCCGAACTGAAGACCCTGACCGTCACCGGCAGCCGGGGCTATAAGGAACTGACCGTGGTGGAGGCGGACAGCCGGACGCTGCCGCCGCTGATCTCCTCCGCTGTGGCCGCCGAGATCGGCGTGCCGGAGCTGCCGCCCGCCGACAGCGAGGACTACTACTCGTCCTTGCCGCAGCTCTGGGTCTCGGTGGACCGCGAGCTGGACTCCGGGGCCCTGCTTGAGCTGCGCGCCCAGTTGGCCGCGGGACTGGATGTCAACGAATACCAGATCTCCGGCGCCGCGGTGGAACGAGCCGCGTTCAACCAGGTGATCGACGTGCTGCTGCTGGTGGTCACCGGGCTGCTGGCCGTGGCCGTGCTGATCGCGCTGGTCGGAGTGGCGAACACGCTCTCGCTCTCCGTGCTGGAGCGCACGCAGGAGTCCTCGCTGCTCCGTGCACTGGGGCTGACCAAGTCTCAGCTGCGCGGCATGCTGGCGCTGGAGGCGGTGCTGATCGCCGGCGTCGCCGCGCTGATCGGGGCGGTATTGGGCGCGGTGTACGGCTGGCTCGGCGCGCAGTCCGCGCTGGGAGCCTTCGCCACTGTGGTGCCGGACGTGCCGTGGCTGCAACTGCTGGCCGTGCTGGCCGTCGCCGTGGTGGCCGGTCTGCTGGCCTCCGTGATGCCGGCCCGCCGCGCCGCCCGCCTCTCCCCTGTGGAAGGCCTGGCGACGGTCTAGTCGGTTTACCGGGACGGGGGCAGCCACGCCGGGACACCGTCGTCGTCGCCGTCCTGCACAGCCGAGGCCTGTGCCGCCCGCGCACTCGAAGAATCAGCAGGCGCCGTTTTCACACCGGAAAAGGGCGCCTGCTGATTAGTGCTTCCCGGGGTCACGGGCTGACTTGAGCCCATTCCGTTTTCATTTCTGCGACGGGGTGGATGTTGACCATCTTCACGCCGCCGGCGGTGGTGGCCGTGAACTCGTGCCAGGTATGGGCGGGGATGACAATCACGGTCTCGGAGGTTGCATGGCCGGACTCGTCGTCGATGGTGAAGTCGATTTCGCCGTCGAGCAGTACAAAAATCTCTTCATACGGGTGGCGGTGGCGCTCGGCGCCGCGGGAATTGACGAAGAAGGACGCATGCGCGCCGTGTTCGGAGCCATGGAAGACCGCGGCGCCCGCAGCAGGGCGCAGACTGTTGAACGACAACGTTTTGTAAGTCATCGGAACATCCTTCCGCAACGGAGTAGCCGACACTCTACCGATTGGACCACTGCAGGCCTAGGCAGCAGCAATCTGGGCGTGCTCCTCCCCTGCGCGGGTCCACGCCGCAGACATCGTCCGTGCCGAGTGCTACTTTGGCCCGATAGGTCAGCGCCAAGCGCCGCGTGGACGGAGGTAGATCGTGAGCGGATCCACTGCAACGAAGGAGCAGCCGGAGCTGAAGCGGGCCCTCGGCACCAAGCTTCTGCTGCTATTCATCGTGGGCGACATCCTGGGAACCGGCGTGTATGCGCTGACCGGGCAGGTGGCCGGCGAAGTGGGCGGCGCGGCCTGGGCCCCACTGCTGCTGGCCTTCGTCGTGGCCACCATCACCGCGTTCTCCTATCTGGAGCTGGTGACCAAGTACCCGCAGGCGGCCGGCGCAGCGCTCTATACGCACAAGGCTTTCGGGATCCACTTCCTCACCTTTTTGGTGACGTTCGCCGTGCTCAGTTCCGGCATCACTTCGGCCTCCACCGCGGCCAAGTTTCTGGGCGAGAACTTCATTGCCGGCTTCAATCTGGACTGGAACCAGACCGGCGTGACCTGGGTGGCCATCATCTTCATGGCCGTCCTGGCCGCCATCAACCTCCGCGGCGTCAGCGAATCGGTGAAGTTCAACGTAGTGCTGACCCTGGTGGAGTTCACCGGCCTGCTGATCGTGATCTTGATCGGATTCTGGGCGATGAGCCAGGGCAATGTGGATTTCAGCCGGGTGATGGTCTTCGAAACCTCCGATGATAAGAGCGTTTTCCTTGCCATCACCGCCGCCACGTCCCTGGCCTTTTTCTCCTTCGTGGGGTTCGAGGATTCGGTCAACATGGCCGAAGAAACCAAGGACCCGTCCAGAATTTTCCCCAAAGTCATGCTCACCGGCCTCGGCATCACCATGATTGTGTATCTTCTGGTGTCGATCACGGCGGTGGCCATCGTGCCGATCGGTCAGTTGTCGGAGAGCCCAACGCCGCTGCTGGAAGTCGTGCAGGTCGGCGCACCGGGCCTGCCGGTAGACGTGCTCTATCCGTTCCTGTCCATGTTCGCCGTGGCCAACACAGCGCTGATCAACATGCTGATGGCCAGCCGCCTGCTCTACGGCATGGCCCGCCAGGACGTGCTGCCGCGTTTCCTGGGCAAAGTGCATTCGAACCGCCGTTCCCCGTGGGCCTCGATCATCTTCACCACGCTGATCGCCTTTGCCCTGATTTTCGTGGTCACCAATGTGATGGGGGCCGAGACCGTCACCGCCCTCGGCGGCACCACCGCGCTGCTGCTGCTGGGCGTCTTTACCGTCGTGAACCTGGCCGTGCTGGTGCTGCGCCGGAACACGGTGGACCGCAAGCACTTCCGGATCCCCACGGTGCTGCCCTTCCTCGGCATGTTCACCTGCCTCTTCCTGGTGGGTCCGTGGGCGCAGGATCCGATCGAGTACCAGATTGCCGGCCTGATGATCGGCCTGGGCTTGGTGCTCTGGGTGGTCACTTGGCTCTGGAACCGGGGTGCCTACGGCAGGAGGACCAGGTTCCGCCGCCCGGAGGAACTGGGCGAATGAGTTCGGGCTCTGGTGGGTAAGGACACTCGTAATAACGACGGCGGAATCCCTCCGCTCAAGATGACAGGCAGCAGAAAGGAAGGCCATGGCCGCTGACAAACTGGCGACAGGCACGCTGAACCAGAAGGACATCGCGTCGTATTTGGACTACCACCTGCTGGGCTCGGCTGCCGGCGTGCAGTTGTTCGACGCCGTCCGCCAGGCCTGGGCGGGTACTCCCCACGAAGCCGAGTTCCGGAAGCTGCGGGATGAACTCTCGGCCGAGCGCAGGGAACTGAAGGCTCTGCACCGCAGCTTCGGCCACCGGCGCAACAAGCTCAAGCGGCTCGGCTCGATGGCCGCGGCCACTATCAGCAAGCTGAATCCGCTCAATCCGACGCGTGCGTCAGGCGGCGTGGGAACCCAGCTCGAGATTGAGTCGCTGATGTCCGCGCTGCGCGGCAAGCAGTGCATGTGGCAACTCTTGGCTGCTCTGGCCCCCAGCGATCCCCGCTTGGACGCGCTCCGCTTCCAAGAACTGGAGGCGCAGGCGGTGGCCCAGCAGAAACGCGTGGAACGGATGATGAATGCCACCGCGGCCCAGAGATTCCTCGCTTCGTCCTAGGCGAAGCCGTTTCGTCAGACGCGAGGACCGCAGGCAGGTTGCGTGCGGCTGGCCGGGGCTAACCGGCGGCCGGTTCCTCGTACTTCGGGAAGATCGGTGTGGGAGCCGGCAGCGAGGTGCCCGGCACCAAAGCCGAGCCGATCGCCGCAAAGTCGCGGGCGCCGTCGTCGTGCTGTCCCAGCACATCCAGTAGCTTGCCGGCGGAGGTGGGCATGACCGGCTGGACCAGGATGGAGACAATGCGCAGCACCTCCAGCGTCACGTAGAGCACCGTGTTCATCCGCTCCACGTCCGTTTTGCGCAGCACCCAGGGAGCCTGCTCCGCGAAGTAGGCGTTGGTGTCGCCAAGCACGGTCCAGATGGCTTCGAGCGAGCCGTGGAAGTCCTGCACCTCGTAGGCCGCGCGCGATTTCTCCAGCAGGCGCTCGGCGCGGGCCAGCAGTTCGTGGTCCTCGGGCGCCAACGTGCCGGGCTGCGGGACCTTGCCCTCGCAGTTCTTGGCCACCATGGACAGCGATCGCTGGGCAAGGTTGCCCAAGTTGTTGGCCAGGTCCGCGTTCATCCGGCCCACCACGGCGTCGTGGCTGTAGGAACCGTCCGCACCGAAGGGGACCTCGCGCAGCAGGAAGAAGCGCACCTGGTCCAGGCCGTACTGCGCAACCCAATCAGCCGGGGCCACGACGTTGCCCAAGGACTTGGACATCTTGACGCCGTTGTTGTTAAGGAAACCATGGATCATCACGCGCTTGGGCAATTCCAGCCCGGCCGACATCAGGAAGGCCGGCCAGTAGACGGCGTGGAAGCGAGAGATGTCCTTGCCGATCACGTGGACATCGGCCGGCCAGTACTTCTTGAAGGACTCGGACTCGGTGTCCGGGTAGCCGACGCCGGTGAGGTAGTTGGTCAGCGCGTCCACCCAGACGTACATGACGTGCTTGTCATTGCCCGGCACCGGGACGCCCCAGTCGAACGTGGTGCGGGAGATGGACAGGTCCTCCAGTCCGCTCTTGACGAAGCTGATGACTTCGTTGAAGCGGCTGCGGGGCGCGCCGAAGCTCGGCTGCTCTTCGTAGAGCTTGAGCAGTTTGTCCTGATACTGGGAGAGCCGGAAGAAGTAGCTCTCCTCCTCGGTCCAGGTCAGCTCCGTGTCCGTCTGGATGGAGTAGCGCTTGCCGTCCTCGCGAAGCTCGGTCTCGTCCTCGGCGTAGTAGGCCTCGTCGCGGACCGAGTACCAGCCCTCGTACTTACCCAGGTAGATGTCCCCGGCCTCTTCCATCTTCTTCCAGACAGCTTGGGAGGCCTCGTAGTGGTCGGGATCGGTGGTGCGGATAAACCGGTCGTAGGAGATTTCCAGGACCTGGTGGGCGGACTTGTACGCCGCCGTGTTCCGGTCCACCAGTTCCTTGGGAGTGATGCCCTCCTTGGCCGCCGTCTGGGCGATCTTCATGCCGTGCTCGTCCGTGCCGGTCAAGAACATCACATCGTAGCCGTCCAACCGCTTAAAGCGGGCCATCGCGTCCGTGGCGATGTACTCGTAGGCATGGCCGATATGCGGCACGCCGTTAGGGTACGTGATGGCCGTGGTGATGTAGTACGGGGTCTTGGGCTCAGAGGAGGTCACCCTATGAAATTACCCTCTGCGTTCGGCGGTTGTCGAAATGCGCAACGACGTGTCCGCGGTGAGGGCCCAGTGGTGCCGGGGCGAGCCGCACCGTCGTCGTCCTTTATCCACAAGATGCGGCGCTGGGATCGACGGCTGTCGCGCTCTGGGGCACGTTGAGTCCATGAACGAACTCATCGGCGGCGCCGGCCAGAAGTGCCGCATTGACCGGATAGTCAGCTACCAAAAACTGCGGGAGCACGGACTTGAGGAGCAACAGATCGCTGCCGCGGTGCGTGGAAAGATCTTGTTCCGCTTGCGGCGCAGCATCTACATCTCGGAGGAATACTGGCGAGCGCAAAAACCGTGGGACCGGCACGTGCTGCTGATCAAAGCCCACCATGCTGCGTCCAACGGCGACCTTGTCTGCAGCCACGCATCGGCAGCACGGCTGTGGGGCCTGCACGTGTGGAATGCACCCGAACAGATCCACGTGATCCAGCGCGGCCGCCGTGGCGAAAACACATCCACGGGCGTAGTACGGCATACCCATTCGATCCCGCCTCAGGAAGTGGAGACGTTGGAGGGCGGTATTCGCGTAACCTCTCGCGAACGGACGGTACTGGACTGTGCCCGCACGTTTCCGTTCGAGCTCGCCGTTGTTATCGCCGACTCTGCGCTCCAGCGCGGAGCGAGTCTGGAAAAGATGCACGAACTGGCGGACGGCGCGGCCAGCACACGCCACATCACGCGTGTCCGACAAGTTCTCGCCGCGGTGGACGGCCGCTCCGAATCGACGGGTGAGACGAGGTTGCGGCTGAAATTGCGGGAATGGAGTTTTCCGCGGCCGGTGCTCCAGCATGAAATCAGGACAGCCGAGGGCACTTACCGCGCTGACTTCGCCTGGCCTGAACTGAAGCTCATTTTCGAGTTCGACGGCGACAGCAAGTACCGCGACTTTCAGCCCACCGAGCAAGTGATTCTGGCGGAGCGGAAGCGGGAGACCCGTCTCATGGAAGAAGGCTGGACGATTGTCCGTGTTCGCTGGAGCCATCTGGACGACGACGCCAGCCTCAAGCGGCGGCTAGTCAGAAAATACAACGAGGCGTTCCGCAACTCCGCCGGCCGGGCAGCATGAACCGGACCTGCCGCTGGCGCTTGGCGGCGCTGTGCTATCCAGCCGGGGCGCAAAGTAGATGCGGAGCCGGGCGGAGCGTAGCGGGATCGGTTGCGCTCGGCTGGTCGCGTTGACCCCCCTGTCTGAGCGGCCCCGCGCGAGATCCTCAGTTAGCGCCGAGATCTCCGGTTGTAACCGGTGATCTGGACGCTATCCCCTGATCTGGTGCCGAGGTCAGGGGACGTGCACAGTGATTTCGACGCCATCCCCTGAGCTCGAGCCGAGGTCAGGGGCTGCGTACTCGGCCCGGTAGCAACAAGACAGCGGCGGCCAGAACAAGGCCGCCGGAGGCTGAGAGTTTGAGCCTCTCCTCAGGGACGGCGCTTTCGGCGGGCCTGAGGCGCCCCAAGCTAGTGGGGTCGAGACTCCGCCAGCCAGAAGTGCTGGCGAGGGTCGAGGAGGCTCCGGCAACACAGAAGTGATCCGGCTTTGGCCTTAGTTCATCTTGGTGCTGCTGTCCGCGGCCTTGATGAGTTCCTGGTCGTGGGAGGCCACGAGCACGGCGATGCCGTCCTTGGTGGTGTCCTTGAGGATGTGGATGATCTTGTTGGCCTGTTCGCGGTCCAGGTTGGCGGTGGGCTCATCCACCACCAGGACCTTGGTGCCCAGGATCAGGGCGCGGGCGATGGCGACGCGCTGGCGTTCACCGCCGGAGAGCTGGCCGGGGCGGTGCCGCATGCGGCGGCCCAGACCGACCAGGTCCAGCAGGTCCTTGGCCATCTCGGTGCGCTCTTCGACCTGGCCGTCGGGAACGGCCGGCAGCAGCACGTTCTCCAACGCGCTCATGCCGTCGATCAGTGCGCCGCCCTGGTCCACGTAGCCGATCAGGGCACGGCGGCGGTCGGAGATCTGGTCGTCGTCCATGGTGCTGAGGGCATCGCCCTGCCAGAACACTTCGCCATCTGTGGGCTGCTGGAGCCCGGCCGCCACGGTGAGGATGCTGGTCTTGCCGGAGCCGCTGCGGCCGGCCAGGCAGTGCATGGTCCCGGCTTCGAGGCCGAGGTCAAAGTCCTCGGCGATCACCAGAGGTTCGGCGCCGCCGTCGTACCGGATGGTGATGCCCCGCAGCTCCACCGGCATGGCGTGGTCCTCGGTGCGCTCCTTGATGGCAGCGCGGGTCAGGCGTTCTTCAATCATTTCCGAGTCCTTGTCATCAAAACAAACCAGAGGAGCACTGCCACAATGCCAGCGGCAGCGGCCCACACCGCAGCGTGCGGTGCAATAAACAGGGCAGTTACGACGGCGCCGATAACCGCCAGCGGCAGGGCGACGGCTGCGGTGATACCGGCTTCGCCGCGGCGGGCCTGCAGCAGCAGCGTGGGCGTCCAGCCCATGGCGCCGAGGATGGCGAACTGTTCGCGCTTGCGCTGGGCTTCGAACCGGGTGGTCATCAGCGCCAACAGCAGCGCAGTCACGACGCCGAGCAGCGCCAGCGCAATGTTGAGTCCGCTGAGCTGTGACGCCGCCAGCGACCCGAGCGCGGTGCTGCCTGCTGCGCGCGGGATGTCGGCCAGCACGGCGACCAGGGCGCCGGACGCGGCACCGAGGACGGCCACGGCCACGGCAATGGCCACGGTGTTGAACCGATTGGTGCTCAGTTGCCGGGCGGCAAACTGCAGCGGCGTCTTGACGGACGGCACGCCGGCTGCACCGGACGGTTCGGTATCCGCCTTCGGGTGCGGCTTGAGCATGGCGGCCGAAATGAACGCGGAGGCACCATAAACAACCAGCGCGATGAGCGACACCCACAAGGTCACAGCGCTGCGGCTGATGGCACTGGCGATGACGGCCACCGCCAGCACGGCCACGCCGCCGACCAGCAGCTCGTTCAGGAACCAGGACCGGATGCGGCGCCGGTTCCAGCCCATCGCCCGCAGCGTCACGGCTTCGGTGCGGCGGGAGCGGGTGAACGCCACGGAGCTTGCAGCGGTCAACAGCGCCGCACCGCCGACGGTGAGCGCCAGCAGCGCTGCGCTCGATGCGCTCAGGGCACCCTGGACTTCGCCGGCTGCACCCTGGCGGACCCAGGACTGCTGCACAGTGCCGAGGTCGCTGACCGTGCCGGACGCGTCCTTGTGGTAGTCCGGAACGTAGATGGAGACGTCTTCGCGCGCCGAACCGGCAACGACCTGGGTATCCAGTCCGAGGTCCTCGATGGCGGCGGCGACGGCGTTGATCTGGTCTTCGGCGTCGGCCCATGACCCGCCGGCGTTGACGCGGACCCGGACGGCGTCGATCACGGCTTCGTCCGGGCTGGTGCCGCGGACTGCGGCAAGTCCGGCGAAGTCGGTGATGGCACCGGCGGATTGCACAGCCAGGCCGGCACCGCTGAGGCCCGGCTTCATCACCGTTTCGTCGACCTTTTTGCCGTCGGCGTCCTTGGTGATCGTCACCGGCGTCGGATCGTAACCGCCCAACGGCAGGTAGTTCACGTCGCCGGCGGCTTCGCGGACGGCCGCGGCATCGAAGGTGCCGTAGACGAAAGGCAGCGGAGTGGCCGAATCGCTGCCGGAATCCACGGTGCTGCGGTAGGACTGCTCTTCCACCGGCGCGCGCTGGCTCTGGTCCGGTTCCAGCTGCCACTGGAGGGTCTTCTCCGGCAGCTTGTTGACCTGGATCCAGCCTTGGGGCTTGGCGGTCTGTTCCGCGCTGCCGTTGCTGGCGGCGTCGCCGAGCGTGTAGTCCGGGTTGGACATGAAGTCGGTGGTCCAGACCGGAGGCTGGTGCAAGCCGGCGACCATCTGGACGCCGCCGGAACCGAGCAGGTAGTTGTAGTCCTCGCCGCCTGGCCAGCGCAGCTGGAACGGCTTGCTGGACGCGAAGGGAAGGTAGCCCTCCCCCAACTCCTTGCTGACGGTGCCGACCTCCTTGACGGTGTTGCCGGCGTCGTCCAACTCTTCGATGGTGACCGAGTAGGTCAGGTCCAGGTCAGTGCCCGACCGGACCACCATGGGGATAACCTGGGACTCGTCGTCGAGCGTGCCGGCTTCCACCGCGTTCTGGTACTGGACGAAGAACGGGCTCCAGAACTGGAACGGGTGCCCATCGATAGCGGCGCCTTCGCCGCCCTCGGCGAACATGCCCATGCCGAACTGCGACGAGAAATACTGACCGAGTTCCTGGGCGTTGCGGTCGCTGGCTTCCGGTGCCTGCTTGAGCGGAGCCAGGAAGTCGCCGGCCTCGCCGAGCAGCGCGGATTCGGCGGCGGGATCTACGGCAACCACGGTTTCGGTGATCTGCGGCAGCATCGGCAGCGCAATGGTGGTGTCAAAGTCGCCGTGCATGCTGCCACCGGCCGGGTCCGGGAACTTGATTCCGGTCTCGCCCTTGGGAGCCACGGTGCGCAGGCTGGTGCCGCCGGGAACGTCCAGTTCCTTCAGCTTCGCCTGGCCCAGGGAGCCTTCGGCGGCGGTTTCAAACAAGACGGTGTCGTTCAGGCCGTCGGAGCTGACGGCCTTGGCGGTGATCCGGTAGTTGGTTGCTTCCTCGTTGAACACGGAGGCCGGCTCCGGCCACTCGGCTGCCGGCACGGCGTCCTTGATGCCCTGCGACTTCAGGTACTGCTCAATGTTCGGGTTATAGCCGACGTAGTCCGTGGCCTTCAGCTGCGGGAACTCGATGTCCTGGACCACCTTGGACACCAGCGAAATCGGGGCGGCGACGGAAACGCCGTCGATCCCGCGGACCTGGTCAAGGTCAGACGCGGCGATGCCGCCGGTGCCGGAAAGGAAGTCAGGCTGGCGCAGTTCGTCCCCCGCAGTGCCACCGGGAAGGACCAAGATGTCGTAGACGCCGCGGGTGTTTTCGTCCACCACCCGGGTCAGCGCTGCCTGTGCCCGGCCCTGGACGAAAATGGAGAGAACCATCGCGGCTATGAGGACGGCAACCGTGAGCACGAGCGACCGGCTGCGCATAAAGCGCGACGCGGCGTTGAACCGGATTTCCAAAAAATCACTCCATACGGCAGCAATGAGGTCAAAGGTCACATTGACCCGGCATTAAGGTTCTCATGAGGTGCGCGTGGTCGAGGAATCGACCCGCGTGCATGCCTTAAGCCCGCCCGACCCTACGAGTACAGCAAGGACCGGGCGGGCTTTGGCGCGTCGGAAACGTTAGTCCTTCAGGTCCACTTCGCGGGCTACCACGGCGCCGATTTCAGCGCTGAGCTGGTCCAGCAGGTCCTGCGGCAGGGCGCTGTCCACGGTCAGCACGGCCAGTGCCTGCTTGACGTCCTCATTGCGGGCGACCTGCATGCCGGCGATGTTGATGTCCTGCTCGCCCAGCAGCCGGCCGAGCGTGCCGATAACGCCGGGACGGTCCTCGTAGAGGAACACGATGACGTGTTCGCTGATCGCCATTTCCACTTCGTAGCCGTTGATGGCCACGATCTTCTGGATCTGCTTGGGGCCGGTCAGGGTTCCGGATACGGAGATCTGCGAACCGTCGGACAGCGCGCCGCGGATGGTGAGCACGTTGCGGTACTCTTCGGACTCGGTGGTGGTGATCAGGCGGGTGTTGATGCCGCGCTGTTCGGCCAGTACCGGGGCGTTAACGTAGGAGACCTGCTCCGAAACCACGTCCTTGAACACACCCTTGAGCGCGGCCAGTTCCAGCGCCTTGACGTCGAACTCGGCGATTTCGCCGGCGACCTCGACGTCGATCTGGGTCACCGAATCGTGAGTGAGCGCGGTGAAGATGCGGCCGAGCTTTTCGATCAGCGGGATGCCTGGGCGGACGTCCGGCGCGATCACGCCGCCGGCGACGTTCACGGCGTCGGGCACCAGCTCGCCGGCCAGCGCCAGGCGCACCGACTTGGCCACGGAGATGCCGGCCTTTTCCTGGGCTTCCGCGGTGGAGGCGCCCAGGTGCGGGGTAACCACTACGTTGTCCAGTTCGAAGAACGGCAGGTCGGTGCTGGGCTCGTTGACGAAGACGTCGATGGCGGCGCCGGCGATCTTGCCTTCCTTCAGCGCGTCATACAGGTCGGCTTCGTCAATCAGGCCGCCGCGGGCCACGTTGACGACGTACGCGCTGGCCTTCATCCTCTCGAAGGCCTCGGCGCCGATCATGCCCACGGTCTCCGGGGTCTTCGGCATGTGGATGGTGATGAAGTCCGACTGCTCGAGCAGTTCGTCCAGGCTGACCAGCTGCACGCCCAGCTGGGCGGCGCGGGCGCTGGTCACGTACGGGTCGTAGGCCAGGATCTGGGTCTCGAAAGCCTGCATCCGCGCGGCGATCAGTGCGCCGATGCGGCCGAGGCCGATGATGCCGATTTTCTTTTCGTAGAGCTCGGTGCCGGTGTACTTGGAGCGCTTCCACTCGCCGCCCTTGAGCGAGGCGTTGGCGGCCGGGATGTGGCGGGCCAGGCCCAGGATGTGACCGATGGTCAGTTCCGCGGCGGAGATGATGTTGGAGGTCGGCGCGTTCACGACCATGACACCGGCCTGGGTGGCGGCCTTGATGTCCACGTTGTCCAGGCCCACGCCGGCGCGGGCGATGATCTTCAAGTTCCTGGCCGCGGCAATGGCTTCGGCGTCCACCTTGGTGGCGGAGCGGACCAGGACGGCGTCGACGTCGGCAATCGCAGTCAGCAGCTGGGACCTGTCGGCTCCATCGGTCTGTCGGATCTCGAAGTCAGGCCCGAGGGCTTCGATGGTAGCTGGGGAGAGTTCCTCGGCAAGGAGAACTACTGGTTTTTCCACAGGGGTTGTTCCTTCGCTGCATGCATGGTGATGGCCGTGCTTATCGATGGGGGTGCCTCCAGTCTAGAACGGCTGCCGCCTTCTCCCCCAGTTGTAACCGGCACCGGCGGACCCGGCGCGGGTAACGCCGGAACGGCCGGAAGGCAAAAAGTGACGGCCGGCGCCCGCAGCGGGCGCCGGCCGTGGCACGGACTAACGGGCTGCGACGCCCTCGGTGTAGTCGTCGTCGGACTTGATCCAGGAGAACAGCTTGCGCAGTTCGCGGCCGGTGGCCTCGATCGGGTGGTCTTCACCCTTCTGGCGCAGTTCCAGGAATTCCTTGGCGCCGTTGGCCTGGTCGTCCATGAAGCGCTTGGCGAAGGAGCCGTTCTGGATGTCCGCGAGGACAGCCTTCATGTTTTCCTTCACCTCCGGGGTGATCACGCGGGGGCCGGAGACGTAGTCGCCGAACTCGGCGGTGTCGGAGACGGACCAGCGCTGCTTGGCGATGCCGCCCTCGACCATCAGGTCAACGATCAGCTTGAGCTCGTGCAGCACCTCGAAGTAGGCGATTTCCGGCTTGTAGCCGGCTTCGGTCAGAGTCTCGAAGCCGTACTGCACCAGCTGCGAAGCGCCGCCGCAGAGCACTGCCTGCTCGCCGAACAGGTCGGTTTCGGTCTCTTCGGTGAAGGTGGTCTCGATGACGCCGGCGCGGGTGCCGCCGATGCCCTTGGCGTAGGACAGCGCCAGCGCCTTGGCATTGCCGGTGAAGTCCTGCTCGATCGCGATCAGGTCCGGGACACCGCGGCCGGCTTCGAACTCGCGGCGCACGATGTGGCCCGGGCCCTTCGGGGCGACCAGGGCGACGTCGACGTTGGCCGGCGGCTGGATGAAGCCGTAGCGGATGTTGAAGCCGTGGCCGAAGAACAGGGCGTTGCCCTCTTCGAGCTTGTCCGCGATGGATTCGGCGTAGACCTTGGCCTGGACCTGGTCCGGGGTGAGGATCATGATCACATCGGCCTCGGCGGCCGCGTCGGCGACGGAGAGGACCTTGAGCCCCTCGGCCTCGGCCTTGGCACGGGACTTGGAGCCCTCGGCCAGGCCAACGCGGACGTCCACGCCGGAATCGCGGAGGCTCAGGGCGTGGGCATGGCCCTGGCTGCCGTAACCGATGACAGCGACCTTGCGGCCCTGGATGATCGAGAGGTCGGCGTCGTCGTCGTAATACAGCTCAGTCACTTAAGTTTCTCCTGTTGGGTATTTCGTGGAAAGGAATCAGGCGGAACGCAGCGCGCGGTCGCTCATCGAGCGGGAGCCGCGGCCAATGGCCAGCGTTCCGGATTGGACAATTTCGCGGATGCCAAACGGCTCCAGCACTGCAAGCAGGGCCTCGAGCTTATCGGCGGTGCCGGTGGCCTCCACAACCAACGAGTCGGTGGACACGTCGACCACGGAGGCACGGAACAGATCTGCTGCCTGGGTTACCTGCAGCCGTGTTGCGGCATCCGCGCGGACCTTGACCAGGATGTGGTCGCGTTGCACGGAAGTTTCGGGAACCAGCTCGACGATCTTGATGACGTTGACGAGCTTGTTCAGTTGTTTGGTGACCTGCTCCAGCAGGTCCCCCTCGGCCTCGACCACCACAGTGATGCGGGAGAACCCGTCAGCTTCCGTGGGGCCGACGGCCAGAGAATGGATGTTGAACGCGCGGCGGGCGAAGAGGCTGGCGACGCGGGTCAGCACACCCGGGACGTCCTCCACCAGCACTGAAAGGGTATGGCGGGCCATGCCTAGTCCTCCTCTTCCCATTCGGGGGTCATGTCGCGGGCAATCTGGATGAGGTCGTTGCTCACGCCGGAGGGGACCATCGGCCACACCATTGCGTTGGGGCTGACCACGAAGTCGATCACCACTGGACGGTCGTTGATCGCCAGTGCCTGCTGGATGGTGGCGTCGATGTCCTCCGCCCGTTCGCAGCGCAGGCCCACGCAGTCGTAGGCATCCGCCATCTTGACGAAGTCCGGCACGCGCACGGTGTCGTGACCGGTGTTCAGGTCGGTGTTGGAGTACCGGCCGTCGTAGAACAGGGTCTGCCACTGGCGGACCATGCCCAGCGAGGAGTTGTTGATCACCGCCACCTTGATGGGGATGTTGTTCAGCCGGCAGGTGGCCAGTTCCTGGTTGGTCATCTGGAAGCAGCCGTCGCCGTCGATCGCCCAGACCACGCGGTCCGGGTTGCCCACCTTGGCGCCCATCGCGGCCGGCACCGAGTAGCCCATGGTGCCCAGGCCGCCGGAGTTCAGCCAGGCATGCGGGCGCTCGTACTTGATGAACTGTGCGCTCCACATCTGGTGCTGGCCCACGCCGGCAACGTAGACGGCTTCCGGCCCGGTCAGCTCGCCGATCCGCTGGATCACCTGCTGCGGGGCCACCAGGCCGTCGTCGGGTTCGGCAAAGCCCAGCGGGTAGGTCTCGCGGAGCCGGTTCAGCATGGCCCACCACGCGGAGAGGTCGGGCGTGCCTTCGGCGGCGAACCGCTCGCGGCAGGCATCGGCCAGTTCCGGAATGATCTCCTTGACGGAGCCCACGATCGGCACATCGGCCGTGCGGTTCTTGGAGATTTCCGCCGGGTCGATGTCCGCGTGGATTACCTTGGCCCCCGGGGCGAAACTGCTCAGCACGCCGGTGACCCGGTCGTCGAAGCGGGCGCCCAGCGTGATCAGCAGGTCGGACTGCTGCAGCGCGGTCACCGCGGAGACGGAGCCGTGCATGCCCGGCATGCCCACATGCTGCGGGTGCGAATCCGGGAAGACGCCGCGGGCCATCAGCGTGGTGGCCACCGGGGCGCCCACCAACTCGGCCAGCTCACGCAGCTCGCGGGCCGCGTGGGCCTTGATCACGCCGCCGCCCACGTAGAACACCGGGCGCTCGGCCGCGGCGATCAGCTTGGCCGCCTCACGGACCTGCTTGGAATGCCCGCGCACCACCGTGCGGTAGCCGGGGAGGTCGATCTTCGGCGGCCAGGAGAAGCTCATCATGGACTGCTGGGCGTCCTTGGCGATGTCCACCAGCACCGGGCCGGGGCGGCCGGTGGTGGCAATGTGGAACGCTTCGGCCAGCACGCGCGGAATCTCCTGCGCCTTGGTGACCAGGTAGGAGTGCTTGGTGACCGGCATCGTGATGCCGACGATGTCCGCTTCCTGGAACGCGTCCGAGCCGATCACGGCCGAGGACACCTGCCCGGTGATCGCCACCATGGGCACCGAATCCATGTGCGCGTCGGCAATGGCGGTGACCAGGTTGGTGGCGCCAGGACCGGAGGTGGCAATGCAGACTCCGGCGCGGCCGGTAACCATGGCATAACCCTGTGCGGCGTGGCCTGCACCCTGTTCATGACGGACCAAGACATGGTTGATCTTGGCCGAATCCATGAGCGGGTCGTAGGTGGGGAGGATAGCCCCGCCTGGCAACCCGAAGACGTCTTCGACGCCCAGTTCTTCCAGCGAACGGACAACGGCTTGTGAGCCGGTCATTTCCGTGGGCGGCACGATGTTGTTCGGCCCGACTACCGGGCTGAGGCCGTCCACGACGGAAGAGACAGAGGCAGCTACATCTTTGGTTCTGACGGCGTCGGCCGCGGCCGGCGCCTTGTTGGCCATCAGCGAGGGGCTGATTGGCGATCCCTTAGTCATCGGATTTTCCTTTGCGGATCTTTCGTTTCTGGCGATGTGCTTGCCGTCCTCCGCGAGCGGAGGAAGGCCCTGTGCTCTTCTGCAAATAAAAAAACCCCGTCGAGCCGGTTGGCTCCGATGGGGTTTAGCGCGTGACGTGGTCGAACCAGACGGGCGTTTACGCCACGCGCTTGATAAGGACGACCACGGATACGCTTTGCATGGCTTCAGTTTCTGCCACGCGGATATCAGTGTCAACCTGAGACATCAGCGTCTCATTATGTGGGCAATCGAGTCCAAAACATGGACTCCACGTTCCCCAGCTTCCCTCAGTACGACGGCGGGGGCGCGGCCTGCGCAGGTCGCGCCCCGCCGTCGTGGTTCAGCCGCTGTGCAGCAGCCGAAACCGGCTAGCCGCAGTAGGCGCCGGTGGAGGCGGAGTTCACCAGCTTGGCGTACTTGGCCAGCACGCCGGTGGTGAACTTGGGCGCCAGCGGCTCCCAGCCCACCCGGCGGGTTTCCAGCTCGGCTTCGTCCACCAGCAGGTCGAAGCTGCGGGCCGCGATGTCCACGCGGATCCGGTCGCCGTCGCGCACAAAGGCGATCGGGCCGCCGTCGACCGCTTCCGGCGCCACGTGCCCGATGCACAGGCCGGTGGTGCCGCCGGAGAACCGGCCGTCGGTAAGCAGCAGCACGTCCTTGCCCAGCCCGGCACCCTTGATCGCGCCGGTGATGGCCAGCATTTCGCGCATGCCCGGACCGCCCTTGGGGCCTTCGTAGCGGATCACCACCACGTCGCCCGCCTTGATCTGGCCGTTGTCCAGCGCGTCCAGCGCGCCCTGTTCACGCTCGAACACGCGGGCAGTGCCCTCGAAGACATCGGCGTCGAAGCCGGCGCTCTTGACCACGGCGCCTTCGGGAGCCATCGAGCCGTGCAGGATGGTGATGCCGCCGGTCTTGTGGATCGGGTTGTCCAGCGCGCGCAGGATCTTGCCGTCCACGTCCGGCGGGTTGATCTCGGCCAGGTTCTCGGCCACGGTCTTGCCGGTGACGGTCAGGCAGTCGCCGTGCAGCAGGCCGGCGTCGAGCAGTGCGCGCATGATGACGGGCACGCCGCCGATCTTGTCGACGTCGGTCATGACGTAGCGGCCGAACGGCTTGAGGTCGCCCAGGTGCGGAATCTTGTCGCCGATCCGGTTGAAATCCTCAAGCGTCAGGTCCACCTCCGCTTCGCGGGCGATGGCCAGCAGGTGCAGCACGGCGTTCGTGGAGCCGCCGAAGGCCATGGTGACGGCGATGGCGTTCTCGAACGCCTTCTTGGTCATGATGTCGCGGGCCGTGATGCCCAGGCGGAGCAGGTTGACCACCGCCTCGCCGGACTTGCGGGCAAATTCGTCGCGACGGCGGTCGGCGGAGGGCGGCGCGGCCGAGCCAGGCAGGGACATGCCCAGCGCCTCGCCGATGCACGCCATGGTGTTGGCGGTATACATGCCGCCACAGGCACCTTCGCCGGGGCAGATCGCCTTCTCGATGCGGGTGAGGTCTTCCATGCTCATCTTGCCGGCAGCGCACGCACCGACGGCTTCGAACGCGTCGATGAGGGTGACTTCCTTTTCGGAGCCGTCCTCAAGCTTGACCCAGCCGGGCATGATGGAACCGGCGTAGAGGAAGACGGACGCCAGGTCCAGCCGGGCGGCAGCCATCAGCATGCCGGGGAGGGACTTGTCGCAGCCGGCCAGCAGCACCGAACCGTCGATCCGCTCCGCCTGCATCACGGTTTCGACCGAGTCCGCGATGACCTCGCGGGAGACCAGCGAGAAGTGCATGCCTTCGTGGCCCATGGAAATGCCGTCGGAGACGGAGATCGTGCCGAACTGCATCGGGAAGCCGCCGCCGGCGTGCACGCCTTCCTTGGCGCCCTGGGCCAGGCGGTTCAGGGACAGGTTGCAGGGGGTGATCTCATTCCAGGAACTGGCGACGCCGATCTGCGGCTTGGCAAAGTCGTCGTCCCCCATTCCCACTGCTCGGAACATCCCGCGCGCCGGAGCGGCGTGGATGCCATCGGTGACTACCCGGCTACGGGGCTTGATATCAGGGGTTACGTCCGCGCTCATGGGTTTGATTCTATGACCCACGCCGCAGTGTTCAGGGCATATTACGACGGCGGTGCCTTGCCGCCGCTGCTTTAAGCGGCACCGGTTCGCCAACATCTGTGGTGTTGGCCACGCTCTCCTGTTAGTCTGCGCCCATGAATGCCGGACACAACGAGTATTTGGCCCGCGCCGTTGAAATCGCCGTGGAGAACGTCGGCAAGTCCGGCGGCCCCTTTGGCGCCACGGTGGTTACGCGGGACGGGCAGGTCTTCGACGGAGTGAATCGTGTCACCGCCACGAACGATCCGACGGCGCATGCGGAAGTGGTGGCCATCCGCCGTGCCGCCGCGGAGACCGGGTTCAATCTGGCCGGCGCGGTGCTGTATTCCAGCTGCGAACCGTGTCCGATGTGCCTGGCCGCTGCGCTGTGGGCGCGGATCGATCGGGTTGTTTATGCTGCCGACCGCGACGACGCCGCCAGCTCCGGCTTCGACGATGCCTTGTTCTACGACTACTTCGGCCCCGAAGGCGATAAGCAGCTGATGCCCGTGGTCCGCGACGGCTACGAAACCACCGATTACCTGGCCCCGTTCCGGCTCTGGGACCGGCTGCCGGACAAAGTCGAGTACTGACCCGCCCGGTAATCGAGTACGGCCGCTTGCGGCTCAGTAATCGAGTAAGGCCGCCTGCGCCTGCCCCTCGGTGATCGAGTAAGGCCGCCTGCCCCTGCCCCTCGGTGATCGAGTAAGGCCGCTTGCGGCCGCATCGAGATCCGGCGCCGCCGGCCGCTAACCGAGCCGGCCCAGATCAGCGGGCGTGTCGATGTCCCCGCCATCGGACAGATCCGAGCAGTCCACCAGTTCCACCAGTCCGCGGTGCGCCGACAAGAAGGGGCGCGCACCGGCGTCGCCCGTTGCCTGCTCTGCAGCCTGGGCTGCCAAGCCGGGCGCGAAGAGCACCGGGTGGCCGCGGCGCAGCTTTCCGTCCGGCCCGCGGTAGCCGGCGGCAATGATCCGCCCCGGCAGACCCGCGTGGATCAGGCGGGCCACCAGTTCCGGGCTGATTCCGGGCTGGTCCACCAGCGCAACCAGCACCGCTTGCTCCGGCCGAGCGCTCTGCACGCCGAGGCGGAACGAGCCGGCCATCCCTTCGCTCCACTGCTCGTTGACCAGAACTGCGCAGCCAGCCAGGCCCGTGGTCGTTTCTACTTCGGCCGCGCCGGCGCCCAAAACCACGGCCACGCTGGCGCAGCCGCCCTGCCGGAGCACCTCAGCGATCCTCGAAACCAGCGGGACCCCGTCCGTGCCTGCCAGCAGCGCTTTCGGCCCGCGGCCCAGCCGCCGCCCGGCGCCCGCCGACAGCAGCACACCGTGGACAGGCGGCTTCATCGGGCCCGCCCCTCAGCCCTGCTGGCTGGCTATCGCGGCAGCCTCCTGCTGCAGCATGCCGATGACCCGGTGCACGCTGCTGCGTTCGGCCACATCGCTGCGGGCCAACACCACGATGCTTCGGCTGGCGCGGATTCCCTCCAGCGGACGCATCACGAAACCGCGGGCCGTCTGCGCCTTCCGCGAGGTGAAGCGCGGCACGATCGCCAGCCCGTGCCCGGCGGCCACCATGGCCTCCATGACGCGCAGGTCTGCATAGCGCGTGGTCCGCTTCGCCAGGCGGCCGGTGCGCGCTTCGATCTGCCGCAACACCTGTTCAAAGGGAAAGCCCGGGGGCACGCCGATCCACGGGTAGCTGACCACGTCCTCGGGCTTGAGTGCGTCGAATTGGGCCAACGGATGCCCGACGGGCAGGGCCACATCCAGTGGTTCGTCCAGCAAGGGCAGCACGGTGATGCCGCTCCGGGCAAAGGCTTCCACGCCCTGCTGGCTGTGCGCCAAGACCAGGTCATAGTCAGCTGCCAGCCGCAGGAAGCCGTCCACGGAGGGATCCTCCATGCAGGGTTCGAAGTGCAGCCCCTCGATCTCCTGCAGCCGGTACATCAAGCCCGGCAGGAACATCTCCGCAGCGCTGGGAAAGAACGCGGCACGGATTTGGTTCTGCCAGCCGCTGCGGTAGCCGTCCACGGTGGCCTGCGCCCGCTCCATCGCGGCAGACACGTCCGAAGCAGCCGCCGCCATCGCCAGCCCGGCCTCGGTCAGGCGCACTCCCCTGCCGGCTTTTTCCACCAGCGTGACACCCACTTCCTCCTGCAGCACCTTGAGCTGCTGCGACACCGCGGAAGCTGTGACCTTCATCGCAGCCGCTGTCGCCACGACGGACCCCCGGTCGCCGAGTTCCCGCAGAATTTGGAGCCGCCTGATGTCCATAAAGCGATCCTACAGAGTGTGCTAAGAAACATTAGATTGAACTTGACGGTCTGAGCAGTCGAGAATGTAGGCATGACAGTCTCAGTAGCCCTGACCGTTGTGGGGATGGCCGCCGTCCTGGCGCGCCTCGCCGTCGTTGTTCGCCGTGACCACGGGCCGGTGCCGCGCAGCCACGCGTGGCAGATCGACCACTCGGCCATGCCGGTGAAAGCGGCCGACGCCGTCTGACCTCCAGCACCGCAATCGAGCGCCGGGCACCACAAGGGCCAGGCGCTTTTTTGTGGGTCCGGCTCTCCCAGCTGGCGGAAAGCAGTGACCGCTTTCGCCGCTGCGGGCGCCTTCTACCCAACCCATCCCTGCAGATTTGAAGGCCAGCATGCCCACCAGCGATGAACTCAAGGACGCGCTCAGCGCCATCTTTGATTCCCAGATTCCCAACTACGGAGACTACAACCTGGTCTTCGGCAGCAGCCGCCAGGACACCGTGCACGGCGCACCGGGTGGCGGCACCGGGCACTGCTACGTGATCGGCTACCGTTGGCGGCCGCAGGAACTGGTCATCGCGCCGTTTGACGGCACCGGCCTGACCGCCGGCGGGATCCCCGTGGCCATCAACATGACCAACCTGTCGCATGCCGTTCAACTGGGCGGCGGTGAGTACGAAGTGGGCACCAGCACCGGCCAGACGTTCCGCTTCGGAGTGCAGGCCGAGGGCAAGCTGCCCGGTGAGGGGCGCACGATCGACCAGTCCGAGGACCAGCCCGACTTTCACCGCTTCATGGCGGAGCTGATCTTCCGGGCCTAGGCAGCCGCTCCCCCGGCCTCACTAGCCGCATTCAGCGCCTGTTTGCCGGTCCTGGCCAGCCCCGGACCACCCTCCAGGCCGGCCCGCCGGCGCTATGGACATCGCCCTCCACCGCACGTAACGTCGGGTCCAGTTGCACCATAACCATCATCTGGAAGGTGAAGTCCGTGGACAGGAGATGGGCCATCGGGTTCGTCGTCGGCACCATCGTCGCCGCCCTGCTTCGGTGGCTGTTCTCCCGCAACTCACGCACCACCGACGCCGGAGCCCTGGCCGCCCACGCGCCGGCCAACCTCATCGAACGCAAGCCACCCTCCGCCGAGCGTGCACCCCGCGCAGGCCAGCAGCCGGCAACGGCCGGCCATCGACAGAACGTCGGCGATGTCACCGCCGCAGCACGAGACCAGGAGCGGCAGGCACGCGACACCGACGCCGACCGGCCGGTCGGGAACGCGGGCAGCGGGAAAGAGCACGTCGCCGACGCCATGGAGGAGGAAGAAGTCCCCGAGACGGCTACCGAGGAAGACATGGTGGTCGAGGAGACGATGCCGGACTCCCCGGCCGGCACCACCACCTCGCAGGGCGCCGTCGCCGAGGAGCCGCCGCCAGCCGAGGTCGAGGACGCCGCGGCCGAACAGTCGCCGCCCACCGCCGGACCGCTCTACGATGAGACCGAATGGCTCGGCTATGCCGGCGAAGCGGTCATCGAACCGACCGTCGCAGCCGAGAACGGAGACGAGCCGGACCGGCGAAGGGGATAACGCGTGCACGCCGAGAGGAAAGACCGCGCCACGCCGCTGCGACATGCCGGGCTGGGGGTGGCAGTGGTGCTGGCCGCCGTCCTGGCCGGCTGCACCGGCGGCGTCAGCGGGACGCCGGATACCGGCGGCAGTGCCGCGTCCGCCCCGGAGGTGGGCACGGCCGCTTCCGGGCTGGACGAGCCGTGGTCCATCGCGGTGCTGCCCGACGGCAGCGCCCTCATTTCGGAGAACAACACCGGCTTGATCAAGCATGTGGTGGACGGCAAAACCGTGGCCTCCGTACCTGTGGAGTCCCCGCTGGAAACCACCGGCGAGGGAGGTTTGCTGGGCCTGGAACCCAGCCCTCATTTCGACGCCGATGCCCGGCTGTACGTCTACCTCACCTCGCCCGAGGACAACCGTGTAGTCAGCTACCGCTGGAAAGACGACCAGCTCAGCGACCCGCGGGACATCGTGACGGGAATCCCCAAAGCCGGGAACCACAACGGAGGCAGAATCAAGTTCGGCCCGGACGGTTACCTCTACATCGCCACCGGTGACGCCGCAGTCTCCTCCCGGTCGCAGGATCGCTCCTCGCTTGGCGGCAAGATCCTCCGCGTCACTCCCGACGGCGACCCCGCGCCCGGCAACCCGTTCGGCGACAGCCCGGTGTACAGCTACGGCCACCGCAACGTGCAGGGGCTGGCCTGGGACGCGGACGGCAGGCTCTGGGCCACCGAGTTCGGTCCGGACCGGGACGATGAGCTGAACCTGATCCAGGCCGGCGGCAATTACGGTTGGCCGGAGGTGACTGGCGCCCCCGGCGACAGCCGCTTTATCGACGCCAAAGTGGTCTGGCCGTCCACTGCGGACGCTTCCCCCAGCGGCATGGCCTTGGTGGACGGCAGCGCATGGATCGCCGCGCTGCGCGGCCAGCGGCTGTGGAAGGTAGAGCTGGACGGCACCGAGGCCGGCGAGCCTGAGGCATTTTATGCCGGCACCTACGGCCGGCTGCGCGACGTCGCTGCTGCCCCGGACGGAGGGCTCTGGGTGCTGACCAACGGCACCGGCAACGACCGGATGCTGTCCATTCCTGTGAAGTAGGCTACAAAGGCCCGCTCGATTTCACATTCGCGGAAATGTCCTGCTAGAGTTACATGTCGTTGCGAGGGACAAAGCAGAGGGAAACCGCTGCTGAAACCTTCAGGAACAGATGCACCTCTAGCTCAACTGGCAGAGCAATTGACTCTTAATCAATGGGTTCCGGGTTCGAGTCCCGGGGGGTGCACAGACAAACCCCGTCCGATAAAGCGAAACGCTTCGTCGGACGGGGTTTCTTTTTGCCTCCCAGCCCCCTGCTGAGGAGCAGCCACGCGTCACACCCGTTCCGCTCGCACCCCGGCGGCCGCTGCCGGCGCCACTATCCGTGGTCCTGGTCGGAGCCTCGAGCCGCCCCGGCACCGCACCGTCTGCAAGCAAAAAAGAAAGCCGGGCAGGATCCCCTGCCCGGCTTTCAGGTTCCGTCAGGATCCTGACGCGGCAATCATCCCGCCAATCATGACGATGAAGACGATGATCCCGATAACGCCGAAGATGGTGTCGATCCAGCCGAGGACCTTGCCGGCGGTGGCCGGGATGTTCAACCGCTCGGCCTTCTTCGCGTTGACGATGGCCAGCGGGCCGAAGACGACGCCGAGGAAGAAAAAGCCCACGATTCCGAAAATCAGTGAGGACTGGGCGGCCTTCTGGCCCTCAAACATTTCCCTCGACTGCATGGTCTGCGTGGGCGGGCCCTGCGGCGGGTAGTAGGACGGGCTGGGCTGCTGGTGCTCGGACATGGTTGTCCCTTTCGTAGTGGTGCTGTGCTTACGTCTCATGCGTAGATGGCCATGGCTCCGCCGCATCCCCCATTGGCCGAGATGGCTGACAGCACCGGCGCTCCCCCTTGGCAAGGCCACGAGGAGACCGCCGAGCGCGCATGAAATGCCCGGCGGTGAGTTGAGCATAACGTTTAATCAGACGCTTGAACATGTCCAACCGGCGACCCGGGAAGATTCTCCGGCCGCCTCGGCCAGCAACGCGGCGGCCACCGCCGGGCGATCACGTTGGCGACCTGGAAGCCGCGCCAGCCGGAGGCGAGCGCGGCAAGCGGGCTGCGCGCTGGCACTTCGCTCGGGCGTACGGCTGGCCGGTCCCATAGATCGCCGCCATCGCGGCCGTCGCCTGGGCGGGGTACCACCGCTAAAGGCAGACCCCGCAGTTCTGCCAAAGAAGCACCCGGGAAAATGATCTCCCCACCGAACGAGGTTTTTTGCCCGAGACACCAAAGCCGCCGGGCTACTCCTGAAAAAACGTCGCACCGCCGTTGTCAGTGACGCCAACTTGCCCGCACGCGGATTTCCCATTCACCGAGCTGCCCATCGTCAGTAGGATGAAGGTCCAGCCTGCTGCGTTGGAGGAGTCCGTGATGAAAGCTGCGCGCTACTACGATCAGAGGGACATCCGGATCGAGGACATTCCGGAACCGGAGCTTAAAGCCGGAACGATCGACATCGACGTGGCGTGGTGCGGCATTTGCGGCAGGACCTGCACGAGTACCTTGGAGGACCGATCTTCATTCCGCCCAAGGGCTCTCCGCACCCCATCCCGGGCGAAGAGGCACCGGTGACCATGGGGCATGAGTTCTCCGGAACCATCGTGGCCCTCGGCGACGGAGTCACCGACCTGGAAGGCCAGAACGTCGTTGTTGAGCCCTACATCATCCACAGCGACGTCGAGACGTGCCCCGGCCATGAATACCAGCTGTCGAAGGACATGAACTTCATCGGCTTGCGCGGACGGGGCGGCGAACTGTCCGAGAAGATCGTGGTGGAGCGGCGTTGGGTCCACCCGATCGGGGATATTCCGTTAGAGCAGGCGGCGCTGATCGAACCGCTCTCGGTCATCAATAACAACGAGGAGCATGTAGAAATCCTGGTGGACCCCAGAGCATGAGCGCTTCCCAAGCTTCCGCTGATCTGTGCAGCCGCCTTGGGCTGGCCCAACCGCTGCTCAACGCCCCGATGGCCGGGGCCGCCGGCGGCCGCCTGGCTGCGGCAGTTTCGTCCGCCGGCGGACTGGGCATGGTGGGCATCGGCGGCGGCGTTGCCACCGATTGGCTGGAGCGCGAGCTTACCTTGGCTGCAGCGTCGGGCAAGCCTTGGGGTGCGGGGCTGATGGCATGGGTGCTGGAGGAGTCGCTGGAGCCGCTGCGCGTGGTGCTGGAGCACCAACCGGACCTGCTCTGTGTCAGCTTCGGAGATCCCGGAGCGGCCGCGTCGATGGTCCACGAGGCCGGTTCTTTGGTGGCCATGCAAGTGGGGAACCCGGCGGATCTTCAGCGTGCGCTGGAAGGTGACATCGACGTCGTCGTGGTCCGTGGCAGCGAAGGCGGCGGACACGGTCGGAATGAAGTGGCGACCCTCCCGCTGCTGCAGCTGGCGCTGGACCAGACGGACAAGCCGGTCTTGGCGGCCGGCGGGATCGCCACCGCGCGCGGTGTGGCGGCTGTGCTGGCTGCCGGCGCGCAGGGGGCGTGGATCGGCACGCGCTTCGCGGCCTGCGCCGAATCCCTCAGCCCAAGCCAGGCCAAGGATGCCATCGCCCGCGCCGGCACGGATGAAACGGTCTACACCCGTGCTTTCGACATCGCCCAGAAAGTGCCGTGGCCCGCCGAGTTCGGCGGCCGGGCGCTGCGCAACCAGTTCAGCGACCGCTGGTCCGGCGACCTTGAAGGGCTAAAGAACGAAGTGGCCGGGTCGCCGTCGATCACGGAGGAAATGGAGCGCGCACGCCGGAATGCGGACGTCGCCACGGCTCCGGTCTACGCCGGCCAGTCTGCGGGCATCACGTACGGAGGGGAATCTGCCGCCGACGTGGTGGCGGATCTTGCTGGCTTCCGCACCTACCTGCGGGCGTCAGCGTCCCGCTGGTAAAGGCCTTGGCCGCACCTGCGAGGGGGTCAGTCGCCGTCCTCGAAGCTTTCGAGCTCGCCCATGTCGATGGTTTCGGCCGCCCCGATGCCGAAACGGGTGTTGCCCAGCCTGCGGATAATGATCGTCAGGCGTTCTTTAAGCTCGTCCATCTGGTCGCCGCTGCCACTGCTCAGCTGGCGCTCCAGTTCGGCGGCCTGCTTGAGCGCCATGCGCCCTTCGTCGCTGATCTGCACGATCTGGCGCCGCCGGTCTACCTCGCTGCGAGCCCGGACAATGTGCCCGTGGACTTCGAGCCGGCCCAGCGTCTTCCCCATGGTCTGGGCCTGTACGCGCACCCGGTTGGCCAATTGTGCTTGGGTCATTTCGCCGTCGGCGGCCAGCACCTCAAGGGCGATGACACCGGCGTGGGTCAGTCCGAGGCCGGCCAGTTTGTCGTTCCACTCGTGCTCGACCAGCCGCGCAGCGGTGGAGAGCAACCGTGGCATCGGCCAATTCTTCAAATCTGGCATGCCCATAAGTATACGTACCTTGCCTGCCCTGTCAGTGGCCTGGCTTGGCTATGCTGGTGATGAAACCCTAAATCGCTAAGGAGCCGCCCCATGGCCGAACGACTGTCTACCGGCGACATCGCGCCGGATTTCACACTTCAGGACTCCGCGGGCAACACCGTATCGTTGGCCGACTATCGTGGCCAAAACGTTGTGGTCTACTTCTATCCGGCAGCGTCAACACCGGGCTGCACGAAGCAAGCATGCGATTTCCGCGACAGCCTCGCCTCGCTCAAGGGCGCCGGTTACGCGGTGCTGGGCATCTCCCCGGACCCGCTGCCCAAGCTGGTGAAATTCGCCGAGAAGGAGCAACTGAACTTCCCGTTGCTCTCCGATGAGGACCATGCGGTGGCCGAGGCCTATGCAGCCTGGGGCGAAAAGAAGAACTACGGCAAGGTCTACGAGGGCCTGATCCGATCCACCATCGTGGTGGATCCGGCCGGAAAGGTGGCCCTGGCCCAGTACAACGTCCGCGCCACCGGGCACGTGGCGAAACTGCGCCGCGATCTGGGCCTGGACAACTAGGCCCGCCTTCGTCCGGCGACCCTGCCGGAGGTCTGCCTCGATGCCGGTAGACTAATTGCTGTTCCGTTCATGCCCGGAGCACATGCGCGAGTGGCGGAATTGGTAGACGCGCTGGATTTAGGTTCCAGTGTCTTCGGACGTGCGGGTTCAAGTCCCGCCTTGCGCACCGCCAGCAAGAGCCCCGCAGCCTAGATGCTGCGGGGCTCTTCGAGTTAACGCCACGGCCTCGTCGGCCCCTCGCCGGTTTCGCGACTGTCGACGGTAGGCGCCCGCCGTCGTCGTGCTTGAGGGTCGCTGTCATCAAATTGTGATGCTATTTGTCCCACGCCGGAACGTGAAAGCGATGCTTTCGATCTTTCATGTGACTAAGCTCTCATCAAGCGGAGCCGTGCCATAGTGCGGCTCCGCCGGTCGCCGCACACACGGTCGGCGCCCCACCTCACGTCCACGAGGAGCAGTCCATGTCATTCACTGGAACCACTTCAGGTGGCCCGCGCCGAGGCCGGCGCACAGCAGCCGCTATAGCCGGCCTGGCCGCCGGCGCACTCATCCTGTCCGGCTGTGCCGAGAGCGAGCGCGGCGGCGGCACGGACGCCGAAAGCGAAGGCGGCGTCAACTCGACGTTTGTTTTCGCGGCATCCTCCGATCCGAAGTCGCTGGATCCGGCCTACGCGAGCGACGGCGAATCGTTCCGCGTGAGCCGCCAGATCTTCGAGGGCCTGGTGGGCGTGGAGCCCGGTACGGCAGATCCGGCACCGCTGCTGGCCGAATCCTGGGAAGCGTCCGACGACGGCCTGTCCTATACCTTCAAGCTGAAGGAAGGCGTGAAGTTCCACGACGACACCGATTTCAATGCCGACGCGGTGTGCTTTAACTTCGACCGCTGGTACAACTTCACCGGCGTCCAGCAGTCCCAGGCTGTGAGTTACTACTACGGCTCGCTGTTCAAGGGCTACTCCGACTCCCCCGAAACCGCCGTCTACGACTCGTGTGAAGCAGCCAGTGACACCGAAGTCACCGTCAAGCTGGCCAAGCCGTTCGCGGGATTTATCGCCGCACTGTCGCTGCCCGCCTTTGCGATGCAGAGCCCGGCAGCGATGGAAGAGTTCAAGGCCGACGAAGTGGGCGGCTCGGCCGAGGCGCCGGTGCTGAGCGAATACGCCGAGGGACATCCGGTGGGCACCGGACCGTTCAAGTTCGACAGCTGGGAGGCCGGCCAGTCGCTTGAGCTGTCCTACTTCGACGGCTATTGGGGCGAGCGCGGGCAGATCGACAAGATCATCTTCCGCATCATCGACGACCCGAACGCCCGCCGCCAGGCCCTGGAGGCCGGACAGATCGACGGCTACGACTTGGTCGCCCCGGCCGACACCCAGGCACTCGCGGACGCCGGCTTCAAGATCGTCCCCCGCGATCCCTTCACCATCCTGTATCTGGGGCTCAACCAGAAGGTGAAGCCGCTGGCCGACCTGAAGGTCCGCCAGGCGCTCTCCTACGCGATTGACAAGGAAGCGCTGGTCAAGCAGACACTGCCTGAGGGAACCAAGGTCGCCTCGCAGTTCGTGCCGGACATGGTCAACGGCTACAACGAGGACGTCACCACCTACCCCCACGACCCGGCAAAGGCCAAGGAACTGCTGGCAGAAGCCGGCTACGCCGACGGACTGGAGCTGCAGTTCAACTACCCGACGGGCGTTTCACGGCCGTACATGCCGACGCCGGAGCAGGTGTTCACCAACCTGAGCGCCCAGCTGGAGGAAGTGGGCATCACCATCAAGGCGCAGCCGGATAAGTGGGCGCCGGACTACCTGGACAAGGTCCAAGCCAGCGAGGACCACGGCATCCACCTGCTCGGCTGGACCGGCGACTACAACGACACTGACAACTTCGTCGGTGTGTTCTTCGGACAGGAGAAGCCGGAGTTCGGCTTCGACAACAAGGAACTGTTCGACAAGCTGGCGGAGGCCCGCGGCACCAGCAAGGTGGAAGAGCAGACGCCGTTGTACGAGGAGATCAACGCTGACATCGCTGAATACATCCCGGCCATTCCGCTGGCGCACCCGGCCCCGTCACTCGCCTTCGCGCCGCGGGTGGAGTCCTACCCGGCCAGCCCGGTGAACGACGAGGTCTTCAACATGATCAAACTGACCGAGTAACTCCTAACCGCCGGGACCCGCCAGCTGCGGGTCCCGGCGTTTCCACCCCACGGCGACAGGACGAGGCGCCGCGCCCACCGGGCGCCGGAAGGATACTGTGCTCAGAGTCATTGCAAAACGCATTGCGTTGCTCATCCCTACGCTCATCGGGCTCTCGCTGCTGCTCTTCCTGTGGGTGCGCAGCCTGCCCGGCGGCCCGGCCACCGCGCTGTTGGGCGACCGTGCCACTCCCGATGCCGTGGCACGGATCAATGAGCTCTACGGCTTCGACCGGCCGTTGATCGAGCAGTATTTCGTCTACATGGGGAAGCTGCTCCAAGGTGACTTCGGCACCTCGATCCTGACCGGCCGGCCAGTGCTTGAAGAGTTCGGCGCCCGGTTTCCGGCGACGCTGGAACTGACCGTCGTGGCGTTGATCTTCGCCGTCGGAATCGGAATTCCGCTGGGCTATCAGGCAGCCAAGAACTATGGAAAATGGCCGGACCATTCCTCGGTGGTCCTGTCCCTGATCGGCATCACCGTGCCGGTCTTCTTCCTGGCCTTCATCCTCAAGTGGCTGTTCGCCATCAAGCTGCCCTGGTTCCCCACCGACGGGCGGCAGAATCCGCGCATCGATGCAACGCATGTGACCGACTTCTACGTGTTGGACGGCATCCTCACCCGCGAGTGGGACGCAGCATGGGACGCGTTCATGCATCTGATCCTGCCCGGCATCGCCCTGGGCACCATTCCGCTGGCCATTATTGTCCGCATCACCAGGGCCTCCGTGCTGGAGGTCCAGAACGCCGACTACGTCCGCACCGCCAGGGCCAAAGGGCTGCAGGAGAAGACCATCCGCAACCGCTTCGTGCTGCGCAATGCCATGCTTCCGGTGACCACCACGATTGGACTGCAACTGGGACTGCTGGTCTCCGGCGCGGTGCTGACCGAGACGGTCTTCGCCTTCAGCGGGATCGGCAGGTTCCTGCGCGACGCGATCTTCAATCTGGACTATCCGGTACTACAGGGGTTCATTATTTTCATTGCCTTGATCTATTCACTGATCAACCTGCTGGTGGACGTGTCCTACAGCATCATCGACCCGAGGGTGCGTGTCTGATGAGCACAACTCTTCCTCCCCAGCCCGGCGGCGATACCGACGTCGCCGCTCCGGTGCCCGCGGTCCGGGACACTGGCGGCACGAGCCTCTGGAAGGACGCCTTCCGCCGGCTGCGCAAGAACCCGCAGGCCATCGCCGGCGCCGTCATTGTGGGACTGTTCCTGCTCGTGGCGCTCCTGGCCCCGCTGCTGGCCCGCTACGGCGGTGAGGAACTGCCCGGCCGCACCTACATCACGCCCACCCACATCCCGGGATTCGGCGAAGTGGAAGGCTTTCCCCTGGGGCTGGACCGCTTTGGCGGCGACCTTCTGAGCAAGCTGATCTGGGGCGCGCAGGCGTCGCTGGTCATCGGCGTCATGTCCACGGCCATCGGGCTGGCCGGCGGCATGCTCTTGGGCATCATTGCCGGCGGCATCGGCGGCAAGATCGACAACCTGATCATGCGTGCCGTCGACATCCTGCTCTCCGTGCCGAACCTGCTGCTGGCAGTGTCCATTGCTGCCATCCTGGGCCAGGGTGCCTTCGCGGTGATGATCGCCATCGGCGTCGCGCAGGTGCCGATCTTCGCACGGCTGCTGCGCTCGTCGATGATCTCGCAGCGCAGCGCTGAATACATGCTGGCGGCGCAGACGCTGGGCCTCAGCCGAGGCGCCATCATTATGAACCACCAACTACCCAATAGTTTGGGCCCGGTGATCGTGCAGGCCACGCTGACCCTGGCCACCGCAGTAATCGATGCCGCCGCCCTGTCCTTCCTGGGTTTGGGCGGCGGGCGGCCGCAAACCGCCGAATGGGGCCGGATGCTCACGTATGCGCAGGCCGAACTCGGCATCGCTCCGCAATTGGCCTTCCTGCCCGGCCTCTGCATTGCCATCACCGCGCTGGGCTTCACGCTGTTGGGCGAATCGCTGCGCGAAGCCCTGGATCCGAAGACCCGGGCCAAGTAGTCACCAGGACTACTTCAGCGCCTCGGCTGAAGACGTTCAGCCGGCCGGAGTTACCGGCGGCTGCCCTCCGTTGCGGCGCCGCTGGCGGGCCATATGCAGCATGGCCGCAAAGCCCGCGATGAACAACAGTTCCAGCACCACCAACAGCCAGACGGCGCCCCACTGGCCCTGCCCCATGAAGATGATCGCGCCGATGGCCACCAGCACGGTGCCGATCACCAGCACGAAGACTGCGAAACCGGTGGCGACGGCGGCGCTTCTCACCCCCGTCCGGAAGCCGAAACCTTCCGGCCGGTGATCTTCGGGCTCCGGGCTGGAACCGGGATCGGCTGGCTCAGGACGCAATCTCCGGATCCTCCGCGTCGATGTCCAGTTCGTTGCTCGGTATGGAGGCCAGCAGCCGCCGGGTATAGGGGTGCCGCGGATTGGTGAAGACTTCCTCCGAGCTGGCCGCCTCCACAAGTTCGCCGTCCTTCATCACGCAGACGTAGTCGGAGATCAGCCGCACCACCGCCAGATCATGCGAGATGAAGAGGTAGCTCAGCCCCAGCTCCGCCTGCAGGTCGCCGAGCAGCTTCAGGATCTGCGCCTGGACCAGCACGTCCAAAGCCGACACCGGCTCGTCGCACACAATCAGGTCCGGTTTCAGTGCCAACGCCCGGGCAATAGCGACGCGCTGGCGCTGGCCGCCGGAAAGCTCGGACGGATAGCGGCGCAGCATGCTCTGCGGCAGGGCCACCTGATCCATCAGTTCACGGACCCGGGCAGCGCGTTCCTTGGCGTTGCCGCGTTTGTAGGTGGACAGCGGCTCGTCCACGATCCGTTCGACTGTGAACATCGGGTTCAGCGAGGAATAAGGATCCTGGAACACCGGCTGCACCCGCTGCCGGAATTCCCGCAGCTGCGGCTTGGACAGGGTGGCCACATCCATGCCGTCGAACGTCATGGTGCCGCTGGTCGGTTCGACCAGCTTCAGGAGCATCCGCGCCGTGGTGGTCTTGCCGGAGCCGGATTCGCCGACGATCGCGACGGTCTGTCCGCGCGGGACGTCCAGGGTGACGTTCTTTGCGGCGTAGAAATCCTCGGCCTGGCCGCGAATCTTGTACACCTTGGTCAGGTCGCGCAGCTCCACGATGTTGTCTGCGGTCCGGGTTCCGGTCCCAGCGGGTGGCCCGGCCACCGCTTCATCCACGGGCCGGGCGGCGGCTTGCTCCGCCAAGCTGGACGCCGCATAGGAGGGTGCTCCGGCGTCTTGGTGTTGGAAGACCTTTTCGGCACGATCCGCCCGCGTCTCCGGGCTGGAGATAAAAGCGCCCGGCAACAGGCGAACGGCCGCCACGCTGGGCGCCGCCTTTACCAACGACTGGGTATACGGGTGCTGCGGGTCCTCCAGCAGCTGCCGTGCCGGCCCGGCCTCCACCACCGTGCCCCTGTGCATCACCACCAGTTCGGCGGCCCGTTCGGCTGCCAGCCCCAGATCGTGGGTGATCAGCAGCACGGCCGTCCCCAGTTCCTGGGTCATCGAATCGATCTGGTCCAGAATGGTGCGCTGCACGGTCACGTCCAGCGCGGAGGTCGGCTCGTCGGCGATCAGCAGCCGCGGCTGGCAGGCCAGGCCGATCGCGATCAGGGCGCGCTGGCGCATGCCGCCGGAGAACTCGTGGGGGTACTGCTTGGCACGCTCCTTGGCGTTGGGCAGCCCCGCGGCCTCCAGCACCTCAACCACCTTTCGGTCGACGTCACGCTTGGTCGCCATGCCGTGCACCAGCAGTGTCTCCGCCACCTGCGAGCCGATCTTGGAGACCGGATTCAGGTTGGACATCGGATCCTGCGGAACCAGTCCGATCTGGCGTCCGCGGATGGCCCGCATCCGGTGCTCCGGCAGCCCCACCAGCTCCTGGCCGTCGAAGCGTATGCTCCCGGCGGTCACCCGGCCGTTGCCCGGCAGCAGGCCGATCAGGGACATGGCCGTGGTGGACTTCCCGGAACCGGATTCGCCAACGATCGCCAGCGTCTGGCCCTGTTCCAAGCGCAGCGAGGCGCCCTCCACGGCGGCGACTTCCCCGTAGGTCGTGCGGAAACTAACGGCCAGGTCGCGGACCTCGAGCAGCGCTGTGTCGTCGGCATGTTCGGTCATGAGTACATCCTGCCCCATCAGGAGCAGGATGTGGCCTACCTCTCATCGGGAATTCCCCGCTCCGGGTGCGGGACCGGCGTCGATTAGACTTGAGGATCATTCCCGCCCTGCCCTGAGGAGCCCGAAGCGTGACACCACTTCCCGCGCGCCGCACCGTCCTGCAGGCCGGCGCAGCGGCAGCGGCTGTGTTGCTCGCCGGCTGCACCTCGGGACCCACTCGGCCCCTCCCGTCTGCGACGACGGCCAGCCCGAGGACGGCATCGCCCGAGGACACCACCTTCTCGATGGGCATCGCCGCCGCTCCGGTCACCCTGGACCCCGCGCTGGCGCTGGACACCGAGTCGTTCCGCGTGACCCGGCAGATGCTGGAAACCCTGATCGGCGTGGATCCGGCGACCGGTGTGCCGGCGCCGCGGCTGGCCGTGGAATGGACCGAGCTGAACGACGGCCGCTCCTATCGCTTCCGGCTGCGCCAGGGCGTCGCCTTCCACGACGGCACCGCGTTCGACGCCGAAGCCGTCCGCACCAATTTCGAACGCTGGTACAGGCTGCCGAAGGGCGCCCAGCCGGTGGAAGGCGGACTGGCCTTCCGGTCAGTCTTCGGCGCTTTGGCCGACGACGAGGGTGAATCGCTCTACGCAGGCTGTGACGTGGTGGGGCCGCTGGAGGTCCAGCTGAACCTGACACGCCGCTTCACCGGGCTGGTGGCATCGCTGGCCATGCCGGCCTTCGCCATTTCCTCGCCGGCCGCGCTGAAGGCAGGGACGGCCGACCGGCTGAGCGAGGAGCGCAGCGGCAACAAGGTGTCCCGCTACGGACTGGCGCCGGTGGGCACCGGCCCGTTCGCCTTCGCCAACTGGGAGCAGGACCGTGTGGTGCTCTCCGCCTACGACGGGTACTGGGGCGCGGCCGGCGACGTGCGCACGGTGGTCTTTAAGACGCTGCCGCATCCGGCCGCCCGGCTGCGCGCGCTGGCCGCCGGGGACATCGACGGCTACGACCTGGTCACCCCGGCCACCTACGCAGACCTGGTCCGGGCCGGCATGCAGATCCTCCAGCGCGACCCGTTCTCGGTGGCCTACCTGGGCATGAACCAGGCTGCCGACGGGTTAAAGGACATCACCATGCGCCAGGCCATCGCCCATGCCATCGACCGGAAGACGCTGATCGAGAGCTTCTACCTGCAAGGCACCACCGAGGCCAAGCAGTTCATCCCGCGCAGCCTGGGCGTAACCAACGAGACCATCCCGTATTACGAGTACGACCCGGAGCGTTCGCGGCAGCTGCTGGCCGAGGCCGGGTACGACGGCGCAGAACTCACCTTTTACTACCCGCTCGACGTCACCCGGGCCTACCTGCCCACGCCGGAAAAGGTGTATGCGGAGCTGAGCCGGCAGCTCACCGCCGTCGGAATCAATATCAAGCCGATGCCGATTCCGTGGGACGAGGGCTATCTGGAAGCGGTGCAAGGCACCAACGACCATGCCCTGCATCTCGCCGGCATCAGCGGCAGCTACCGCGACCCGGACAACTTCGTGGGTCCGCTCTTCGGCAGCAAGTCGCTGGAATTCGGCTATGACAGCGCGCAGATCCGCAGCAAGATCGCCCGCGCCAAGACCCTGCCGGAGGGCGAAGACCGGGTGGACGCTTACTACAGCATCAACGAGCAGTTGGCCCGCGCGGTCCCCGCCGTGCCGCTGGCGTTCCCCGTTTCGGCATTGGCCATGGGGCCGCGGGTGCAGAGTTACCCGGCCAGCCCGATGCTGGACGAGGTCTACAACCTGATTCAGCTGGTCCCGGCCTAGACTGGGTGAAGCTGCTGCCGCAGCGGCTTACCGTGCAGTTTCCTTGCGTTACTACGGTCTCTCCGCTGCGTCTGTCTGTTGGGTCACAACGGAGACGGGAAATTTTAGTCTCGCTGTGGCATCGCGCTAGGCTTCTCAATGCTGGCAAAGCTGCTATTGGAGATTGAAGTTGACTGCAAACACCCCCTCGGGATCATCCAACAACGTCGACGTCGCGCTGATTGGCGGCGGCATCATGAGCACCACCCTCGGCTCCTTTATCAAGCAGCTGCAGCCGGACTGGAGCATCAGCCTGTTCGAGAACCTGGACGAGGTGGGCATGGAAGCCTCGGACCCGTGGAACAACGCCGGCACCGGGCACGCCGCACTCTGCGAGCTGAACTACACCCCTGCCGCTGCTGACGGGTCTGTTCCCACCGCCAAGGCCGTCGGCATCAACGAGAAGTTCCATGTGTCGCGCCAGTTCTGGTCGCACATGATCCGCGAAGGCCACATCTCCTCGCCCAAGGAATTCGTCAACCCGCTGCCGCACATGAGCTTTGTTTGGGGCGATGACCACGCGGACTACCTCAAGCGCCGCTACGAAGCGCTCAAGAGCGAACCGCTGTTTGAGCAGATCGAGTTCACCGAGGACCACGCCACCATCAACGAGTGGACCCCGCTGATCATGGGCGGCCGCGATGCGCAGCAGCGTGTGGCAGCATCCCGCGTCATCGGCGGCACCGATGTGGACTTTGGCTCGCTGTCCCGCAAGCTGGCCAGCTACCTGGTGGCCAACGGCGTCGAACTGAAGTACGGCCACCGCGTGCTGGACGTCTCCCGCAACACCGACGGCCGCTGGACGCTGGAGGTCAAGAACAACGCCACCGGCGAAAAGACCAAGGTCAACGCCCGCTTCGTGTTCATCGGCGCAGGCGGCGGCGCACTGCACCTGCTGCAGCGCTCGGGCATCCCCGAGTCCAAGGGTTTCGGTGGCTTCCCGGTTTCCGGCCAGTTCCTGCGCTGCACGGACGAGACCGTCATTGCCGCCCACAACGCCAAGGTCTACGGACAGGCTTCCGTGGGCGCCCCGCCCATGTCCGTGCCGCACCTGGACACGCGCTTCGTCAACGGCAAGCGCTCCCTGCTCTTCGGCCCGTACGGCGGCTTCTCGCCGAAGTTCCTGAAGACCGGATCGTTCTTGGACCTGCCGCTGTCCGTGCGCCCGTCCAACCTGGTCCCCATGCTCGCCGTGGCCAAGGACAACTTCGGCCTGGTCAAGTACCTGGTCACCGAGGTGCTCAAGACCCGCGAAGGCAAGAACAAGGCCCTGCGCGCTTTCCACCCGGAGGTTGAGGGCGACCAGTGGGAACTGATCACCGCCGGCCAGCGGGTCCAGGTGATCAAGAAGGACGCGAAGAAGGGCGGCGCCCTGCAGTTCGGCACCGAGATGATCGCCTCTGCCGACGGCAGCATTTCCGCGCTGTTGGGTGCCTCCCCCGGGGCTTCCACCGCGGCTCCGATCATGATCAGCCTGCTGGAACGCTGCTTCCCGCTGGAGTTCAAGGGCTGGGAGCCAAAGCTGAAGGAAATGATCCCCGGCTACGGCGCCAAGCTGAACGAGAACCCCTCCCTGCTGGCCGAGATCACCGCCGACACCAACAAGGTGCTCGAGCTCGCCTGACTCCGGCCCCTCTCGGCGGACCGGTCCTGACAAACTAAGCTTCAACGCATGCACAAGCTGGCAACGCTGTCCCTGGCGAACCGGGCGCTGATCGCGCTGATTACGGTCTTTGTGGCCGTTTTCGGCGTGATCACCATGGGCTCGCTGAAGCAGGAACTGATCCCCTCGCTGGAGTTTCCTCGGGTCACTGTGGTCAGTTCCATGCCCGGCGCGTCCCCCGAAGTGGTGGACAAGCAGGTCAGCGAACCGCTGGAGCGCGCGCTCACCGCCGTGGAGGGCCTCGAGTCCTCCTCGGCGGTGTCGCGCACGGGGTTCTCCACCGTCAACCTCACGTTCGTCTACGGCACCAATCTGGACCGTGCGCGCAGCCAGGTGGACCGCGCCATTTCCAACGTCCGCCAGCAACTGCCCGAGGACGTCTCGCCACTGTCGTTGGCCGGCAGCATCGACGATTTCCCCATCGTCTTCATGGCGGTCTCTTCCGATGTGGACCTGAGCGAGCTGAGCACCGAGCTGAACCGGCTGACCGTGCCCCGGCTGCAGAACATTGCCGGCGTGCGCAGCGCCGAAGTCTCCGGCGGCCCCGGCCGGCACATCGCCATCCTGCCCGACGACGACGCCATGGCGAAGGCCGGCGTCGGCGTGTCCGCGCTGGTCGACAGCCTGGCCAGCAGCGGCGGGCTGGTCCCCGCCGGGGCGGTGCAGCAGGACGGCAAGAGCCTCTCGGTGCAAATCGGCAGTCCGCTGGACAGCTTGAAAGCCATCGAGAACCTGCCGCTCTCCCCGGCTGAGACAACGACGGCGGAGCAGTCTTCCGCTCCTTCCTCACCGGGGGCGGCGGGGCAGGCTCCGGGGCAGTTCCCCGGCCAGGGCCAGCCAGCTCCGCCGGGGAACGCCGCGGACCAAGGCCAGGTTCCGGTCCCGGACACCGTGCCGGGCCAGGCACGGCCCGGCCAGCAACCGGAGGCCGCGGGGGCGACCCCGGCCACCATTGGCGACGTGGCCAAAGTTTCCCTTGCGGACGACGAGCGGACCTCGATCACGCGGACCAACGGAGAACTGACGCTGGCGCTGGCCGTCACCAAGACGCCGGACGGCGACACGGTGGCGATCTCGCATGCCGTCAAGGAGATGCTGCCCGAGCTGGAGGCGGAACTGGGCAACGGCGCGCAGATCACCACCGTCTTCGATCAGGCCCCATTCATTGAAAAGTCCATTAAGGACCTGACCACCGAGGGCCTGCTGGGGCTGGGCTTCGCGGTGTTGATCATCCTGGTCTTCCTGCTCTCCGTGCGCGCCACGCTGATCACTGCCATTTCCATCCCGCTGTCACTGCTGGCCACGTTCATTGGCCTGAATGCGCTGGGCTATTCGCTGAACATCCTCACCCTCGGCGCGCTAACCATCGCCATCGGCCGCGTCGTGGACGACTCGATCGTGGTGGTCGAGAACATCCGCCGGCACCTGAACTACGGCGAAGCCAAGCGAAACGCCATCATGGCGGCCGTGCGCGAAGTCGCCGGTGCGATCACCGCCTCCACGCTGACCACGGTAGCGGTCTTCCTGCCCATCGCGTTCGTCGGCGACCTGGCCGGTGAACTGTTCCGGCCCTTCGCCGTCACCACGGCGCTGGCGTTGCTCGCCTCGCTGGCGGTGTCGCTGACCATCGTGCCGGTGCTGGCGTACTGGTTCGTAAAGTCGCCGCAGCCGCAGTCGCGCTCCGAGACTCTGGCGGTGCGCGAAGCGGCTTCGGAGAAAGAACGCCGGTCCTTGCTGCAGCGTGGCTACCTGCCGGTGCTCGCGGGCACGCAGCGGCACCCGGTGGTCACCAGCCTGGCGGCCCTGCTGGTGCTGGCCGGCACCGCTGCCATGGTTCCGCTGATGCAGACCAATCTGCTGGGCGACAGCGGCCAGAACAGCTTCAGCTTGCGGCTGCAGATGCCGGCCGGGAGCAGTCTGGAATCCACCGATAAGGCGTCCGTTCCGGTCGAGAAGCTGCTGGCCGGCATGGACGGCATCGAGGACGTCCAGGTCACCATGGGCAACGCCGGCGGCAGTGTGGGAACGTTCCTTTCCGCAGGCGCCTCGGTGGCCCAGTACACCGTGATCACCGAGGAAGGCATCGACCAGGCGGCGCTGCGCGACAAGGTGCGCTCCGCCGTCGAGGATCTGCCCGGTGACGCGACGTTCACGCTGGGCACGCAGGGCGGTGGCTTTGGCACCTCCAGCACCGTGGATGTGGAGATCTCCGCGAGCGAGCCGGGCCAGTTGCAGGACGCCTCCGACCGGCTGGTGGACCGGCTGCGGGCTCTGCCGGGAGCCGCGGAAGTGTCCAGCAACCTCTCGGCGGCCGAACCCGTGGTGCAGGTGTTAGTGGACCGGGCCAAGGCCGTGGCCGCCGGCCTGGACGAGGAACAGGTCGCCGGCCTGCTGGCGTCATCGATCAGCCCGTTGCCGGGCGGCACCGTGCGGATCGGCACCACCGACTTTCCGGTGCTCATCGGCGAAGGCAGCAACTTCTCCAGCGTCAAGGAACTGCGCGACGTCGAACTGCCGACGGCTGCCGGACCAGTGCCGCTGACCGATCTGGCCACGGTGAAGGAAACCGACGTGCCGACGTCGATCAGTGCCAGCGGCGGCGAACGCACCGCCGTCGTCTCCGTTACCCCGGAGGGGGACAATCTCGGTGCGCTCAGCGGAGAGGTAGCGGCGGTTCTGGACGGCATCGACCTGCCGGCGGGCGTTACGGCGAGCTTGGGCGGCGCGGCCACCCAGCAGGCCGAATCCTTCGCGCAGCTGGGCTGGGCGCTGCTGGCCGCCGTCGCGATCGTCTACGTGATCATGGTGGCGACCTTCAAGTCCCTGGTCCAGCCGCTGATCCTGCTGGTCTCCATTCCGTTTGCGGCCACCGGTGCGATCGGGTTGCTGGTGCTCACGCAGATTCCGCTGGGGCTGCCGTCGCTGATCGGCATGCTGATGCTGGTGGGCATCGTGGTGACGAATGCGATTGTGCTGATCGATCTGATCAACCAGTACCGGCGCCCGCACGACGGGCAGCCCGGCATGAGCGTGGCGGACGCCATCACACACGGTGCGCGGCGACGGCTTCGGCCCATCCTGATGACCGCGCTGGCCACCATCTTTGCGCTCACGCCGATGGCGCTGGGCTTGACCGGCGAAGGCGGCTTTATCTCGCAGCCGCTGGCCGTGGTCGTGATCGGCGGCCTGGTCTCCTCCACCGCGTTGACGCTGGTGCTGGTCCCGGTGCTGTACCGGCTGGTCGAAGGCAGGCACGAGCGCCGGGCGAACAAGACCAATACACTCGAGGCAGAACTGGTTCCCGCCGGGCGCTGACCCCGGTGGGTGCCTCGAGCCCCGGAAGGTGCAGTGCATGCCCGAACCTGACGCCGCACGAGCCGGCACGCCCGGCAAGCTGGCCCGGGCCATCAGCGGCTTCGTGGACCGGCTTCCATCGCCGGTGCGCAAGTACGGCCAGCAGATAGGCGGTTGGCAACGGATCCAGCTGGCTTTCAAGACGGCCTTGGCGTGCGCCCTTGCCTGGCTCATCGCCCTGCAGATGCCCGGCGAGGTGGCGAACTACCCGTACTACGCCCCACTCGGTGCCCTCATCAGCATGTACTCCACCGTTGCGGACTCCTTGAAGTCGTCCCTGCAGACACTGGCCGGACTGCTGCTGGGCATCGGACTGGCCTGGCTCCTGCTGCTGACGGTCGGCCCGCACGTCCTGACCGTGGGCCTGCTGGTGTTCCTGGGCGTTTTGGTCGCCGGGCTGCCCCGGCTCGGCGCCGGGAGGGACTGGGTTCCGATGGCTGCGCTGTTCGTCCTGCTGGTGGGCGGCTCCGACGCCGGCGGCTACTCGCTTGGTTACGCCGTGCAGATGGCGGTGGGAATCCTCGTCGGCATTACCGTGAACTTCCTGCTGTTCCCGCCGCTGAACTTCAGCGCAGTGGGCCGCAGCTTGCAGCAGTTGCAATCCGACTTGGCGGGCCAACTGGAGGACATGTCCGAAGCCCTGCTGGAGGACTGGCCGCCGGAACGCGAGGACTGGGCCTCCAACGGAGAAAACATAGTCCGCCTCGGCGAGCAGGTGCGGCAGGCTGTGCAGACAGCGGACCGCAGCCGCAAGGCAAACCCGCGGCGCAGGTTCCAGGACCGGGATCTGGAAGCAGACTGGAGCAATTTGCGCACCCTGGAACGGGCAGCGTTCCACACCCAGGACGTCACCGACGTGCTTGGCGCGGTGATCTGGCACGATCACCTGCACCTCCCCTCACCCGTGCTGGAACCCATGTCCCAGGCGCTGGCGGCCACAGCAGAGGCGGTCAGGAGCTTGGCTGCCGAGGATATAAAGGAAAAGCTGGACGCCGCGGGCGCGGCCCATCAGCAGTTGGTACAGGCCCTGGCCGGTTCAGTCAGCGCGGAAACCCCGGGCACCGCAGCCGGCTACGTCGCGGTCAACCTGGACCGGATCCTGACCGCATTGCGCCGCCAGTTGGCCGAGTTCGCGGACCAGCAAGGCTGAAAGTGGCCAGGTGCTTCCTGGCCGGGTCCGGGTGCTGCCTCGCCGGGCCGGGCGCTGCCTGGCCGGGCGCACACCGGCAGCCCGGGCCTGTTTACTTTTCCGGCTGCGACTGGTGGGCAGGATTTCCGTGGAAGGGCGGGACGACGTTCGGTCCGCTGGTCTCCGGCGAGACCGGGGATCCGGAACGGCCGCCGCTGACCTCGGGCATATCCGGTACTGCTGGTCCCGAAGGTTCAGCGCCGTTGCGGAGTGCTTCCATCCGCTGCTCAAGGACCTGGACAACGGGGAGCCTGTTGCCGTGCTCCCGTTCATAGGCCAGCAGTTCGCCAACTTGATCTTCCGTGAGCCCGGTAATCCTGGTGGGCAGCGTCCCTTGGGGAATGTGGTCGTAATCCGGGAGAGGCAACGCGTCACGGTTCGGTGCGTCGTTCATTCATCCTCCTGACAACTGGGCCTGCGCTTCCAAGGTAACAGCGCCCCGGATCCTTGGTAACCCTCCGGGCCGGATATCGGGAGCCCGCGCCGGCTTTGCCGGCACGCAAGCCGCTGGCGTGGGTTGCGGCGTGACCAGCCCCACGTCGCCGCGGGAATTTCGAAACCTTGCTGGCCGTTGCAGTCAGTGAATGCAAACGCATGTAAACTGTTTCCGAAGCAAGCACCACGAGAGGTAGATCATGGAACTCGGCGTATTCAGCGTCAGCGACGTCACCCTGGACCCGACCACCAACCGCATGCCCACCGAACGCGAGCGGATCAAGGCAGCGGTGGCCATTGCCAAGAAGGTCGAAGACATCGGCATGGATGTGTTCGCCATCGGCGAGCACCACAACCCGCCGTTCTTCTCGTCCTCCCCCACCACTCTGCTGGCCTACATTGCCGCGCAAACCGAGCGGATCACGCTCTCCACCGCCACCACGCTGATCACCACTAACGACCCGGTGAAGATCGCCGAGGACTTTGCCATGCTCCAGCAGTTGGCCGATGGCCGCGTGGACCTGGTCTTGGGCCGCGGCAACACCGCCCCGGTGTACCCCTGGTTCGGCAAGAACATCCAGGACTCGCTGGAGCTGACCGTTGAGAACTACGCCTTGCTGCGTAAGCTCTGGGATGAAGAGGTGGTCAACTGGCAGGGCAAGCACCGCACGCCGCTGCACAACTACACCTCTACCCCGCAGCCGCTGGACGGCGTCGCGCCCTTTGTCTGGCACGGCTCCATCCGCACCCCGCAGATCGCCGAACTGGCCGCCTACTACGGCGACGGTTTCTTCGCGAACAACATCTTCTGGCCGAAGGAGCACTACATGCAGCTCATCGGCCTGTACCGGGAGCGCTACGAGCACTATGGCCACGGCACCGCCGACCAGGCCATTGTGGGTTTGGGCGGCCAGTTCTTCATGCGCAAGAACTCGCAGGATGCGGTCAACGAATTCCGCCCGTACTTCGACAACGCACCGGTCTACGGCCACGGCCCGTCATTGGAGGACTTCACCGCGCAGACTCCGCTGACCGTGGGCAGTCCGGAGCAGGTCATCGAAAAGACCCTGGCCTTCGCCGACTACTTTGGCGACTACCAGCGCCAGCTGTTCCTGATCGACCACGCCGGTCTGCCGTTGAAGACCGTGCTGGAGCAGCTTGACCTGTTCGGCGAAGAGGTGCTGCCGGTACTGAAGAAGGAATTCGCCGCCCGCAAGCCGGCCCATGTCCCCGACGCCCCCACGCACGCCAGCCGCAAGGCCGCGCGCGACGCCAAGCAGGCTGCCAGCGAGTCGGTGGCCAATGGCTGAACCCACCATCCCTGATATCAGGACGACGGCGGCTGCCTGGGAATCGCTGTTCCGCACCCAGGTGGCGGTGATGCGCCGGATGCAGCAACTGCCCGAGTTCAAAAAGCTCGCGATGCGGGAGTACGACGTGCTCTTTAACCTGAGCCTGTGCCCGGGCGGCTGGAGCCGGCTGAACGAGCTGAATGAAGCGCTGCTGATCAGCCAGCCCAGCCTCAGCAGGATGGTGGACCGGCTGGAAAAGAAAGGCCTGGTACTCCGCCGCACGGCGCAGAACGACCAGCGGGGCATCGAGATCTCGCTGACAGACGAAGGCCGCGCGCTGCAGAAGGAAATCGGCCGCGAGCATGTGAAGCACCTGCACTCCATGCTGGCGCCGCTGCTCAGCGAGGATGAGTTCGGCCAGCTTCAGGGGTTGACCGACAAACTGCACGCCGGTCTGAAGAACGACTGACCCGCCGGTGCTGACCACGGGGCCCGGTTGCTTCCGCGAACGCGGCAGCAACCGGGCCTTATACCTGCACATGAGGCGGCCGGATGTACGCGGACCAACTGGCCGCGACGGTTCAGGCCGGCGCCCGAGGCCGTCAGCGGCTGGCCGATGTACGGGATACGCCAGATTGTCCCTCGACTCGGCTGTGCCACTCTGCAGATGCGCCCATGAGGCCGGGGTCTCTCCGCAGATGCGGAAGGACCCCGGACTTGGTGTGGCCAATGTGGCGTATAGCGTACAGACGCACGCCTTGGCCGGGCTAAGGCTGGCAAGATCAGGCAGCGACCGCCGGTGCCTCCGCCTCTAGCCGCCGCTTCCGCCTCAGGCTCAGGCTCAGGCCGGTGCGTCTTTGGAAATCTGCAACGTCAAGATGATCTGCTGCACCGTCTTGAAGTGTTTACTGGTGAGGAAGCGCTCCGCCTCCGCGATGAGGCCGTACTTGTCCAGCAGGCCGGTTTTTTCGCCCGGCGCCGGCGTGCCGTGGCGCACTGCCGTGCCAAAGGAGTAGGTACCCAAAGATTTCGGGCCGTCGACGGTGTTTTCCACGATGCAGGCCTGGAAACCGTCGCCGGCCGGCTTGTCCGTCAGCCCATACGAACCGAAGTACTTGTAGCCGAGCAGCGTCCGGTATACGAACACCGGCTCAACGGTGTCAGCGGACTTCACGGCGGGAACCTTGGCCGGTTTGCTGAGCAGCACGCGCAGTTCGGTCATACCGCCCGCCCCGCAGCTGGCCTTCGGCAGCTTCAGCCGGGTGTGCAGTTCGGCGGCCAGCTTGCCCGACGAATCACGGATATCCAGATGCAGGCCGTGGTTTGAGGGTTGGCTCGGCTTGACCTGCCGCTGCACCACCCAGTCGGCGGGCAGCTCGAAGCTGAGCACGCGGCCGGGGTCGGTGTACACCTTCCAGCCCTCGATGGTGGCTTTGCGCACCGGCGCTTGCTGCGCCCCGGGTCCCGGGGTACCGCCGCCGCCCGCCACCGCCGCCGGTGACGCACCCGCGCTGGCCGAGGCACCGCCGTTGTTGGTTGGCAGCAGACCGCACCCGGCAACCAGTGCCAGACAGAGCGTCGCAGCAGCACCACGGCCCAGTACGTTCCCTGTCGTCATGGCCTGCTCCCCCTCCGTTAGGTTCCTACCGTAGCCAGAGTGCGGACCGTCCGGTAGAGCTCCCCGTGCCGTGTCCCATGCGACGCCCTCGCGGCGCCGACTTAGGACCCACGCACGGCCGTGGCAGGAGCCTAACCGCCGGAGGACGGACAGCGATATCCGGGACGGAGGTTCAATTACCCCGTGCTTCGGGACCGTCTCAGCGCCGCAGCGACTGGACCTCTTTAACCGCGGCGACGACGGAACGGGCTGCCAGCGCGATCTCGGATTCCTTCACGCCGGCGGTAAACGTCAGCCGCACTGCCGTCTGCGCCACGGCCCGGTCGATGCCCATGGCCAGCAGCACGGACGAGGCCTCGTCGGACCCGGCGGCGCAGGCGGACCCGCTGGAGCAGACCACGCCGCGGCGTTCCAGTTCCAGCAGCACCGCCTCGCCGGATGTTCCGGGGAAGCAGAAGGAGGCACTGGCCGGCAGCCGGTCGGTCCGGTGCCCGGTCAGCACCGTCCCCGGCAGTTCGCGCAGCACGGTGTCGATAAGGTAGTCGCGGTAGCCGGTGAGCCGCTGCACGTCGGCCGCCCGGTCACCGTTGGCCAACGCCAGCGCGGTGGCCACCGCGACCGCGCCGGCAACGTTTTCAGTGCCGGACCGCCGCCCGCGTTCCTGTCCCCCGCCGTGCAGCACCGGCTCCAGCGGAACCCGGCCGGCCACGTAGAGCAGGCCGCAGCCCTTGGGTGCGCCCAGCTTGTGCCCGGACACGCTGAGCGCGTCCACGCCCAGGGCCGAGACGTCCAGGTCCAGCCAGCCGGCGGCCTGCACGGCGTCGGTGTGGAACGGCACGCCCGCGGCCCGGCAGAGTCCGCCGATCCGGGCGACCGGCTGGATGGTGCCCACCTCGTTGTTTGCGTACATCACCGTGCACAGCGTGGTGTCCTCGCGCAGCGCTGCTTCCAGTGCCTCCACGCGGACCGTGCCCGCGGGGTCCACTGGCACCCGCGTGACCTCGAAGCCGTGGAACCGCACCAGGTAGTCCAGCGCTTCCAGCACCGACGGATGCTCCACGGCGCTGGTGACAATGTGCTTGCCCCGCGGGGCGGCGAGCGCGATCCCCTTGATCGCCAGGTTGTTGGATTCGGTCCCGCCGGAGGTGAAGATGATCTCCGCGGGCCGGCAGCCCAGGACCTCGGCGGCCTTGCCGCGGGCATAGTCCAGCGCCCGCAGCGCGGCCTCGCCCACGGTGTGGTGGCTGGACGGATTGCCAAAGTCCTGTGTCAGCGCCGGCCACATGGCCTCCAGTACCTCGCGGCGCAGCGGCGCTGTGGCCGCGGCATCCAGATAAATCACGACGACGGTTCCTCGCCGTGAGCGGCATCCGCGGCAATGCGGATGTCCAGGCCCAGGTCCAGCGACCGGACGCTGTGGGTCAGCGCGCCGGAGGAGATGATGTCCACCCCGGTCCGTGCGATTGCTCCCACGGTCTCCAGCCGGACATTGCCGCTGGCCTCGACCAACGCCCGGCCGGCCACCTGTTGGACGCCGGACCGGAGCTCGTCCAGGCTGAAGTTGTCCAGCATGATGGTGTCCACTCCCGCGGCGAGCACCGGCTCGATCTGCTCGAACCGGTCTACCTCCACCTCGAAGTGCACCGTGTGCGGCAGCTTGGCCTTCGCCGCCCGCAGCGCCTCGGTCAGGTCGCAGCTGCCGCCCGCCGTGAGGACCGCCAGGTGGTTGTCCTTGGCCATCACCGCATCGGAGAGCGAATAGCGGTGATTGTGCCCGCCGCCGCAGCGCACCGCATAGCGCTCCAGCGCCCGCAGCCCCGGCGTGGTCTTGCGCGTATCCACCACCCGGGCCCCGGTACCGGCAGCTTCCCGGACGAAGGCCGCAGTCTGGGTGGCGATCCCGCTCAGCCGCTGCAGCAGATTCAGGGCCACCCGCTCGCCGAGCAGGAGGGCGCGGGCGTTGCCGGACAGCACGGCCAGCACCTCACCGGCGTCGAAGGCGGCACCGTCATCGGTCTTCAGCTCCACCTGCACCGACGGATCCACTTGCCGGAACACCTCGGCCAGCACCGGGCCGCCGGAGAAGACACCGGGCTCGCGGGCAGCCAACTCCGCCGTGGCCGTGGCGTCGGCCGGAATCAGGGTGCTGGACGTGATGTCGCCCCACGGCGCATCCTCGGCGAGCGCCGTCGCGACGATCCGCTCCAAGGCGGTGCCGTCGATCGGCTGGATCTGGTTCATGGCTGCTCCTGCAGGATTCGTTGGGACGTTGCGGACTGGGCGGCGGGCGCACCGACCGTGCGGGCATTCACGAAGGCCAGCCGCGCCCGGTCCGCCGGTGCCTGGCTGTGGTCGCTGCGGAAGTGGGCACCGATGCTGTTCCGCCGTGCGGCGGCGGCTGCCACCACCAGCTGGGCCACCGTCAGCAGGGCGGCGTCCTCGGCCGAGGCGGCGCCGGTGACTGGCAGGTGCCACTGTGCCAGCTGACGGGCCGCCTGCTGCAGCGCCGCGCCGTCGCGAACCACGCCGGCGGCGGCCGCCATCACGGCCTGGATCTGTTTCCGGCTGCACGGTGTGGTTCCGGCGGCTGGCACGTTACTGGCATCGGAGAACCCTGCTTCACCGAGCGGGACGCCAACCTCCAGCGGCACCGCCTCGAACGCCGGCGTCTTCTCGGGCCGGTCCAGCGCGGCGACGGCACGGCGGGCGAAGACCAGCCCCTCGAGCAGCGAGTTCGAGGCCAGCCGGTTGGCGCCGTGCACTCCGGTGCAGGCCACCTCGCCCACCGCGAAGAGCCCGGGCACCGAGGTCCGCCCATCGGCGTCGGTCTGGACGCCGCCCATCCAGTAATGCGACGCCGGGCGGACCGGCAGCGGCTGGCTGGCCCAGTCGAAACCCAGCGACCTGACCGTCGCGTCGATCAGCGGGAACCGCGCGGCCAGGAATCCCGGGCCCTTTTCCCGCTCCACTCCGGTGGCGTCCAGGAAGACCTGCGGCAGCAGCCCGCGTTCCTCCTGCAGCCTGAGCTGTTGGTGGATGCACCGCGAGACCACGTCCCGCGGCGCCAGTTCGGCGGCCGGATGCTGCTCCGGCATGAACCGCTCCCCTGCAGCGTCCACCAGCACGGCGCCCTCGCCGCGCACCGCCTCCGAGATCATGAAAGGCTTGCCGCCGGTGGCCGCAGGGTCCAGCAGGGTGGGGTGGAACTGGATGAACTCCAGGTCGGCCAGCACCGCACCGGCGTCCCAAGCCAGCGCCACACCGTCGCCGGTGGCCGTGGCCGGGTTGGTGGTGGCCGGGAACAGCTGCCCCGCCCCGCCGGTCGCCAGAATCACGACGTCGGCGTCCAGCTCCGTGGGCACCGCACCGTCGCCTTCGCACCGCACCTCCATCACCTCCACCCCAGTGACGCGGCCGGCCTCCGCCAGCAGCCTCCGCACCAGGGTGTGCTCGAGAATGTCCAGCCGGCCGGCGTCGGCCAAGCGGCGGACCACCCGGATCAGCGCCTCGGCGATACCGGCTCCGGTCCGGTCCCCGCCGGCGTGCAGAATCCGCGCCGCCGAGTGCGCGCCTTCCAGCCCCAGCGAGAACCCGCCGTCGTGCCGGTCGAAGGCCACACCCCACTCTTCCAAGGTGGCGATCTCCCGGGCCGCACCGTCGCACAACAGGCGGACGGCGCCGTCGTCGTTCAATTGCGCGCCCGCGGTGAGAGTGTCCGCCATGTGGGCCGCCACGGAATCCCCCGCCGCTATGCCCTGCGCGGTCACCGCCGTGATGCCGCCCTGCGCGTGCCAGGTGTTGGACTCGGCGAGCGAGCCCTTGGTGATCAGCGTGACGGCGGTGTCCGCCCGTTCTGCGGCGAGCGCGGCGGCGTAGAGCCCGGCGATGCCGGAACCCACCACCGCGATGCGGCGGGCCGGTTTGCTGTTCACGGCTTGGCTGCCAGCATCCGTTCCAGCGCCACGCGGGCGGGGACGGCGACGGAGTCGGGCACGGTGATCCGGTTGAGCACTTCGCCGCCGGGCAGCTCGCCGGTTCCGGCGTAGGCCTCGAGTACCCAGGCCAGGTAGCCCGGGTGGATCCGGTACATGGTGGAGCACGGGCAGATCACCGGGTCCAGGCAGAAGATGGTGTGCTGCGGGTATTCGGCTGCCAGCCGGTTGACCAAGTTGATCTCGGTGCCGATGGCGAAGACCGTCGGTTCGGTGGCCGCGGCGACCGCCTTGCGGATGTAGTCGGTGGAGCCGGCTTCATCCGCGGCGTCGACCACCGGCATGGGGCATTCGGGGTGCACGATCACCCGGACGCCCGGGTAGTCGGCGCGGGCCTTCTCGATCTGGTCCACCGTGAAGCGCTTGTGGACCGAGCAGAAACCGTGCCAGAGGATCACCCGCGAGTCCAGCAGCGTGGCTTCGTCGTTGCCGCCGAGCGCGTGGCGCGGGTTCCACATGGGCATCTGCTCCAGCGGCACGCCCATGGCCTTGGCGGTATTGCGGCCCAGGTGCTGGTCCGGGAAGAAGAGCACGCGGTGGGCGCGCTCGAAGGCCCATTCCAGCACGGTCTCGGCGTTGGACGAGGTGCAGACGATCCCGCCGTTCTCGCCGCAGAAACCCTTGAGCGCTGCCGAGGAGTTCATGTAGGTGACCGGGATGACCGGGACCTTGCCGTCCGCGTCCGGGCCGCTGCGGAGCACGCCGGTCAACTGGTCCCAGCAGGCCTGAACCGAATCAATGTCCGCCATGTCGGCCATCGAGCAGCCGGCCGCCAGGTTCGGCAGAATCACCGCCTGGTCGGGGCCGGAGAGCATGTCCGCGGTTTCGGCCATGAAGTGCACGCCGCAGAACACGATGACCTCTGCCTCCGGCTTCTCCTTGGCGGCCCGGGCCAGCTGGAAGGAATCGCCCACGAAGTCGGCGTACTTCACCACTTCATCGCGCTGGTAGAAGTGGCCCAGAATCACCAGCTTCTCGCCCAGCTTGTCCTTGGCGGCGAGGATCCGCTGCTCCAGCTCTGCATCGCTGGCCAGCCGGTATTCGGCCGGAATCTCGCCCTGCCGCGGGGTCGCCGCCGGTGCCGCGTCGGCCAATGAGGCACCCGGCCCGTACGAGGGCGCCCACGCCCCGCTCGCCGAAGCGGTGTCAAAGGACCACGGCCCCTTGTCCAGCCCGGGGGTGCAGGTGGAAGCGGGCGCGCCCGAGCCGACGGCCTGCGCTTCCTCGCGGGTGATCAGCTGGATGGTGCTGTTGACCGATGGCATGGTGTTCTCCGTTGTTCTGAGCAAGTTGGTCAAGCCTGGGATTGGTGGGGATGGCGCTAGGCGGGCGGGCTGCCGCTGAGCTGGGCGGCGCTGCCGGTGTAGCGGTAGAGCCTGGGCGGCCGGTGCCGGCCGCCCTGCAGGTACTCGTCGGTCTGTTCAATGTCCGGCGTAGCACGGAGCTGGCGGCGGAAGTTCGCCGGGTCCAGTTGCTTGCCCAGCACAGCCTCGTAGACTTCCCGGACCTGCGCGAGCGTGAAGGTAGAGCCCAGGAAGGCATAGGCGATCGAGCTGTATTCCACTTTGTTGCGCAATCGCCACAGCGCGTACTCCACAATCTGGTTGTGGTCGAACGCCAGCTGCCCGAGGTCGTCGGCGCGCATCCACCGGACGTTCTCGGTCTCGTGCGCCATCGCCGCCTCGTCCGGCTTCACCAGCGCCCAGTAGACAATCGAGACCACACGCTGCGCCGGCGAGCGGTCCAGTCCGCCGAAGGCGTACAGCTGCTCCAGATAGCTAGGCTGAAGCCCGCTGGTTTCCTGCAGGTTCCGGGCGGCAGCGTCCTGTAGCGACTCATCCGGACTCAACGGGCCGCCGGGCAGTGCCCACTGATCCCGGAACGGCTGGCGGGTGCGCCGGACCAAGGGCAGCCACAACGTGGGGCGGCCCGTCTCTGCGTCCGGGCGGAGGGCGAAGATAACCGTGGAGATGGCCAGTTCCGGCGGCTGTTGTGCGCGCTCGGACACGTTGGCCGAAGAGACCGGCATGGCCACCTCCTTCGCTAAATCTGAGTAAAAGTCATGATGACTAGAACAGATGATAGCGCGTTATGGTCATTCTGACCCCATCAGTTTCCGATGGACGCGGAATGTGACGCGAGAGACCCCGGCGCCCGGCCATCCGCGCGGGGCGAGCTCGAAGGCACGGTACATCGGTGAAGGCACGGTCCGTGGACCCCGCCCTCCCCGATCTACCGTGCCCTCACCTGGATTTGCCGCCCGCCGGATAACGTGGGTCTTAGCTCCATGTTTCGCCACGGAAGGCTGGGATGAAAACCGCACGAACCGGGATGGGAACGCTTGCGCGCACCACGAGCGTCCTGGCGGCCATGGTGCTGCTGGGTGGCTGTTCTGCCTCGCCCACATATAGGTACGTCGACTCCAACGGCCGCGAAGTCACAGTCGATTGGCGCGACTATCCGGGCCACGCTTACATCGACGCGGACGACATCCTGTCAGGCCCGAGCCGCGAGCGGATCGAACCGCTGGCCGAAGACCTGCTGCACGAGGTGGAGTCCGCGCTGAGCAACGAGTATCGCCTGCATTGGAAGAGTCATGGTGAAGCGGACTGGTTTCCACAGGAAGGAAACGGGTACGGCGGCGACTCGGCCTTTTTGACCTACAACTCGGTCACCCGCATCAGCGACTCGGTTCCCCCGGCGCCACAGGACTGGCGGCGCATTGTTGCCGTCGTGAATGGAATCGTGGCCGACCATGGTTTCGATGCAGTGGTGCTGGACCACGAGTCCTCGCGGTACGGCGACGAGGAAGCCTGGCGGCAGGAACTGCGCGACCGATTCGGAACCGATGATCCGGACGAGTACTGGGCCTGGAGCGGGAGCGCGCGGGCAGACTCACAGTGGCTGTGGATCACCTTGACGGATGTATCCCGCGACCCTGCGGGCAAGGCAGCGACGGAGGCCGAGAATCACGGCTGGGCCACACAATCGATCGAATGTGGCTATGGCGCCACCGCGCTGCCGGAAAGCAGCATCGAGGCCTTCCGGCGGGACCTCGCCCCCTTCACCGGACTGGAGAAGCCCGAGCCGACCACGTCGGACTGAGAGGCTAGGCTTCAGCCATGCATCCAGAGGAGCCGCGCCGTCGCTTTGAGTGGCAGGACAATAACGAGATCCTCCGCCGCCGCTACGGCGCCAAACCGCGGCCGGCGAACCAGCGGGTGGTGCTGAATCGGTACGCGTTTATCAAGGGCTGGCTGGTGGCCTTCGGATCGTGGTTCGTTTTTTCCTTGACCGTGAGCATTATCGATACGGTGGTGTCCCCCACCTCTGCGGCCCTGAGCTACTGGGCTCTGGTGCTGATGGTGAGCTTCTTCTTTGCCGTACTCCTGGGCGCGCCGTTCGCCTTGGTACTCAGTAAGCTGCTCCGCCCGGTGCGCCCACAGTGGATCCATGTGCTGGCATTTGGCACCGGCTTGGCCGCGCTCACGTGGGGAACGGTCGCCCTGCTGGCTCCGGGCACGGCGGCCTTGCCTGCTGCGTTCGCTGCAAGCGCTGGGACCGCCGCCGGGCTGGGCCGTGCGGCGGTGATCCCCGACGCCGACATTCGCGACGGAGCCAACAGCCGCAGCACCAAGATCAGCGAGGATCCGCAGCAGCCTTAACCAACGGAAGCGTCCGCTCCTGGAAGTGGCTGTTGAGTACGATCACGGAAGAAGAGCGCAGCACCGTATTGGTCGCCATCACCTGATCGAGCACGCGCTGCAAATCGGCATTCGAGCGGGCAACCACGCAGGCCAGTAGGTCGCTTTCGCCGGACACGGTATGCAGTTCCAACACTTCCGGAATGTCGGCGAGCGCTGCCGCCACGGCGTCGTGGCCCGATTCCTGCCGGATCACGAAGGAACAATAGGCACGCACCACATAGCCCAGTGCATCAGGCGAAAGCCGGGGCCCCCAGCCCGAGGTCACGCCGGCGCGTTGCATCTTGTCCAACCGGGCCTGTACTGTGGCACGCGCTACTTTCAGTACCCGCGAGGCTTCCAGCACGGACATCCGCGGGTCCTCCGTGAACAGCGTGACGATGTCCGCATCGAGAGAGTCGATCTGCATGACGCTGGGCGTCCTTTCGCGTTCGGTGACCGCAAGTGCGGGAAACATCTAGACAAATTGTCAGCCTTCGGGCTGATTTCACCAAACAACAGGACAGTCGATGCCGCGATCGCTAGCCAACACCACACACCACCGCACCCCCGGCGGCCCGCCGCCCTCGGGACTCGGACGCGGCATGAAACAGCGGCAACTGATCATGATGGGGCTCGGCAGTGCCATCGGTGCCGGTCTTTTCCTCGGTTCCGGAGCCGGCATCCAGGCAGCTGGCCCGGCCGTACTAATTTCCTACTTGCTGGCCGGGACCCTGGTCATCATCGTGATGTGGGCGCTTGGCGAAATGGCGGCGGCCAACCCCAGCAGCGGGGCCTTCTCCACCTATGCGGAGAAGGCGCTCGGCCGCACCGCCGGCGCCACCATAGGGTGGCTTTGGTGGCTGCAACTGGTAGTGGTCATCGCGGCAGAGGCCGTGGGGGCGGCCGGACTCTTGGCAACGGTCTGGCCGGTGCTGCCGGTCTGGCTGCTGGCGCTGGTGTTCATGGTGGTCTTCACGGTGGTCAACCTTTTCGGCGTGCGCAACTACGGTGAGTTCGAGTTTTGGTTCGCCATCTTCAAGGTCGCCGCCATCCTGGCCTTTTTGGCGGTTGGTGCCGCACTGCTTTTCGGCTGGCTGCCCGACGTCCGGTCGCCCGGCCTCAGCGTGATTTTCGGCGAAGACGGCTTTGCGCCCCATGGCATCGCAGGGATCGGCGCCGGACTGCTGGTAGTGATCTTTGCCTTCGGCGGCACCGAGATCGTGGCGGTGGCCGCCGCGGAAACGGAAAACCCGGGATCGAGCGTCGCGAAGGCCATCCGCACGGTCGTCTGGCGCATTCTGGTGTTCTACTTCGGATCGGTGCTGGTGATCGCCCTGACGGTGCCCTGGGATTCGGAGGCGCTGTCATCGCCTTTCGCTGCGGTGCTGTCGGCCGCGCAGATCCCGGGAGCCGATGTCGCCATCACGCTGGTCGCGGCGATTGCCCTGCTCTCGGCGCTGAACGCCAACCTGTACGGCGCCTCCCGGATGATCTTTTCCCTCTCGGAGCGGAGCGAGGCGCCCGCAAGCCTGCGGTTGCTCACCCGCCGGCAGGTCCCGGTCCGGGCCGTGTTGGCCTCGGTGGCGTTCGGCTTTCTTGCCACAGTGCTGGAACTGATCTTCCCGGAAAGGGTTCTGCCGGTGCTGCTGAACGTGGTCGGCTCCACCTGCCTGGTGGTCTGGGCGATGGTGCTGCTGTCCCAGCTGGTGCTGCGCCGGAGGGCGGACCGGGACGGCGCCGAGCTGCCGTTCCGGATGCGCGGCTTCCCGGTCATCACCTACATCGGCCTGGCCCTGCTGTCCACCATCCTGGTGCTGGGCTTCTTCTCCCCCGCCACCGGCATCCAGCTGCTCTCCACCTTGGCACTCATCACCGGCATCGCCGCAGCGGCCAAAATCAACGCCCGCAGGAACTCCGCAAAAAGTTCCACTCTCGTTTGAAGCCCTTAGCAATCTGTCCATAGCCACGGGCAAAACAACGCACCAACTGTGCACGTTGTGCGGCTATCCTGTTGCATATTGCAAACCCCCACGGCCGGTGACTATCGTCACGGTAAGCAACCGACGCCGTCGGGCCGCCGCTGCTGCGGTCGGCCCGCGGCACCGAAACTACGTGGAGGAGCAGGCATGAGCGACACCCTTGCCTTGGACCCGTCGGCCCAGCCGGACCTGTCCGCCGAAGACCTCAAAGAGCTCTACCGGCTGATGGTGGCCGTGCGCCACCTGGACGAATCGGCCATCCGCTGGCAGCGCCAGGGCCTGATCCCCGGCTACGCACCGGAACTGGGCCAGGAAGCCGCCCAGGTCGGCAGCGGCTACGCGCTGGACATGGCGCGCGACTTCGTCTTTCCGACCTACCGCGAAATGGGTGTGGCCCGGACCGTGGGCGTGGACATGGTCGAGTACATGTCCACCCACAAGGCCAGCTGGCACGGCGGACTCTACGATCCCCAGGCCTCCCGCTTCGCGCCGATCCAGGCCGTGGTGGCCGGTTCCGTTTTGCACGCTGTCGGCTGGGCCCACGGGCAGACGCTCTCCGGCACCCCTGCCGGCGAGCTTGGCGTGGCCATCACCTACTTCGGCGACGGCGCCAGCTCGCAGGGCGACGTGCACGAAGCGATGAATTTCGCCGCCGTCATGAAGGCCCCCGTGGTCTTCTTCATCCAAAACAACGGCTTCGCCATCTCGGTGCCGACCGAGCGCCAGGTGGCCGGCGGCTCGGTGGCCGCACGCGCCGCCGGCTATGCCATGCCGTCCCTCCAAGTGGACGGCAACGACGTGGTGGCGGTCCACCAGGCGACGGCTGCCGCCCTGGCCCACGCCCGTGCCGGCAACGGCCCGGCCACCGTGGAAGCCATGACCTACCGCCGCGGCCCGCACTCCACCAGCGACGACCCCGGCCGTTACCGCACGCTGGCCGAGGAACGCGCCGACGGCGGCGAGGATCCGCTGGCCCGGATGCGCAGCCGACTGCTGGCCGAGGGCATCGCCGGTGAGGACTTTTTTGCCGAAGCCCTCGAAACGGCCCATGCCGAAGAGGAACAGATCCGCAACGGTGTGGCAGCTCTGGGCTCCCGCCCCGGCACGGAAATGTTCGATTTTGTCTACCAGGAACCCACCCATGCCCTGCAGGCCCAGGCACGCGCCTGGCGAGAGGAGTCCGAGCATGTCTGAGCACACCACCCTCAGCGACCTCGAAGCCGCCATCGACAATACGGTCGACGCCGATGCCCAGCAGGCCTCCGCCGATGTGGTGGAACCCGGCCTTGCCACTGCCACCGCCGTCGAAACCCTCTCCATGCAGCAGGCTCTGAACCGCGCACTGGCAGAGGTACTGGAGGACAATCCCAAGGCACTGGTGCTGGGCGAGGACGTAGGGCTGCTCGGCGGCGTCTTCCGCATCACCGACGGCTTGCAAAAGAAGTTCGGTGAGTGCCGGGTCTTCGACACTCCGCTGGCCGAATCAGGCATCCTGGGCATGTCGGTGGGCTTGGCCATGGCCGGCTACCACCCGATCCCCGAGGTGCAGTTCGACGGCTTCGCCTACCCGGCGATCAACCAGATCGTCTGCCAGGTGGGCCGGATGAACTACCGCAGCCGCGGGACCATGCCGATGCCCATCACGCTGCGGGTACCCAGCTTCGGCGGCATCCGCGCTCCGGAGCACCACGGCGAGTCGCTGGAATCGCTGTTCGCCCACGTACCGGGCCTGAAGGTGGTCTCGCCGTCCAGTCCGAACGAGGCCTACCACCTGCTCAAGCACGCCGCGACCCGGCCGGACCCCGTGATCTTCATGGAGCCGAAGTCCCGCTACTGGCAGAAGGGGCCGGTGGACACCGCCGCCGGGGTGGATACCTACTCCCCCGAGGGTTCCCGGATTGTCCGCGAAGGCAAGCACCTGACGCTGGTGGCTTGGGGCGCCATGGTGGCCCGCTGCCTGCAAGTGGCCGAGCTCGCCACCGAAGACGGCATTGACATCGAAGTGCTGGACCTGCGCTGGCTCAAGCCCATCGACGCCGAGGGGCTGGCAGCATCCGTGGCGAAGACACGACGCGCCGTCGTCGTCCATGAAGCGCCGCTGACCTCCGGCCTGGGCGCCGAAGTGGCGGCACTGATTACCGAGCGCTGCTTTGGCACCCTGCGTGCACCCGTTGAGCGGGTGACCGGATTCGACGTACCGTACCCGTCAGGAGATCTAGAAGACGAGTACGTGCCCAACATTGACCGCATCCTGTTCGGGATCCAGCGAGTATTGGAGTATCGCCGTGGCTGAAATTTCGTTCCCCCTGCCCGATCTGGGCGAAGGCCTGATTGAGGCGACCGTGCTGGAGTGGCTGGTCGCCGAGGGCGAACAAATCGAGCGCAACCACCCGCTGGTGGAAGTCGAAACCACCAAGTCGGCCGTTGAGCTGCCCTCGCCGCAGGCCGGCAAGGTGGTGAAAATCTACGGCGGGCCAGGAGACACCATTAAAGTGGGCGAACCGCTGATCGTCTTCGAGGTTCCAGACGACACCGCCGGTATTGTGGGCACCGTACCGAAGGAAGAAGCGCCCAGGCGCCGCGTCCGCTTGACCGCGGCGCTCGACGACGAGGACTAAGCATGGGAACCCACCGGGTGCACACCGTTGAAGGCGTCGACCCGCACCTGCACGTGCGGGTGCACGAGGCCGCCGAGGGCACCGAAGGTCCTCGCCGGCCAGTGATCCTGCTCCATGGTTTTGCCTCCTCCGCCAAACTCAACTGGGAGGACGCGGGCTGGATCACGGCGCTGACCCAGGCCGGCCGGCGCGTGGTGACAGTGGACCTTCCCGGCCACGGCGAAAGCCCGGCCCCTGAAGAAATGGACGCCTACACGCCGAGCCGGATCCGTGCCGACCTGCTGCAGTTGATCCAGGACGCCAAGGTCCGTCTCTTGAAAGAGGACGACGGCGACACCGGGGTGGACCTAATTGGCTACTCCTTGGGTGCGCGGCTGGCTTGGGAATTCGGCGCCACCCAGCCGGAACTGGTCCGGCGGATGGTGCTCGGCGGCCCGGGCAGCGCAGATCCGCTGGCCGACTTCGACCTGCACGCCGCCCAGCGCTTCCTGGCCGACGGGACGCCGATCGACGACGTCAACACCGCTGAATTGCTGCGGATGGCCAAGCTGGTGCCGACCAACGACATCTTCGCGCTGATGACCATGATCGAAGCGGTCAAGACGGAACCGTTCGTGCCCGCCGAAGCCGTGCCGAAAATGCCGGTCCTGCTGGTGGCCGGCGACCGGGACGACCTGGCGACCACGGCTCCTGAACTGGCCGCGCTTGCCGAGGCAGCCGAGTTGATGTGGCTGCCCGCCCGGACGCACGCCAATGCGGTGACTTCCCGCACCTTTAAGACCGCCGCCATCGAATTCCTCGCCAGATAACCCTTTTCGCAACAAACCGGAGACGCGAAGCAGGCTGATCATCGGTACAATTGCCGACGACAGCAAAATCCTGGGGCGTGGAGGCTTGATGGAGACAATCCTGGGCGGGCGCTACAGGACACGGGAGCTCATCGGCACCGGTGGGGCAGCGTCCGTATACCGGGCCGTGGATGAATCCTTGGGGCGCGACGTGGCCGTCAAGATGTTCGCCCCGACGACGCCTGATGACGACGAGTACCGGCGGCAGCACACCGAGACGTTGCTGCTGGCCACGCTTAACCACCCCGGCTTGGTCACCCTGCTGGATGCCGGACTGCACACCGCCGACGACGGCGCCACCACCAGTTTCCTGGTGATGGAATTGATTGAAGGAGCCGACCTCCGGCGCAGACTGCGCAACGGTCCCCTGACGTCGGTCGAAACGGCCCAGATCGGCGCCGATCTGGCCGACGCACTGAACTACATCCACGACCAAGGCGTGATCCACCGCGACGTGAAGCCCGCCAACATCCTGCTGGCCAACGGGCACGCCGCAGACACCCGCCACCACCCCAAGTTGTCGGATTTCGGCATCGCCCGGATGGTCGAAGCCAGCATGGCCACGGCTCAGGGCGCAACCATCGGAACCGCCAACTACCTGAGCCCGGAACAGGCGTTGGGCCACCCGGTCACCGGTGCCAGCGATGTGTATTCCCTGGCCCTGGTCCTGCTCGAATGCCTCACCCACCAGAAGGCTTTTTCCGGCACACCGATGGAGGCCGCCTTGGCCCGGCTGCTGCGCGACCCGGAGGTGCCGGACTCGCTCCCTGACCACTGGAAAGAACTGCTGACCCTGATGACCAACCGCAACCCGGACGTGCGTCCAACCGCGCACGAGGTTGCCGTGAGCCTGCGGAATCTGGCCGAAGCCCCGCTGCCCGAACAGTCGGTATTGGTTTCGCCCTCGTTCGGTTCGCCCGGTTCCGACGGAGCCATCATCGGTGCTGCCGCAGCCGCCGCGGCTGCAGCCCCGATGGCCGGGCTGCCCATCCCCGGGCCATCCTCAGCAGAGTTACCCTCCGCAGGGCTACCCTCCGCAGGGCTACCCTCCGCAGGGCCACCCTCCGCAGGGTCGCCGGAAGAGCGTACCGGTGGCAATACAACCGGCAATCTGGCCATCCCCGCGCCGCCCAACCGCGCGCCCAGCGTGGGCTGAATTAGGCACTCAACCCACTTAGGCACCCCCAGCTGGGCTGGAGGTGCATTATCTGAGTGGCTGGGGGCCTGGAGGCTCCGCTGAATCAGTCGATCAAGGCGACCAGCCGGCCAATAACCTCACCGCGGGCCAACTTGTCAATGCCTTCTCCGATTTCGCCGAAGGAAATCTGGCTGATGTGGGCCGACAGCTTGCCGTCTGCCATCAGCTGAAGCACGTCGGCGCAGTCCTGCAGCGTTCCTGCCTGGGAACCGACCAGCTCCACTTCGTTTAGCGTGAGCTGCTGGAGGTTGATGGTGCCCTCGCTCCGTCCGAGCCCCACTTGGACGACGCGGCCGCCGCGACGAACGACGTCAACGGCGCCGGCGGTAGTAGTGCCGAAGCCTGCAAAGTCGACCACCAGGTCCAACTCCTTGTCGGCAAAGTCCCGAATGTCCTTGGCTACTGCTGTGGCCCCAATGTCGAGTGCCATCGAGTGCACCTTCTCATTGATTTCGGCCACGTAAAGTTCCGCTCCGTTGGCGATCGCCGTCTGCGCTCCGAGGGATCCCAGACCGCCCAGGCCAATGACCCCGACCTTCATCCCCGGCTTAAGGCCGCCCTGAACCATCATGGCGTGGTAGGACGTCATGCCCGCATCCGTCGCGGCCGCTGCCTGGTCAAAGGGGACGCCTTCGGGCAACGGCGCCACCAGCCGTGCGGGGGCCTTCACCTTCTCCGCAAAGCCCCCGTCAAGCGAGGTGCCTGGTCCTTCGATCGCGGCGGGAATAACCGCTCGGTCACCCACCGAGAACGTGGTGACATCCGCACCGACGGCTGAGACAATACCAGCTATCTCATGGCCGAGCGTGATCGGCCTGAACGGAAGCAGCGCTGTCAACGTGCCATCAATGAACCCGACGTCGCTGTGGCACAGCCCAGCGGCCTTGACGTCGAGGACAACTTCATCCGCAGCAGGTTCCGGTGCAGCAACGTCATTGAGCGAGAGAGGTGCGTCGGTTTCTGTAAACTGCCAAGCCTTCATGTACACAATCACTTCCTTGAGCTGTACGCATGCAAATCCATGCGTATGCATCCACTCTAGGCTGTCCCCCGGAAGATACAAGACGTCCAGGCCGTGAGCCTCCCCACCACACCAAGGGGTGCGGCATTCCGCCACGGAAGTACCGTCCCGCCACCGATTTCGCCGACCGGCAGGGGCAACCTGAGGGCAGCCGACCGGTCGTTCGAGAAATGTTTCGCCACCCCCTTGACGTGGCTTCCGCCACACGCGATGATGGATCGTATACGATTTCGTACTTCACAGGAGGATGCTTTGTCCGAAGGCAACGTCACCCAGTCCGCCACCACGATCCAGCCGGTGGATACCAAGATGCTGGAGGACGCCGGCAAGGTGCTGGCCGTACACCTCTCCTACAACTCCCGGGCGGCACAGCGCGGACGGGTTCCTGCCAACCCGTCCTACTTCATGAAGGCTTCCTCCTCGCTGGCCCTTTCGGGCGGCACCGTGGAGCGTCCCGCCAACACCGAACTGCTGGCCTTCGAGGGTGAAATCGCCCTGATCATCGGCAAGCCGGCCCGCCGCGTCTCGCTCGAAGAGGCCTGGAATTACGTGGGCCACGTAACCGCCAGCAACGATTTGGGCGTCTACGACATCAAGTACGCGGACAAGGGCTCCAACATCCGCTCGAAGTCCGGCGACGGCTTCACCCCGATCGGCCCGGCCCTGCTGCCGGCCGCTGCGGTCAACCCGGACGCCCTGCGGATCCGCACCTGGGTCAACGGCGAGGTTGTCCAGGACGACACCACCGCCGGCCTGATCTTCTCCTTCGCGCGGATCGTAGCCGACCTGTCCCAGCTGATGACCCTGCACCCGGGCGATGTCATCCTCACCGGCACCCCGGCCGGCTCGTCCGTGATCGTGCCGGGCGACGTCGTCGAGGTCGAGGTCTCCGACGAAGCCGCCGGCCTGAGCACGGGCCGCCTGTCCACCACAGTCACTCAGGGCGAGGCGGAATTCGCTTCCTTCGGCAATACCCCGAAAATCACCGACCAGGACCGGATCGATGCCTTCGGCAGCGAAGAAGCCGCCGGGCTGGCCCCGGCAGTCACCGGCAAGTCCGCGCTGACCGAGGACGTCAAGGCCAAGCTGCTCTCGGTCGCCACGGCAACCATCTCCGGCGCGCTGCGCAAGCGCGGGCTGAACAACGTCAGCGTGGACGGCCTGCTGGCAACCAAGCCCGGCCAAAAGGTCATCGGCACGGCGCGCACGCTGCGCTATGTGCCCAACCGCGAGGACCTGTTCAAGTCCCACGGCGGCGGCTACAACGCCCAGAAGCGCATCATCGACGCTATCGGCCCCGGCGAGATCCTGGTCATGGAGGCCCGCGGCGAGAAGGGCTCGGGCACGCTCGGCGACATTCTGGCCCTGCGCACCCAGGTGCGCGGCGCGGAAGCCATCATTACCGACGGCGGCGTCCGCGACCTCTCCGAGGTGGCGGCCCTGGACATCCCCACCTTCTACAACGGCGCCCACCCGGCGGTCCTGGGGCGCAAGCACGTCCCGTGGGACACCGACGTCACCGTCGCCTGCGGCGGCACCACCATCCAGCCCGGCGACATCATTGTTGGCGACGACAACGGGATCCTGGTCATCCCGCCGGCACTGGCCGCGGAGATCGCCGACGAGGTCGTGGAGCAGGAACGCCAGGACACCTTCGTGTTCGAGATGGTCAAGGAAGGCCACAAGATCGAGGGCCTGTTCCCGATGAACGCTGAATGGCGCACCCGGTACGATGCATGGGTCGCGGAGCAGCCGAAGTGACCACCTTGGCCCCCAGCAAATCGGAGCAGGCCTACGAGCTGCTCCACGAACGGATCGCCAAGGGCGAGCTGGTGCCCGGGTACCGCCTGGTCCTCGGCACCATCGCCGCGGAGCTGGGCTGCAGCACGGTGCCGGTGCGCGAGGCGATCCGCCGGCTGGAGGCCGAGGGCCTGGTGACGTTCGAGCGCAATATCGGCGCGACCGTAGCAGCGGTTGATGCCGAGTTGTATCTGCACACGATGGAGACGCTGGCCGTGATCGAGGGAGCGGCAACCGCGCTGGCCGCTCCGCTGCTTTCCGCGGCGGACCTGGCCGAGGCACGGGCGATCAACGCCGAGTTGCGCCGCTGCCTGGAGGACTTCGATCCGCCCCGCTTCACCCAGCTCAACGACAGGTTCCACGCTGTGTTGTACGAGTGTTGCCCCAATCCGCACATCCTGGACTTGGTCCACCGGGGCTGGAACCGGCTTAACGCAATGCGGGCCTCCAGCTTCAGCCACATTCCCGGCCGTGCCCGCTCCTCCGTGGAGGAACACGAGCACCTGCTGGATTTGATCGACGCCGGTGCCAGCACCAGCGAAGTGGAGAAGGCGGCCCGGGCCCACCGGACCAACACGCTCAATGCCTATCTGGCCGCGGATGGCATGCCGCCCTCGCCCCTCTAGACCCAACCGACTACCCGAGACCGCAACCCCCAATGGAAAGGACCATCATGGCCGAGCACTTTGTTCCGGACAACCTGCCCACCCATCTGCAGCACTACATCGGCGGCAAGCTCGTCGACTCCATCGACGGCGACACCTTCGACGTCCTGGACCCGGTCACCAACAAGCCGTACATCAAGGCAGCTTCCGGCAAGGTCGCCGACGTCGCCGCGGCCGTCGCCGCCGCCAAGGACGCATTCGAGAACGGTCCCTGGCCGACCATGCTTCCGCGCCAGCGCTCCCGCATTCTGCACAAGATCGCCGACATCGTCGAGTCCCGCGGCCAGGAACTGGCCGAAATGGAGTGCTTCGACACCGGGCTGCCGATCAAGCAGGCTTTGGGGCAGGCGCAGCGCGCAGCGGAAAACTTCCGCTTCTTCGCCGACCTGATCGTTTCCCAGCACGACGACGCCTTCAAGGTCCCCGGACGCCAGGCCAACTACGTCAACCGCAAGCCGATCGGCGTCGCCGGCCTGATTACCCCGTGGAACACCCCGTTCATGCTGGAGTCCTGGAAGCTGGGCCCGGCGCTGGCCACCGGCAACACCGTGGTCCTGAAGCCGGCCGAGTTCACCCCGCTCTCCGCGTCCCTGTGGCCGGGGATCTTCGAGGAAGCCGGCCTGCCGGAGGGCGTCTTCAACATCGTCCACGGCTACGGTGAGGAAGGCTTCGCCGGCGACTCCCTGGTCAAGCACCCGGACGTCCCGCTGATCTCCTTCACCGGCGAGTCGCGCACGGGCCAGATCATCTTCGCCAACGCGGCCCCGTACCTGAAGGGCCTGTCCATGGAGCTGGGCGGCAAGTCCCCCGCCGTCGTCTTCGAAGATGCCGATCTGGACGCCGCCATCGACGCGACCATCTTCGGCGTCTTCTCCCTCAACGGCGAGCGCTGCACGGCCGGCTCGCGGATCCTGGTCCAGCGGAGCATCTACGACGAATTCGTCGAGCGCTACTCGGCCCAGGCCAAGCGCGTGAAGGTCGGCCTGCCGCACGAGGAGTCCACCGAGGTCGGCGCCCTGGTCCACCCGGAGCACTTCGACAAGGTCATGTCCTACGTGGAGATCGGCAAGCAGGAGGCCCGCCTGACCGCCGGTGGCGGCCGCCCCGCCGAGTTCCCGGAGGGCAACTTCATCCAGCCGACAGTTTTCGCCGACGTGGCCCCGGACGCCCGGATCTTCCAGGAAGAAATCTTCGGCCCGGTCGTGGCCATCACCCCGTTCGACACGGACGAGGAGGCGCTGGAGCTGGCCAACAACACCAAGTACGGACTGGCCGCCTACATCTGGACGAACGACCTCAAGCGGTCGCACAACTTCGCCCAGAATGTCGAGGCCGGCATGGTGTGGCTGAACTCCAACAACGTCCGCGACCTGCGCACCCCCTTCGGCGGCGTGAAGGCATCGGGCCTGGGCCATGAGGGCGGCTACCGCTCCATCGATTTCTACACCGACCAGCAGGCTGTCCACATCAACCTCGGTGAGGTGCACAACCCGGTCTTCGGCAAGGCCGAGGACGCCGCCGCTATCCCGGACGCCTAACCCCTACCCCCCCCCCGCTCGAAGGAGAGAATGATGAGCAACGAAATCCCCAAGCCCTCTGTCCCGGCCCCGGACATCCTGCGCTGCGCCTACATGGAGATCGTGGTCACCGATCTGGCCAAGTCCCGTGCGTTCTACGTGGACCTGCTGGGCCTGCACGTAACCCACGAAGACGACGAAGCGATCTACCTGCGCTCGTTCGAAGAGTTCATCCACCACAACCTGGTGCTGCGCAAGGGCCCGATCGCCGCCGTCGCCGCCTTCGCCTACCGGGTGCGGACCCCGGAGGACGTGGACCGCGCCGAGGCCTACTACAAGGAGCTGGGCTGCCGGACCGAGCGCCGCAAGGAAGGCTTCGTCAAGGGCATTGGGGACTCGCTGCGGGTGGAGGATCCGCTGGGCTTCCCGTACGAGTTCTTCCACGAGGTGGACCATGTGGAGCGCCTGCACATGCGCTACGACCTCTACTCCGCCGGCGAACTGGTGCGCCTGGACCACTTCAACCAGGTCACCCCGGACGTCCCGCGCGGCCGCAAGTACCTGGAGGACCTGGGCTTCCGCGTCACCGAGGACATCAAGGACTCCGACGGCGTGACCTACGCCGCCTGGATGCACCGCAAGGGCACCGTGCACGACACCGCCCTGACCGGCGGCAACGGCCCGCGCATGCACCACGTGGCTTTCTCCACGCATGAGAAGCACAACATCATCCAGATCTGCGACAAGATGGGCGCGCTGCGCATGTCCGACCGGATCGAGCGCGGCCCGGGCCGCCACGGGGTGTCCAACGCGTTCTACCTGTACATCCTGGATCCGGACGGCCACCGCGTGGAGATCTACACCCAGGACTACTACACCGGAGACCCGGACAACCCTGTCATCACCTGGGACGTGCACGACAACCAGCGGCGCGACTGGTGGGGCAACCCGGTGGTCCCGTCCTGGTACACCGAGGCCTCCCTGGTGCTGGACCTCGACGGCAACCCGCAGGAAGTCGTCGAGCGCACCGACAACTCCGAGATGGAGGTGACCATCGGCGCCGACGGTTTCTCCTTCACCCGTGAGGATGACGAAGATGGCACCTTCCGTGGCCAGGCCGCCAAGGGCTTCAAGATCGGCAATCAGGTCTAGTTCCGTCAGGCCCGCTTGAATAGCGACGCCGGTGGGCGGCTTCCGTATGGAGGCCGCCCACCGGCGTTTGCCTACCCTTGCCGCTTCCGCCAGCCGGTGCAACACTGGCAGCTACTGAGGGCCGGTCAGTCGGCCAGCGGGGCTTGCCCGTTGGCCACCACTCTATGGGGAAGAGGAACGCCCATGTCTGCTCTGCACAAGCTGATGGCACGGATCGAACGAACCGAAGCCCTGGACAAGGTGGCCCAGCCGGTGGCCGGCTTGGTGGGCCGGCTGGTGAAGCCGCGGCCGGTCAGGAATGTCCTCAGCGGCAGTTTCCTGGGGCATCCGCTGCACCCGCTGATGACCGACCTGCCCATCGGCGCGTGGAGCATGGCGACGCTGCTCGACACGGTGGGCGGCCGCCGCGCCGAACCCGCCGCGGATTTGCTGGTCGCGGCCGGAATCCTGACGGCGGCACCCACAGCCTGGGCCGGGCTCAACGACTGGTCAGACACTCAGGGCGAGGACCGACGGGTGGGAATCGTGCATGCCGCCGCGAACGCGACGGCGCTGGTCTGCTTCACGGCCTCGTTGGTGGCTCGCCGCAGCGGCCGCCGCGGAATCGCCAAGATGATCGCCTTGGGCGGGTTCGGTTTACTCATGAGCGGCGGTTACCTCGGCGGGCATTTGAGCTATTCGCGCGGTGTCAACGTCAACCACACGGCGTGGCGGGAGGGGCCAGCCGAATGGACCGGTGTCCTGGCCGAGAGCGACCTGGCCGATGACACGCCGCATCTCGCGCAGGTCGGCGACCTGTCGCTGGTGCTGTACCGCAGCGGCGGCACTCTCCTAGCCCTGGACAGCGTCTGCAGCCACATGGGCGGACCGTTGGAGGAGGGAACCGTGGACAACGGGTGCATCACCTGCCCCTGGCACGGCAGCACTTTCCGGCTGGCGGATGGCAGCGTCGTCAGAGGCCCTGCCAGTTCCGAGCAGCCGGCCTACGAGACGCGTGTCCGCGAGGGACAGATCGAAGTCCGCCAGCGCTGATCCCGGTTGTTTGGATCAGCTGCGGCCTGACCCCGCTATCGCGGCGCGCGTGCTGCGGCGGGCATCGGACACGGCGATCACCAGCGTGCCCAGGACCGACACGGCGGTGACGCACAGGCCCGCGGTGATCGCAGCGGTCCACCCCGCTTGGGCCTGGACCGCAAAGGCGACGGCGGTGATCACCGCGATTCCCACCGCGGTGCCGATCCGCTGCGAGGTCTGCAGCACTCCCCCGGCGCTGCCTGAATACTCCAACGACACTTCGGCCAAGGTCAGCGTCTGGTTGGGAGTAATGATTAGGCCCTGTGCCATACCGATGAAGGACAACGTCAGCAACATCCACCAGATGCTGAGCATTCCGGCCGCCTCCGCTTGGATGACGGCGATGGTCAGGCCCAGCCCCAGCAGTGCACAGAGAATCCCGACGACGATCGATTTCCGCCCGTGCTCCAGCACCCGCTTGCCGGACCAGTGGGACGCATACGCGCCGAGCAGGGCGGCGGGCAGGCCGATCAGCCCGGCCTCGAGCGCGGTGCCGCCCAACCCCTCCTGGATGTACAGTGCCACCAGCACCCACACGCTGGTCACACCCATGAAGTACAGCCCGGCGATCAGCGAGCCGTTCGAAAAGCTGTGCGTGCGGAAGATGCGCAGGTCCACCATCGGACTGCGGCCCCGACGCCGGTAGGCATGTTCCCACCACGCCCAGCACGCCAGCAGTGCTGCGCCGCCGGGGAGCAGCAGCCAGATCCACGGCCCGGTCCCCCGTTCCACGAAAGGCAGCAGCAGCGCCAGCACCGCCAGGCCGAGGAGCACGGCGCCGAGGGGATCCAAGTCGCGATCGGCTGTGGCCTCCTCGGCCCGGCCGGCGGCGTTACGTTGCGGTTTGAACCACAACAAGGCGAGCACGATGGCCAGGATCCCGACCGGCACATTCACCAGGAACGTCCAGCGCCACCCCTGCTGCACGCCCACGAACTCAATGATCATCCCGCCGAGCAACGGACCGATGGCCACCGAAACGCCGATCACGCTTCCGAGCGCACCATAGGCCCGGCCGCGTTCGGCACCGCGGAAGTACTGCTGGATCATGCCCACGGCCTGCGGATTCAACAGTCCGGAACCGAGCCCTTGCAGAAAGCGCGTGATGTTCAGGCTGAGCGGATCCGGAGCCAGTCCGGCGGCCACCGAGGAAAGGGTGAAAAGCGCGACACCCGCAATGAACAACGGCCCGCGGCCCAGGATGTCGCCCGCCCGGCCGGCGGCCACCAGCACCACTCCGAAGGTCAGGGCGTAGCCGGAGAGGACCCACTGCAGGTCCGAGTCGGAGGCGCCCAGCCCGATCTGGATGGACGGCAGCACCACATTAACGATGCTGACGCTCACCAGCGACATGAAAATGGCCACCAGCAGCACGGCCAGGATCCGCCAGCGGCCGGGATCCGGCTCAAAGCCGGCCTCGGCGCCGTCGGGGCCAACCGAGATGCCGGCAGCGGGACGGTTTTTTGGAGCAGAGTCGGAGTCGGGAGTCACTCCTCATTCATACGCCGGGAGGACTCGCCTGCCAAACGGTGATCCGCCTCCCGCCCCGCGTTGGCCTCAACGTCAGGGCGGGAGGCGGCTTCTACTGACGCTGGCGAAGCCGGTGCAGGTAGATGGCTGCCGCCAGGGCCGCCGCCAGTTCCAGCAGGATGACGCCCAGCATCATTTCGGTGTGCGGCAGTACCGCGGTCGCGGACGCAGACCCGTCTACGGTCCCGGCAGGGCCCGCAGCGAACGCAGTGCTCCCGGCGGGGAGCCCGTGCCCGGCGTGGCCGCCGCCATGGGAGCCGGTTCCCGTCAGCAGCAAGGTGTGGAAGGCAGCCATGGCCAGGGCCGCGAACATCAGCATCCGGGCCGGATCCGCCCCGCCGTGGCGCCAGGTTTTCAGCGCGCACGGCAGGCAGAACGCGGCCATGACCAGCATCAGCAGGCTCTGCCACGGCGTGTGCAGGTGCTGCCAGGCCATCCACAAATGGGCGGCGATGGAGATGAAGGCGACCACGGCGCACAGCCGGGCCAGCCGCACAAGCCACGCCCCGCCGTCGTGCTTTGCCCTAAATTTCCACTGCGCAACCGCGGTCATCTTCACACCTCCGCTCAGCGGTGGCAGTGCCCGCCGGCGGCAGGCGTGTTCGCCGGCACGTCCAGCACCGGGCTGCGGTCGAAGAAGCCGTCCGGCCGAAGTCTGAATCCGGCCGTGTCCACCGGCATGATTGGCCAGTCCTCCACCCGCGGGTAGTGGGTCAGGCCGAAGGTATGCCAGAGCACAATGTCCTCGCCGTCGATCTTGCGGTCCTGCGCCACGTAGGCCGGCAGCCCGGCGCCGCCGGCGTGCTGGTTGACGAAGTCGCCGGTCGGGTAGCGCTCGTCCTCGGCGTACTGGGTGACCCACAGGTCCTTGGCCGCGAAGGCCGCACGCTTGGCCACCGACGACTCCGGATCGGCCAGCAGCGTGGGCTGGCCCTGCGGCATCAGTTTGTAAGCCACCGGCTCGCCCAGCCGGTTGGTGGATTGCGGGTTGGAGATGTGCCAGGTCCGGCCGGCGGGCATATTCGCCTCGCGGACGCCCTCGGACTCGGTCTTCAGCAGAGTACGGCGGCGGGTGAAGGCATTGCCCCGCTCGTTGCCCTTGCCGAGCGGAACCCGCACCGCTTCCTCCTCCTCGACCCGGTTGGTGAAGCCGTCCAGCGCCATGTCCAGGCGGGCGCTGAACAGGTGCTGGTGGTAGGGCGCGCCCAGGCCCGGTGCCATCTCGGAGGCGTACTCATAGCCCTTGCCCGGGTAGGCGCTGGTGAAGACAATGCCGGTGGCCTTGGCCTCGAACTCGATGGTGCCGTCCAGGTAGAGGTACCAGTAGAAGCCGTAGTCGTAGTTGCCAATGGTGGTGAAGAAGGAGACCACCATACGCCGGTTGCGGCGGGTGTAGTTGATCCCGGTCCACAGGTCGGAGTGCTTGGCCAGGATGGAGTAGTCCTCTTCGTGCATGCAAATGCCGTTGCGGATTTCACGCGGGTTGCCGAAGCCATCGGCGATCACGGGCGAGAGGTAGGTGATCTCGCCCAGGCAGTCGCAGCCGAGCTCCAGCGAGTTGGCGTACTGGCCCACCAGGTATTCGCCGGTGTCGAAGTAGTTCTGCCAGGAGCGCACCGGCGATGGGTCGCCGTACGGGACCACCATCTCCGCAATGGAAGCCCGCTTGATGATGGAGCGGGTGCGGTCGCCGTCCTGGAAGCCGATGTTGTGCAGCACCACACCCTCACGGACGTCGAAGCCCACGTCGAAGGACCACTTCTCCCACTCGATGTGGTTGCCGCCGCTGACGGTGAAGCTGGGGCCCTCGGGCTGGGTGATCTCGATGGGCTTCTGCGTGGTCCGGAGCTCTCCGGTCAGCTCCGGATCCGTGTAGTTGCCGTGCTCGGCGGGAACGGGCATGACGCCGAAGTCCAGCACCTGGTCCACGGTCTTGTTCACGATGTCCACGTAGGCCACCAGCCCGTCGATGGGGTGCGCCCACGCGTTGTCCTCGGGGAAGTTCTGGTAGAACGCCAGGCCGCGCAGGATCCGCCGGCCCTTCTCCTCCGGGTACTCGAACACTCCGGCAGACAGCGGCGCGACCCGCACCTTGTCGATCTCCAGACCGCGGTCGGCAATGGCTTTCAGCCAGCGCTCATCGGTGGAGAGGATGGCTTCAACCACCTCGAACTCCTCCTCCAGCACGGGCAGCTCGCCGGTCACGGAGGTGTCAAGCTCGGCCACCGTCAGGACCTTGCCGGAGGTGACGGAGACGGTCACGTCCTTCGGCGCCGCACCGGTGACGTCGAGCAGGAAGGCCCGGAAACGCCGGTCAACCGTCGCTTCGCCCCCGCGGCGCGGCGGGTCCAGCAGCCCGAGGTAGGCGAAGCGGGTGTTCTCCCCCGCCAGTCCCGCCTCGGCCAGGATGGTGCGGACGGCGGTGATTTCCTCGGCGGAGGCCAGAGCATAGGACGAAACAGTGGCTGCAGCAGCGGTGGTCATAGCGGCCCTTTCAGAAGCGGCTGGGGTAGACGCGGGCCGGACAATAGCTGTGATCGACACCACGTTCTTTTTTCTATGTTCGTAGAGAATAACCCCCAGTAGGATTCATGGCAAGGGTTTTTCTACGCACGTTTTATATAGGAGGCGGCCGATGCCAAAGATTGTCGACCACGACCAGCGCCGGATCGAACTCGTCCAGGCCACGTGGCGGATCATCGCCCGGCACGGCATCGACGGTGCCACCATGCGGGAAATTGCCGCGGAGGCAGGCTTTGCCAACGGTGCCCTCAAGCCCTACTTCCCCACCAAGGACGACTTGCTGGCCTTTGCCTTCGGCTACGTCTTCGACCAAACAAACCGGCGGGTTGCCGATTCCATCCGAGGCCACAGCGGCCTGGACGCCTTGCGCCGCTACTGCCTGGAGGTGCTGCCCGTCACCGACGTGACCATCAGTGAGGCCCGACTGGTCATTCCGTTCTGGCAAAAGGCGCTCATCGACCCGGATAAGGCCAGGCTCCATGCCGATTCGATGGAACGCTGGCGGGTGGACTTCATGCGTTTCCTGGCCGAGGCGCGCGAGGCAGGCGACGTCCGCACGCACGCCAGCGATGACGTCCTGGCAGGGCAGCTGATGTCCTTTTTGTTGGGCGCGCAGATCACCGCCTCCCTCACCCCGGAGCACCACTCTCCGGAACAATTGACCGAGCATCTGGACAGCTGGCTTCGCATGGTTTCAGCAGAATCCTGATCCGATTCTTTTTTCGCCGGTTGTGGAAAATAGATGACAACGCGGTCGCGCAGAGGCTATGGTATGGAGACTGTGTCGCAAGACACACCCAAGCCAGGTTCCATCTGAAGGGGCCACCGTGACGATTACCGATCCCGAACGCAGCACCCACAGCCGATCCGGCATAGCCGGAACCGCCAACGATTTCCGTGGTTCCGCTCCTGCCGCGACCACCGTGCCGTCCTTGCCTACCGTGCCTGCCGTGCCGTCCGTGCCTGCCGGGCCTGCCGGGCCTGCCGGGCCTGCCGAGCCCGCTGCGCCTTCCGTGGTGCAGGTTGCCGAAGCGAGTTCGTTCGCCGAGTGGAACACGCTGATTTCCGAGTCCTTTGTGCCCCTGCAGGCACGGACCAACTCCCCCGCCGGGTTCCAGGGCCGGCTGCGTTCCCGGGTTTTGGACGAATTGTCCGTGGTTGAAGTAACGGCCAACAGCCACAAGGTGCTGCGCACGCCGGCGCTGATCACTCGGTCCGACCGGCTCTACTACAAGCTCAACTTGCAACTGTCCGGCACCGGCATCCTCATCCAGGACAACCGCGAAGCCACGCTGCGTCCTGGCGACCTGGCGGTCTATGACACCCACCGGCCCTACACCTTGGAGTTCGACGACGACTTCCGCACCCTGGTGTTGATGTTCCCGCACGACGCGCTGGATCTGCCGACCGAGTCGGTGGCCGAACTGACGGCTGTCCGGATGGCCGGGGACGCCGGCATCGGCCGGATGATCAGCCCGTTCATGGTGCAACTGGCGGACAACCTTGAGCTGCTATCCGGCCCCAGCGGCCACCGGCTGGCGCACAACGCGGTAGACCTGCTGGCCACCCTGTTCGACAGCGAACTCCGTAGCGGGAACGGCCCGCAACGGGGCCACCATGGCGAGTTGCTCGCACGGATCCGCCAGCACATCGAGGCAAACCTGGGCGACCCGGAGCTGTCTCCGGCAGCCATCGCCGCAGCACATTTCATCTCCACCCGGCACTTGCACAGCATTTTCCACGACGCCGGCACCACGGTGGCCGGATGGATCCGCGCCCGACGGCTTGAACGCTGTCGGCGCGACCTGCGCGACCCGCTCCAGGCCGATCGCGCAGTCGGCGCCATCGCCACCCGCTGGGGATTCACCGATGCCGCCCATTTCAGCCGCGTCTTTCGCAGCGCCTTCGGCGTGCCACCAAGCGCTTACCGCAAGGCCTGACTTCCACCAGCTGGGGCCTACTGCCCTGCCTGCACCGCACCTAGGGGACAAGGTGTGCGCTGGACGACAAATGCCGTACCGAGAAGGTCAAGTCAAAAGCTCGTCCGATTGCCAGAATCAGATCATCTTTCTTCTCCCGTTGGAGGTTAACATGTCGCACGAACAGATCCTCGTGCCGGACAATCGGTCCGATTCTCAAGGCCTGAGCAAGCGGACGCTCGGCGTACCAGCCCTCGTCTTCATGACTATTGCCGCTTCCGCCCCCTTGACGGTGGTCGCCGGCGGCATCAGCAGCAATTACGCCGTTACCGGGCTGGTGGGGATACCGCTGTCCTTCATTGTGCTGGGCGCGTGCCTGGCCCTATTTACCGTCGGCTATGCGGCTATGAGCTCGCACATCACCAACGCCGGCGCCTTCTACGCCTACATCGGCCGGGGCCTCGGCCGCGCGGCCGGTGTCGGCGCCGCGTGGACGGCCCTGATCTCTTACAACGCCATGCAGGTGGGCATTTACGGGTTGTTCGGCTTCGCTTCCGCCTCCTTCGTCGGGAGCAAGATCAACGCGGAGGTCCCGTGGTGGGCCACAGCCTTGGTCGGCTTCCTCGTCGTGGGCTGGCTGGGAATCAACAAGGTGGACCTGTCGGTCAAGGTGCTGGCAGTCCTGGTCGGCTTGGAGTTCGTTGCCGTCCTGATCTTTGACATCGTCTCGCTGGCCGTGGCTCCGGAGGGCCTGTCAACAGCGCCGATGAATCCAGCAAACCTCTTCACCGCCGGTGTGGGCGCTGCCCTTGCCTTCAGCATCGCCGCTTTTATGGGCTTTGAATCCGCTGCCATTTACAGCGAGGAAGCCAAGAACCCGAAGCAGACGATCGCTCGGGCCACTTACATTGCGGTGGCGATCATTTCCCTGTTCTACGCCTTCTCCGGCTGGGCCATGGCTATGGCCACCGGATCCAGCCAGGTGGTTGCACAGTCCCAGGAATTCGGCCCGGACCTGCTGTTCGTTTTCCTCAGCGAGCACAGCGGCGTACTGCTGGCCGACATCTGCCAAATCCTGTTCATCACCAGTTTGTTCGCTGCCCTGGTGGCGTTCCACAACGCCGTTGCCCGGTACGTCTTCTCGATGGCCCGTGAAGGCGTCCTGCCCCGCCCCCTGGCCCGGGTGAATGCCCGCACCCATGCACCGGTCGCCGGCTCGCTCGTCCAGTCAGTCGTCGCAGCGGCGCTGCTGCTGGTCTTCGCCATCGCCGGGACCGGCAATGAACTGGGCGCACTTTACCCGGTGGTGACGTTCTTTACTTGGCTGACCAACACCGGGGCGTTCGGCCTGGTTCTACTGCTGGTCCTGGTATCCGTGGCCGTCATCGGATACTTCCGGAAGAACCCGTCCGGCCACTCGCTGTGGGCCCGGGTTGTTGCTCCGGCCTTGGCCGCACTGTTGCTGGGCATCGTGTTCGTACTCATCGTGGCCAACTTCGATGTCCTGATCGGCACCGAAGGCCAGTCCCCGCTGAGCTGGCTTCTGCCCGCCATCGTCGTCATCCCCGGATTGCTGGGGGTCGGCTGGGGCCTCTACCTTAAGGCCAACCGGCCCGATGTCTACCGCGGCATCGGGTTTGGAGGGAACGGCTCCACTGATCGACCGGAGAGCTGACGCCCAGTCTGACATCCAGTCCAGGCACTCCTTAGAGTTAGGCCGGAGGATTAAACGAAAGAGCCGGAGCAGCAGGCGTTGGGGGGAATCCTGCGGCTCCGGCTCTTCCACGCCCGGACCCAAGTCCGGCCGATGCGGCGCGGGCCCCCGTTCCGAGCCCGACCGTTGGTAAGAGCTTATCCGGGTGGTCCCGCCGCCGCGATGGGGAGAACTACCCATCGCGTCCTCAAACGATTGCCCCGTCGCAACCACTATGATGCCGTCCGCTGTTCGCCAGGGTGGCCGGACCTTCGCCCCGCGGCCATCATGCAGCCCCATAAGCCGGCGGCGCAGCCCGTCGCCGGGTCCCGCCTCTCCCCGCCCAGTCGGCACAGCCCCTCGCCGGTCCCGCCTCTCCCCGCCCAGTCGGCGCAGCCCTCGCCGGTTCACGAAGTCCCCTCCCAGCGGCACAGCCCCCCCTCGCCCCGGGTCCCGCAGTCCTCGCCCCTTCGCGCAAGGGAGAGGATACTGGAGGCCGTGGGACTGTTGAGCGCGGCGCCTTCCCCTTTTGCCGATCGGTCCGATGCGGCGCATCAATTGGCGGCCGAGCTGGCTGACTACCGCGGGCGCAGCGATGTCACCGTGCTTGGGCTGGCACGTGGCGGCGTTCCCGTGGCTGCAGTTTTGGCGAAAGAACTGGGCGCGGACTTTGATGCGCTCATTGTGCGCAAGTTGGGGATTCCCGATCAACCAGAGGTGGCCTTCGGAGCTTTGGCCGCCCACGGCGGGCACACCGCCGTCGTTATGGTGGACCACATTGTGGCCGAACTGCGCCGCCGCAATTACAGCGAGCAGCGCCTCCAAGCCGTCCAAGCCGCGGAGCATGCCGAACTGCAGCGCCGCCAGGAAGCGTATCTGCATGGAAGGGCCTCACAGGTCGGCGGCCGCACCGTTATTCTCTGCGACGACGGAGTGGCGACCGGCGCCACGATGAAGGCCGCGATCAAGGCCGTCCGGCAAAGTAAGCCGCGGGAGATCGTCGTCGCCGTCCCGGTAGGGCCTCCCCAGACCTGCGCAGAACTGGGAAAAGTGGCCGATGCCGTCTGTTGTCTGCGTCAGCCGCGGGGCTTTCGTGCCGTCGGTGAGGCCTACCGGCTCTTCAACCAAGTCAGCGACGACGAGGTCCTGGCGGTGCTCCCCCAGTAGCTGCGATTTCAATAGCGGATGCAGGCAGCCGAAAAAGCAGCGGACCGCCGCCGGTAAGCAGTACCGGCGGCGGTCCGTGTGATTTCGTTTGCTGAATCTTTAAAAGGAGTCCCGTGCCTCAGGATGCTGCTGCAGGTACTCCCGGTGGGCTTCCTCCACCCGCAGGTTCTTGCCCTTGGTCTCCTTGACAACGGAGACGGCGACCAGCGAGATAACGCAGAGCACCATGATGTAGATGCCAATGGAGATGGTGCTTCCAGTTGCGCCCAGCAACACTTCGGCGATCAGCGGAGCAAACGCTCCACCCAGAATTGCACCGATGGCGTAACCGATGGATACGCCGGAGTAGCGGACGTTGGCCGGGAACATCTCAGCGTAAAGCGCCGACTGCGGACCGTAGGACAGGCCCAGGCCGATGGTCAGGACGAACATCGCGATGCCCATCAGCACAATGCTGGCCGTGTCGATCAGCATGAACATCGGGATCTGCCACAGCAGGACCCACACGTAGCCGATCTGGAAGGTCCGGATGCGGCCGATCTTGTCGGAGAGGATGCCGCCGTACATGGTAAAGATCAACCAGCCGAAGGCAGCCAGTGTGGTTGCCAGCAGCACGGACGGCCGGTCCATGCCCAGCCCGCCGGCATCCGCCGGCTTGGTGGCGTAGGAAGCGAAGAACGCGATCAGGAGGTAGCCGGCGGCGTTGTTGGCGATGAAGATCAGCGCGGTGAGGATGACCTCTTTCCAGTTGTGCTTGAACAACTGGCCCAGCGGAGCGGCCGATTCCTTCTTGCGCTCCTGCATTTCCTTGAACACCGGGGACTCGTTGACCGAGCGGCGGATGAAGTAGCCGACGACGATCAGCACAATCGAGAACAGGAACGGCACGCGCCAGCCCCAGCTCATAAAGGCTTCTTCGGTGAGCGTGGTGCTGAGCAGCCACATCACGCCGGTGGCAAGGATCATGCCGCACGGAACACCGATTTGCGGGTACGCGCCGAAGAAACCGCGCTTGTTGACCGGCGCATGCTCAACTGACATCAGGGCAGCACCGCCCCATTCGCCGCCGGCGGAGAAGCCCTGCAGGATCCGTAGGAAGACCAGCAGGATGGGCGCCCAGATACCAATCTGCGCGTAGGTCGGCAGCACGCCGATCAGCGCGGTGGCTGCACCCATGAGCACCAGCGTAAAGACCAGCATCATCTTGCGGCCGAGACGGTCTCCCAGGTGACCGGCGACGATGGCGCCGAGCGGGCGGAACAGGAAGCTAATACCCAGCGAAGCCCAAGAGACAATCTGGGCCAGGCCGGAGCTCTCCTGCGACAAAGGGGCAAAGTACAGGGAGGCCAAGACCAACCCGGCGGCCTGGGCATAGATGAAGAAGTCGTACCATTCGATCGTGGTACCGACAAGGGTGCCTGCGAGCACTTTGCGCTCTTCGTGGCGGGCTGCTGGACTGATGTTGCCTGCCAGCTCTTCTGACGTGGACATAATTCTCTCCGTGGTGTTCACAGAACGGGAATTACCGAACGGTCGGTAATGTGACCCGAGCCATATTACCGGAACGTAATGCGCGACACGTAGAGGCGCCATATCGATTGGGTAACGTCGTCCGGCGCGGGCGGGGCTCCTCGTTTTCACAGCGGCGACTAAGACCCCTGTCGCACCACACTCGTTCTATATTTGGACGCTTCGTCCTGATATAGAACAATGGTGGATGTGAGGCATGGCACAGGCCACTGTCTCCGCGTCCCTGTATCCGCTCCCCCGCAGTCACTCTCCGTAGGATGGTCCGATGAGCCAGACTCCCACCAAACCCGCCGCGGCACACTCGCAGACTCTGTCGCGTGGCATCCAAGCGCTGGAGATCCTGGCTGAAGCACAGGCGCCAATGACCATCGCCGAGCTGTCAGAAGCTTTGGGAGTGCACCGTTCCATCGCCTACCGGATCCTGCGCACTCTGGAAGACCACTCGCTGTTGATGCGGGATTCGGCCGGACGGGTGCAGGCGGGGCCGGGGTTGGCCGCGCTGGCACGCGGTGTCTCGCGCGACTTGCAGTCCGCCGCGCTGCCGGAGCTGACCACGTTGGCGAACGACCTGATGATGACCGCTTTTATCGCTGTCTGGGATCAGCGCGACTGCGTCACGCTGTTCACCGTAGAACCGCGCCACGCGACGGCATTGGTGCAGCACCCCGGCACGCGTCATTCCTTCGCCGCCGGAGCACCGGGAATCGCGATCCAGTCGGCGCTGACCCGGGAACAGTGGGAGCAGCACGCTCCGGGACAACAGATCCGGCCGGAAGCCGAACTTGCCAAGGAAACCGGATATGCCGTCAGCCATGACGAAGTCATCCCGGGCGTCTCCGCGGTCGCGGTGCCGGTTGCCGTTCCCGGCCAACTACCGGCGGCCATAGCAGTGGTTTACATCCGCACGGATACTCCCGACCAAGAGATCGCGGCGGCTTTGAAACGCTCTGCTGCCACCATCGAGGCAGAACTGCGCTGAGTGGCCTCAGCGCCGCCGGCGACGGACGACGGCGGCGGCGACCAGGCCGAGAACCAGAAGCATGCCGGCGGCGGCAATCGAGACCAAGAAGGCACCTGAATGTCCCCAGGTTTCGGCCATTGCACCCGCTGAAGCCGAACCCAGCGCAGAACCCAGGACAACGCCGCTGGCCAGCAGCGTCATGACCGTGCCTAGGCGCTCGTCCGGAGCGACCTGGCTGCCGATACCGTAGATCGTGACCATGGTCGGTCCGACCGGCACGCCGACCAGCAGCAGCACGAAAATCATCGGCAGCACGTCGGCCGGAAGTAGCAGCAAGAAGCAGAATGCGGTCATCAACGCAGCACAGACCACCCAGCGCCAGGCAAGTGTCCACCGCGCCGGCCAGTAGGCCACGGAGAGGGCGCCGAAGGCCGACGTCAGTCCCAGCAGAGCGTACAGCAGGCCCGCCGCGTCGGAGGCGCCAAAGGTGCCGCCGAAAGCGCTGAGCGCATTCTGGGTGGCCCCGAAAAACGTGCCCATCGCCACCATGCCCAGCACCGGGATGGCGACCAACGGCCAGTTAATCCGCACCGGCGTCGCTGCCGCAGCCGCTTCCGGATGGGCCTTGACCAGGTCGGGGGTCACCGGGACCACCGAGCGGTAGGTGGGGTGTATGGCAAAAGCGGTAACCATGGTGACGGTCAGTGCGGCGGCCAGCACAAAGGGCAGCCATGGCGCAATCAGCGCGGCCAACAGTCCGACCAGCGCCGGCCCCAACACGAACGTCAGTTCATCAGCCGTGCTTTCGTAGGACAGCGCCGTGTCCAGCGCAGGCTTGTCGCTGCGCGTCATCGCCATCCATCTCACCCTCGCCAGCGAGCCCACCTGCGGGCACGTTGCCCCGACGAGGAAGGACGCGGCCAGCACGGCCGCGGTTCCAGCCCCGTTGGGACCGAGGTAGACACAGGTCAGCAACAAGACGATGGCGCAGGTGTGAGCGGCGGCGGCGATCAGGAGTACCGGCCGCTGTCCCGCCCGGTCGGCAAGGTAGCCGAACAGTGGCGCCCCAGCGGCCGAACCGATCCCCACGGCACCGGCGGCGAAGCCTCCCGCGGCGTAGGACCCGGTGGTCACGGTGACAAGAGTCAGGGCGCCGACCGTCAGCATTGCCAGCGGCAGTCTGGCCAGGAAGCCGATGGTCAGGAAGGACGTTCCCGCCAGTCGGGCCAGACGAGCGTAGCGGCCAAAGGGATTTCGCAGCTTGCGTCGACGAGTGGCACCGCCGGTCGCTGCGTGTTCCCGCGCGGGCGCGTCTGAATCAGGAAATGTCATAGTTTTTTGTCCGTTGGTTTAACCGCGCATCGTCCCGCCTCCCGATGCGCACAACCCGGATAACACAACTATCATACCGGTGGTCACGCGACCCCGGTGAGTACCGTGCGAACGGTTGAGCCGTGGCGCCCCTTCGTGACTTGCAGTTGAGCGCCGATCCGCTGCTTCATTTCTGCCACATGGCTGACCAAACCAATCACCCGGCCGCCGTCGCGCAGTCCCTCCAAGGCATCCATCACCTGTTCGAGCGCCTGCTCATCCAGACTGCCGAACCCCTCATCGACGAAGAGGGTTTCGATGTCCACGCCGCCGGCTTCAGCTTGGACGACGTCGGCAAGGCCCAGTGCCAGCGCGAGCGAGGCCATGAAGGACTCGCCGCCGGAGAGCGTCGCGGTGTCGCGCCGCTGGCCGGTCCATTCGTCACTGACGTGCAGACCAAGTCCGGACTTTTTGTTGCCGGATTTGGAGTCGTCGTGGACCAGCGTGTACCGGCCGTCAGTCATCGCAACCAGTCGTTCGGAAGCCGCGGCGGCGATCTGTTCCAGTCGGGCGGCGAGGACATAAGTGGTCAGGGTCATTTTTCGTTCGTTCTCGCCCAATCCCCTGACCGTGTCCGCCACTGATTGAAGCAGTTCGTGTCGCGCGGCAACCGGTTCCAAGCGGATTTGTTCCTCGTCGAAACGCCGGCGGTAGATCGCCAACTGTTCCTGGGAGGCAGCCAGCACGCCGTGCCGGACCTGGTGTTCTCGAAGCCGGCGGTCCAGGGTTTCGGCTTGCGCGCGTGCCTCGTCCAGTTCCTCGGCTCCCGGCGCGACTTCACCGTTCTCGAGGGCCTGGCGGGCACGGATGACCGGGGCCGAGGACGCCAGCACCTGCAGCCGCTGGCCCGCTTCGATATACGCGCGGTGGCGCTGTTCCAAGGCCTTCAGTTGTGCCGGTGCCAGCAGCGACACCCGGACCTCGTCCTCAGTGGCGAAGTGTGATTGGTCGATCGCCAAAGCGAGATCGGCCTCCGCCTGCTCCAAGGAGTTGCTGCAGTGGCGGTGCTGTCCCAGGATGCCCAAGGCGTCCGCCAAAAGCTGATCGAGGCGGGACAAGGAAGCAACGTGTTCGTGCAGGCTGTTCCCGTCCGGAAGCGCCTCGCGCAGCTTCCGTTCCAGATCGTCCCGGCGTTCCGTGCAAGCCTTGAGCTCGGAATCGGCACTGGCCTTGGCAACAGCCAGAGCCGACAGTTGCTGCCCGATCTCTTCGAGCTGCTGGGTGGCGGCTGCGGAACTTTCCTGCACCTTCGCGCGCCGGTCCCGCACCGCAAGTGCCTGGTCCAGGCTTGCTCGGGCAGTTGCCACGGCTGCGGCCGCTTCGGCTGCGTCAGTGGCCCCGCCGCGCGAGGCCAAGGCGGAGAGCTGCTGCTCTAGCTTTGCGCAGGCCTCGCGGACCTCGGAGTAGCGAGCCTCTGCGGCCGCCTGCTGATCCCGGGCTTCCGCTTCTTGCTCGCGGGTGACCAGCTGGCCGGAGGTCGCCACCGCTGGTTGGGGATGCTCGAAGCCGCCACACACCGGACAGGGATCACCGTCGGCAAGGGTGGCAGCGAGCTCGGCTGCCGCTTGGTCCAAACGCTGTTCCAGCAGCGACAGCCAGGCTTCCTTTAACTCGAGGTGCCGGGCGTGGGCTGCGTCGCGGCTTGCCCGAGCAGCTTCTGTCTTGGCCAGACAGGCCTCATGGTCGGCCACGGCATCCCTGATTTGCTGGACCTGTTCCAGACGCTCCGTGAGCAGGCCGACGTCGTCCGGGGTTGCCGCCAATGCGGCCAGTTCATCCTGCAGGTCGCGGCGAGTTGCGGCGAGCTGTTCCTGTGCGGCGGTGGCGGCAACTAGGTCCTGCGCCAACTGCTCGGTGCGGCGCTCCAACCGCTGCACCTCCACACAGGCTGTTTGCAGCCGCTGTTCCTCAGGCAGCAAAGCCCGGATTCGTCCCAGCTCGGCGGAGAGCTGACCGGTCGCCTCGCTGAGCAGCGCCTGTCCGGCGTGGTCGGGTTCCGGCCGGCTGGAAACGAACGCCGAATAGAGGGGATGGGTCTCTGCCGCGTCAATCCGGTCCAAGAATTCCTTGGCCGCGCGCTCCATCGCGAGCGAGGCTTGGTCGCGGTGGCGGATCGGCGATGCCAACAATTCCGCGGACCGGTGCGCGGCCAGTGTTTCGGTTAACGCGGCATGGCCGTCCGCGGCTTGGCGGTGCTCAACGGAAAGTTTCTCCAGTTCCGCCAGGGCCGCGTGGTCAGCCAGCGCCTGTTCGCGCCTGCCAATGCTGTCCCGCAACTGGCCCAGGTCTTCCTGTGCGCGGGTTGCCGCGGCCTGGACCGAGGCCGCAGCGGAGGCGACGGAGGTTTCAAAAGCGGCGAGCAGGTCCGCAGCAGGCAGCGGCTGGTTCGGCATGTCCTCGGCAGCCAGATGCCGTGCCGCTTCCTCCATCGCCCTTTCCAAGAGTTGATTCGCTCCCGCGACGGCGGCTTGGTGAGCCGAGCGCGCCTTGGCAGCTTCCTCCGCCAGCGCTTGCTCCACAGCCTCATAGCGGTCGGTCGCAAAGAGGCGCTGCAGCAGCGGCCGGCGTTCCTTGGCATCGGCCCGCAGGAAGGCAGCGAAGTCGCCCTGCGGCAGCAGCACTACCTTGGTGAACTGCTCCAGGCTCATGCCCAAGACGGAGAGCAGTTCCGCGGCGGCCTCGTCGTTGCGGCCGCTTTTCTGGATCCACGCACCGTTGACCTTCTCGCGCAGCAGGGTGTGCGCCTGCTCCGTCACCGAACCGGAGCGCGCCCGGGACGACGGGCGCTCCCACTGCGGATTGCGGGTCACTTCGAAGCGGCGGCCGCGCGCCGAGAACTCGCAGACAACTTCGGGTGCTGCCTCCGGCGCGGCGTGGTCGCTGCGCAGCCGCTTGCCCTGCTGGCGGGCGCCGGGAACAGACCCGTACAGCGCAAAACAAATGGCATCCAGGATGCTGGTCTTGCCGGCACCGGTGGGGCCGTTCAGCAGGAACAGCCCTTGCGAACTGAGCTCGTCGAAGTCGATTATTTCCCGTGACGCGAAAGGCCCGAAGGCCTGCATTTCCAACCGGTGGATTCTCATACCGATACCTCCGCAGCCTGCACCGCCGCCAGCGCTTCCGCCAGCACCGCGCGTTCGGCTTCGTCAGCAGGCCGGGAGCGCACATGGTCCAGGAAGCCACAGCAGACCTCCAGATCGTCTTGGGCCTTGGCAATGCGCTGGCTGTAGCTCATGGTGTCCCTCCGGGGTCCGGAGGCTGGTTCAAAGTTCAGCACCAAGGTGTCCGGGAAGCGTTCGCGCAGACGTTCCATGGCCTTCAGCGGCCGCTCGTCGTCCGTGACGGTGATCTGGCAATACGCATCCTGGGCCCAAGCGTGGTCTGCGGATTCCAGCAGGTCCTTCATGGTCCCCTTGAGTACGGCGAGCTTGCGCGCGGCGGGCCAAGAGACGTTTTCAATGGAGCTGAGCCCGTCCGCCGTGAATTCGACAATGATGCCACCCTTCTCATGCCCGGCCTCCGAGAAGGAATACGGCAGGGGCGAGCCCGAATAGCGCACGGTCTCGCTCAGCTTCTGCCGTCCGTGCAAGTGTCCCAGCGCCACATAGTCAAGACCGTCGAACAGGTCTAGCGGAACCGCTCCCACTCCCCCGATGGTCAGGTCACGCTCGCTGTCCGAGCTTATGCCGCCGCTAGCGAACGTATGCGCCATCACTAGGGAATGAACCGGGCCGCCGGTCTTTCGCTGTTCAAGGTCGGCACGGATGCGGTCCAGGGCCGCACGCGTCACTGCGGTATGGCTGGGGGCTTCAGCGCCGAGTTCTTCCGCGCACATCCGCGGTTCGAGGTAGGGAATGCCGTACACGGCCAAGGTGGCACCGCGCAGGTCCAGCTCCACCGGATCCGCCAGTTCGTCCAGCCGGGTGCGGACATGGACGCCGCCGTGAGCCAGGATGCCGGATCCGAAGCCCAACCGGGTGGCCGAATCGTGGTTGCCGCTGGTCATGATCACGGTGGCTCCGGCGGAACGGATGCGCGACAGCGCGTCGGAAAAGAGGTTCACAACGTCCACACCGGGCAACGCGCGGTCGTACACGTCGCCGGCGATCAGCACAGCATCGATCTCCTCGTCCCGCACGGTTTCCAGGAGTTGGTCGACGAATGCGCGCTGCGCCTCCAGCATCCCGACGCCATGGAATGAGCGCCCCAGATGCCAGTCTGACGTGTGCAATAACCTCATGCTTCAAAGCTAGCCGCCGGTCAGGACAGTTTCGGGCAAGCGCAACGGCACGCCCCGGAATCGGGACGTGCCGTTGTCGTTACCGCGTGAGTTTATTCGGTGTCCGGGCGGGGCTTGTTCGGCTTGCGGTCAAAGAAATCGCGGGCTTCAGCCGCGCCCTGGTCGTCCGTGGGAGCGGGCCCGTCCGGCTGGTCCTTCACAGCGACGTCGGGAACATCACTCGTGCCCGGCTCCACCCCGGCGGTGGCGCCCTCCACAGGCGCGGCGGCAGACACAACCGGGGCACCGCCGTCGTCCGTTTTCCTACGCGACGCCGGCACCATTTCGGCGCTGCGGTACAGCAGCCCGGCAATCAGGGCACCGAGCAGCGGCGCTACCCAGAACAGCCACAGCTCGCCCACCGAGCCGCCGCCGGCGAAGTACACCGCAGCGGTGGAGCGGGCCGGGTTCAGGCCGGCGTTCGAGATGGGCAGCATTACTGCGGTGAGCACGGCGAAGACCAGGCCGACCGCAAAGGGGGCGGTGCGCAACCGCTCGCGGGACGAGGTCGCGCCCAGGTAGACGGCCACCAGCAGGCCGGTCGCGATGGTTTCGGCCAGGAAAACGCCGGCCATCGAGAAGCCCAGCTCATCACCGCCGGCGTAGCCATTGGCGATCGAAGCGAACACACTGGCCGACTGCGAGCCGGCCGGATGGCTGCCGATAATGACCCACAGCACCACCGCTGCCAGCGACATGCCGACCAGCTGCGCCAAAACATAAGGCAGCACCGACTTCCAAGAAGTGCGCCCCGCGAACGCGCTGCCCAGCGTGATGGCCGGGTTGAAGTGGCCGCCCGAGATGTAGCCGAAGGCGAGCATGCCGGCAACCACGGCAAAGCCGAAGCCGAAGGGAACGCCGAAAGTGCCCTGCGGGTTGAACATGCCGATTCCCAGCGCACCGAAAAACAGCAAGAACGAACCGGCCAACTCGGCACCGATCCGGGCCGAGTAGCTGCGTCCTTCGCCAAGCCGGAGTGGGGCGGCGGGGACGGCCGGGGCCGACGCCGCCGGATGGGCTGCTGCCATGAATACTGTCCTTCTGCCGGGCCGGCGGGACGCCGGCGATTGACTCAAAACTACTCCACTCTGTCACCGGGTTCTGGGAAAACCCTGAACGCTACCGGGAAGCGCCGCGGGCGAAATGTTTTGCGCTCACGCCTAAGCTGGTAGTCGTGATTACCGATGCCCCGCTCCCCGGTTCCCGGTCCAGCGACCCGACTGCGCACACTGTCCCGGACTACGCCTCGCGGGTGCGCGGCTGCCTGCTGGGCGGCGCGCTGGGAAACCAGCTGGGAGCAGCCGTTACATCAGACTCGTACGACTCCGTCGCCGGGCGCTTTGGGGCCGACGGGCTGCGGGACTTCTCACAACTACCCGAGCCGGGGCATTTCACCGATCACACGCAACTGACGCTGTACACCCTCGACGGGTTGACCGAGGCCTTGGAGTGGGCCAACGCCGGCACCGCCGCGGACGAAGCCGCCTGCCTCTGGCTCGCCTACCTCCGCTGGCACAAAACCCAGGAGGGCCGCTTCCCGGAGAATGCGCCGGAGCCGCTGCCCCGCTGGATCGACGGCCAGTCGGTGCTGCATGCGCGGCGCGCGCCGGCCAAGGCCTGCCTGTCCGGGCTGGCCACCGGCGAGATGGGAACCCGCGCCCGGCCGGTTAATCCGGACGCTCAAGACGGCAGCACAGTGACGCGGTCCGCGCCCTTCGGACTGCTGCCGTTCGTCGACGACCAGACCGTTCAGCGGCTGGCCACCGACGGCTCTGCGCTCACCCACGGCCATCCAGCGGCACACCGCAGCGCGGCCACCTTGGCGACGCTGATCCGGCTGCTGGTGCATGAACAAGCCACCCTGCCGGGCGCCGCCGTGGCCATGCTGGCCCGCACCGAACAGGACGCCGGGGCCGCTGACCTGGCCGGGCGCCTGCGGGCCGCCGTCGAGCTCTCCGCCCACGGAGCCGTGGCACCTGCCGACCTGACCGCGGCACTTGGCGAAGGCCGGGCGGCGGAAGAGGCTCTATCCATCGCCTTGTACGCGGTCCTGGCTACTGCAGACAGTACGACGCCGGAGCAACACTTCCGCAGGGGCGTCGCCACAGCGATCAATCACGACGGCGACAGCGCCGCTACCGGCAGCCTGGCCGGCAACCTTTTGGGCGCTCATTACGGTGAAGCTGCGCTGCCCGCCGAGTGGCTGGCAGCCCTGGAGGGACCCGACGTCATCCTCGGCATGGCGGCGCGTTTCCTGGAACAAACCCAGGGCTAAGGCATGCGCCACGACCCGGCCGCCCTGCCCCGCCAGGACGGCAAGACGATCATCGTGACCGGCGCCAGTGCCGGCCTTGGCTATTTCGCCAGCGAGCAGCTGGCCGCGGCCGGAGCTACGGTGGTGATGGCCGCCCGCAACGAAGCGCGCGGCCGCGCTGCGATGGAAGCAATCCGGAGCACGGTGCCCGGTGCCGACGCGCGCTTCCAGCTGCTCGACCTGGCCAACCTGGACTCGGTGCGGCAAGCCGCGGAGGATCTGGCTGGTCTAGGGCGGATCGATGCCCTGCTGGCCAACGCCGGCGTCATCGGCTCAAGGGAGCTGCAGTTCACCACCGACGGCTTCGAGTTGCAGTTCGGCACCAACCATCTGGGCCACTTTGCACTGATTGCCCGGCTGATGCCTGCACTGACCCTCAGCCGCGGCCGCGTGGTGCACGTGGGCAGCATCAGCCACCGCTGGGTCCGCCCGGACTTCCGGCGGGCAGCGATACCGGCGAAGTACTCCAGCTACCGGTCCTACGCCCTGTCCAAGCTCGCGGTGATGAGTTTCGGTTTCGAACTGGCGCACCGGCTGGACGCGGTGGCCTCGCCCGCCTCGTCTGTGGTGGCGCATCCGGGGTACGCCCGGAGGTACTTCACCCCCGACCGGCCCGGGCTTCAGCTGTCGCAGCCGCCCAGCGGCTGGCAGCGGCTGCTGTTCGGCTTGGTGGCGCAGGGCAAGGACGCGGGAGCGTGGCCGCTGGTGCAAGCGGCGGCCGGCGACGGTGTGCATAACGGCGACTATTGGGGCCCCGACGGGCGCTTCCAGCTGACCGGGCGCCCCGCCCTCGTTGAGCCGCAGCGGCATGCCCGCGAGCGCAACGCTGCCTCCCGGCTGATCGACCTGTCCGAAGAGCTCACCGGGGTAAGCCTGCAGCTCTGATGCTGGGCGCTCCGAGTCAGGCGCTTCCCATCTCAGACGCCGTCAATCAGGCGCTTCGAGTCAGGCGCTGTGCGCGGGCCAGCGGCCGCCGATCATCTGCAGGAACTCGCCTTCGGAGAGTACCTCGATCTGCTGGCCCTTGCCGTGCAGCTGCAGCACTTTATGCGCCTTGGCCGTAACCCGGCCGCTTTTAAGGTCCGAGGCGACGAAGCCGTCTCCGACCACCAGTACCGTGGTTTTGCGGGTCACGTTGCTGGCTGGCCGGGCGCCCAGTTCTGCCGCCCGGTTCTTCGCCTCTTGGCGGGACAGGCCCAGATTGCCGGTGAACACCACGGTCTGGCCGTACAGCGGGTGGGAATCGTCGGCGTCTTCGTTCGGCTCGGGGTTGCTGCCCTCGTCCGGCCAGTACGTCCAGGCGGAAGACGGTGCCGCGCCCCCGGCCGACGCCAGCGTTTGGCGTTCCAGCGCCGTCCGCGTGGGTTTCGAGACGGCCGCCGCTCCGTGGATATAGGCCTCAAGGCGGGTGGTGCGCAGCTGCATCGCCGTCAGCAGGTCCGGAATGTTCCCGGCCGAATTCCGGCGGGCAATGTCGATCATGATGCCGGCGCAGGCCCGGGCGTCTGCCACCGCGTCGTGGTGGTTAAGCAACGGCACGCCTGCCGCTTCGGCCACGAACGGGAGCGAATAGGACACCAGCGAGTAGCTGCGCCGCGACAGGATGACCGTGCATGCGTAGTCGTAGGCCGGGCCGGAAAGTTCAGAGACTTCCAGTGCCGACCGAATGACTCCCATGTCGAAGGCGGCGTTATGGGCGATCAGCACGTCGGAGCCGATGAAGTCTGCTATGTCCGCGAACAGTTCCCCGAAGCGCGGCTTTGCCGCAACCATGCCTGCAGTGATGCCGTGGATCTGGACATTGCGCGGATCGAAATGGTCGAAGCCTTCCGGCGGGCGCATCAGCCACGAGGCTTCCTCGACGATCCGGCCGCCACGGACCTTGCTCAAGCCGACGGAGCATGGTGAGCCCCTGAACCCGTTTGCCGTCTCGAAATCGATCGCCGTGAAGTCAACTGCCACGGGCTCAACCCTAATTGATGGCCAGGACAGTTCCGGTCCGCCAGCACGCGGCGCGGCGGCTCCCGCTCAATGTGCGGGAACCGCCGCGCGACTGCTGTCTTGCGCGGTGATCAGGCCCTGGATCAGGGGGTGGCGCGCCGCAGGGTCAGGTAGGAGCCGACGGCCAGAACCGCGCAGAACAGCGCCGTCCAGCCGGAAACGCTCAGCGGCGTCTGGGCCACGAACCACTGCCCCACCGCCGGCCACCAACCCTGCCAGCTGGTCAGCCCCAGCAGGCCAATCAGGACCACAGCGATAGCGATCCATGTGACCAACATCCCGGTTGCCTGCCAGCGCTTGTAGATAGTGGCAAACCAGAAACCGATCATGAACAGCGCCACCATGGCGATGAAGTAGAACAGGATCTGCACCACGGCATGCTCACTGGCGATCCAGCCTAGGGCATATAACTGTCCGTTGAAACCCCAGCCGTTGGTGGCGACTTCCACCAGGCCCATCAGGTAGTAGAGCACGCTGATGGCCAGCGCCACGGCGGCGAACAGCCCCACCGTGCCGATGTAGAAGGTCCTCCGGCTGACGCTCATGGCCTGCGAGAACGGGAACGTGAGGGTCAGGGACTGGATGCCCAGCGCCAGAAAGTACCACATCACCGCCTGCGAAGCCCCGGAGTAGAACGTCTCGCCGCTCGCCGGGATCATCGCCCAGATGGCGAGGGTGATCAGGAAGGCGGACAGCATGATGAGGGCTGGGATCCCCAGGAAGGTCCACTTGTTGATCAGCTGCATGCGCGCAACATTGACGACGCGGTTCATTTCAGGACCTCCAGCTCGGAGTTGGTATCGAGGACAGCATCGGTTGCTGCCATGGTCTTGCGCACCACCAGCTGTTGGAGCGACACCGGGGCCAGCTCCAGGCCAAGTTCGGCCGCCTCGGCGCGCTCGGCATTCGTCAGCCGGCCTTCCACTGTCCACGAGGCCAACGAGCCCAGCGACTCGCGATGCAGCACCTCCCGGCCGGCAGCAAAGGACTGGACGGCAGAGGCGTTGCCCGCAACCGTCACGGCCGTGCCGCGGATGGCCTCGGCGTCGTCATCCAAAATGATCCGGCCGCGGTCGATCAGGACCACATGCTCCAGCAGGTTCGCCACTTCATCGATCAGGTGCGAGGAGAGGATGATGGTCCGCGGATGCGCGGCAAAGTCCTCGACCAGCCGGTCGTAGAAAGTCTGCCGGGCCACGGCGTCCAGCCCCAGGTACGGCTCGTCAAAGAACGTGATGTCCGCGCGGGACGCCAGTCCGATGATCACTCCGACGGCGGAGAGCTGGCCGCGTGAGAGCTTCTTGATCCGCCGCTTGAGCGGCAGCTGGAATTCTTCAACGAGCTGGTCCGCGAACTTCTGGTCCCAGTTTTTGAAGAACATGGACGCGGACTTGAAGGCCCGCCGCGCATTGAAATCCTCGGGGTATTTCTGCGATTCACGGATGAAGCAGATCCGGGACAGCACGCCGTCGTTCTCATAGGGGCGCTGGCCGAAGACCAGCGCTTCCCCGCTGCTCTGGAATCCCTGGCCGGTGAGCACCGACATCATCGTGGTCTTGCCGGCGCCGTTGCGGCCCAGCAGGCCGTAGATCCGGTTGCCTTCCAATCGCAGGGTGACGTCGTCCAGCGCCTTGGCATCGCGGTACGTCTTGGTCACCTGCCGCAGTTCTATGGCGGCGGGTGTAGTCGGGTTGTTCATTGGGACACGTTTCCCTCTGTCATGTCGCTGGTGGACTCGGTGCGGTGGAGCATTTCTGTCAGCTGTGCGGTGCTGATGCCCAGCTTTCGTGCCTCCCGGGTCATTGGCTGGACGTACTCCCGGAAAAAGTCGTCGCGCCTTCGGGCCAATAACCGGGAGCGGGCACCGGCCGACACGAACATGCCGATCCCCCTCTTCTTGTACAAAATCCCGTCGTCCACCAAGCGGTTGACTCCCTTTGCCGCAGTGGCGGGATTGATCCGGTAGAACGCGGCGAACTCATTCGTGGATGGCGCCTGGCTTTCTTCGGCAAGCGTCCCGTCCACGATGTCGTTCTCAATGAGCTCCGCGATCTGCAGGAAGATCGGCTTTGAATCGTCGATCACAGCCGCTCCTTCCTTGGTCACCTCCGCCGGTTATTCGGTAGAGGGGTTAGTTGCTGATGTAGCTAACCATACAACGTCGGAATCGCCTGTCAAGAAAGTGTCGTGTCCTCGAGGCGGGTTGGGCGGGCGGTCCGCGCTGGTCCGGCGGCATACTCGCGCTAGTGGGCGCCGCGGGTGCGCGTTGGTCGGGCAGCAGGTCGCGCTGGCTCGGCCCGCGAGTGCATTGCCGGACAGCGAGTGGGACTGCGACGCCGTCGGCACGTAGGTGCGCCCTGCCTAATGAGCGAGCGGGAGAATCCGGCAGCGTATGGCGGGGGCAGCTCGGGCGGCGAGCCGGGGCTAGGGCGGGCAGCCTTCTGGACAACCCGGAGGGCGCACGGGTACGTGAGCGGCGCTGTGCAGCGGCGGCAGGCAGGTGGTGCTTCAGGAAAGGTGTTTTCGGACGCACACGTAGGACAGACGCGGGTCAGTCGCAGGCCTCAGCAACAGACCGGCGCAGAGGCCGTGGGTGCTAGCTCCGGCGGTTGCGGATCTTGCGGATCCTCGTGGTGAGCCAGTAGAGCGACGCAAGAACAACGACGACGATGACGAGCTTTTGGAAGATGCCCGCGTACTGCTCCACAATGTGCCAGTTCTCCCCCAGATAGAAGCCAGCGAGCACGAAGATGGTGTTCCAGATCAGGCTGCCGGCACTGGTTAGTAAGAGGAACTTGGCGATGGGCATGCGTTCGATGCCAGCGGGAATGGAGATCAGGCTTCGGAAAATGGGGATCATCCGCCCGAAGAACACAGCCTTGTAGCCATGTCGGTTGAACCAGGCCTCAACCTTGTCCACGTCTTCCAAATCGATCAGCGGAAGTTTGGCTGCGATGGCGCGCATCCGTCTCCGGCCCAGCCAGGCTCCCAGACCGTACAGCGCCCAGGCGCCAAAGACCGAGCCCAGCGTGGTCCAGATCAGCGCTTCGATGAGACCGAAATTGCCGCGGCTCGCAGTGAAGCCAGCCAGCGGGAGTACCACCTCACTGGGCAGCGGAGGGAAAAGGTTCTCCAACGCGATGGCCAGTCCGGCACCAGGGGCACCAATGGTCTCCATCAAGCCGACGGCCCAGTCTGCTACACCAGTGAGTGCGCTGGTATCGCCAGAGGTTTGTGCGGGGAGGTGGCCTGACAGGGAGGAAAGGGTCATCATGCTCATCGCCTACAAGTTTGCCTTACCCCGCTCAATAGTCCGAACCGGGTTCGGCTCCACCGACCACCCAGAGACAGCCGGACGGTGCCGCTGGCCCGCTTCAACCCAAATCGATGGTCTGCCGGGCGTGAGGAATACGACGCCGCATCAGCCGTGCGCGTCGGCGGCACTTCGCCAGTTCCAGGCGTGCATGGCCCCGGCGTTCGGCCACATGCCTGGCTTCCGCGTCACCCGATCGTCCGGTTTGGCCTCGTCCAGCCTGGCCCTCGGTTGATTCCGGCGCTTCGATGGCAGATTGCGTTCCTCGCGGAGCAACCACTGGGTCAGCCGTCGGTTCGCTGGATGTGGTGCCGGGCAGGGGTGGGGCGGTGGAGGTGTAGGTGTGGCCGGTCGGCGTGGTGGTTTCCACGCTGCGCGGGGACCCAAGGACGGGTTTGGCGGACCAGCCGTCGGCTTCCTTCGATTGGTTGCAGCGCTCGCACAGCCCCTGCCCGTTGGCCAGGCTGGTGGGCCCGCCGTCGGCGTGGGCGACGATGTGGTCGATCTGCCGGATCGGCGCATCGCACCAGGGCCCGGTGCAGAACGCGTCCCGGGCCATCACCATCCGCCGGATCCCGTCCGGGAACTTCCGGGCCTTCGAGTCCATGCCCAGCAGCTGCCCGGTTCCCGGCGCGGTATACAGCCGCCGGACCCAGACATCCTCCACCCCGCCGACCTTCAGGTTCCGCA
>NZ_JBNHFF010000010.1:0-144506 GCF_059089965.1 Arthrobacter sp. SPT-J7
ACACACCACAGGGGCGGCACGCCACGGCACTTTCAACCAATAAATAATTGGTATCAACAAACTTGGCACACTATTGAGTTCTCAAACAACAGGAGCAAACGAATACTTCTTCAAAAGAATTTCATTGAAATTCGCTTTGTTTTTCTTCGCTGCGATGTTTCTACTTTATTTCATCCTTTTTCTTTCTGTCAAATCGGCGTTTCCGCTTCATTTACTTCAGAAAAAGCATGGTCCCAGCGAAAAGCTCCAGCTAATTTGCCTGCGCACTTGGGCGCATGACCTACCGCTGCCGTTTTCTCGAAGGGGTTTTGTCGCGTTCCGGCCGGCTGTTCACAACCAGCGGCGGCGACTCAGAAAACAATACACGGCGCCCGCATGGCCCGCAAATCGCTGGCGGGTGATGCCCGCCACCGATGCGAAAGGGCCCGTCGTCGTCCTCCTAAATGGAGGAAAACGGCGAGCCCTTCGAGGAGCGGCCGGTTAGGCGGCAGCGGCTTGGTCAGCCAGAAACTTCGACCATGGCGAGCGTGCGCTTACCGCGGCGCATCAAAAGGTACTTGCCATGCAGCAACTGATCAGTTCCAACGACGGTGTCCGGATCTGTGATTTTACGGTTGTTCACGTAGGCACCGCCCTCTGCCACGGTCCGCCGGGCCGCGGAATTGCTGGCGGCGAGACCGGACTGGACCAACAACTCGATGATTCCGGTAGTTTCCGGGCCGGCAACCGCACTGGGCAGTTCAGCCGTGGCGGCGACCAGGGTCGACTCGTCCAACTCGGCCAGCTCTCCCTGGCCAAACAAGGCCTGGGAGGCAGCGATCACCTTGTCGGTCGCCTCGGTTCCGTGCACGATCGACGTCACCTCGTAGGCTAACGTCCGCTGGGCTTCACGGGTATGCGGCCGTTCAGCCACGGCTCGCTCGAGTTCTTCGATTTCCTCCCGCGAGCGGAAGGTGAAGACCTTGAGCCGCTGGACAACGTCGGCGTCGGCCGTGTTCAGCCAGAACTGGTACATGGCGTAGGGGCTGCACATATCCGCGTCCAGCCAGATGGCGTTGCCCTCGCTCTTACCGAACTTGGTTCCATCCGAGTTGGTGATCAAAGGCGTGCCGATCGCGTGGACAGCGCTGCCCTCCACCTTGCGGATCAGTTCAATGCCGCTGGTCAGGTTGCCCCACTGATCCGATCCGCCGGTCTGCAGGATGCAGCCGTACTGCCGGAACAGCTCAAGGTAGTCCATGCCCTGCAGGATCTGGTAGCTGAATTCCGCGTAGCTGATGCCCTCGTCGGAATTCAGCCTGGAGGCGACAATGTCCTTCTTGACCATGGTGCCGACGCGGTAGTGCTTTCCGATATCGCGCAGGAAATCCAGCACGCTCATCGGCTCGGTCCAGTCCAAGTTATTGACCATGCGCGCGGCGTTATCGCCCTCGAAGTCGAGGAAGCGCTGGACCTGGCCCTTCAGCCGGTCGACCCACTCGGCGACGGTTTCCTTGGTGTTCATGGTGCGCTCGGCGGTCGGCCTGGGGTCGCCGACCAGCCCGGTGGAGCCGCCCACGAGTCCCAACGGCTTGTGCCCGGCCAGCTGCAGCCGGCGCATGGTGAGCAACTGGACCAGATTGCCCAGGTGCAGGCTCGGCGCCGTCGGGTCAAAACCGCAGTAATACGTCACCGGGTCCCCCGCCAGCAGTTTCTCCAGTTCAGCCTCATCGGTTGAAACGTGGACAAGTCCGCGCCACTTCAGTTCCTGCCAGATGTTGGCGAAACAAGGATCGTTGCGTTGGGAAGCAAGAAACGTATCATTCACGGATTCCAAAATATCAGCCTTCAATTCCCTCGGGGACCTCGCCCTCGGCCAGCAGCCGCAGCCGTTGGGTCGGACGGGTCATGGCCACGTAAAGGTCGCCGACGCGGCCGCCGGTGCGGTGCAGCAGTTCGCCGGGTTCGAGCACCACCACGGCGTCGAATTCGAGGCCCTTGGCCTCCTGCGGGCCAAGCACACTGATGTCCTGTTCCAGGCCGCCCGCGCCGCCTCCGACCCGTTGGGCGTAGACCGCGGCCAGCGCGCTCCGGACCTCAGGCAGTCGGTGGTCGGCGGCGATAACCGCCAGCAGGCCGCCGCTGGCAGCGTCGAGTTCCTCGGGCATGATGTCCAGCAGATGTTCGATCATGCGGCCGGCGGGCACCCGGTCCACAATGGGCTGCCAGCGCCCATCGCGCACGGCTTTCGGGGCCGAGACGACCTGGCCGGCGGCGTTCGCCATCCGGACCGCCGCCTGCGCGATCTGCGAGGGCGTGCGGTAGTTCACGGTCAGTTCTTCAAGCTGCCAGCGTGTGCCCGCGAACGGCTCGAGTGCCTGCTGCCAGGATTCCGCGCCGGCAGCGGAACTGGTTTGCGCGATGTCGCCGACGACAGTAAACGACTTGAGCGGGCAGCGGCGCATCAGCAGGCGCCACTGCATGGCGGACAACTCCTGCGCCTCGTCGACGACGATGTGTCCAAAGGCCCAGGTGCGGTCTCCGGCGGCACGCTCGGCGGCGGTGAGGCGGTTTTGCTGCGTTTGGTTGTAGCCCGCCAGATCCTCGGCACTGACCAAACCGTTGATGCCGATGTCGCGCAGCGTCTGGTCGACGTTGCGCAGTGACTGCTCGGCGTTGGCGATGTCGCGGGCACGGTCGGCGTCCTGCTGGGCCTTGTCGCGTCCGGCCGAGGCATCCATCTCGCCGAGCAGCTCGGCGGCTTCGTCGAGCAGCGGCACATCGGATTCGGTCCACGGCGCGTCCGCTGAGCGCAACAGCATGTCGCGTTCCGCAGCGGTCAGCTCCGGGGCGGCCGCCTCAAGATGGGCCGGCTTGCTGAGCAATTCCCCGATCAGCTTTTCCGGAGTCAACGGCATCCAGGCCAGGTTGAGTGCTATCCGGACATCGCGCGACGTCCGTACGTCTTCCGCCAGATAGGCGCGGTCCGCGTTGTTACCCGGTCCGGAGGACGCTTCCAGGGCTTCGCGCAGCTGGTCGGTCAGCTCGCGCAGCAGGATCTTTACGAAGGTCACCCGGGCGGCGTTGTGCGGTTTGCCGGTGGCCCGAGCGCGGTCGCGCGCCCGTGCTACTTGGCGAGGCGTCAGGGTCAAGATGGTGCCCTCGACGTTGAGCTTGCGCGGTTCCGCTGGCAGCCGCTGGCGGTTCGCTACCGCATTGGCCACGACGTCGGCCATGGACAAACGGCCCTTGATCTCGGCCACGGCAGGGGTGGTTTCGGGCACCGTCCGGATTCCGGGCATGAGCCCACCAAGCGTTGACATCACGACGCCGGTTTCACCCAGCGACGGCAGCACCCGCTCGATGTACTTCATAAAGGAGTTGGACGGTCCCACCAGCAGCACGCCGGCAGACTTCAGCCGCTCGCGGTGCGAGTACAGCAGGTACGCCGCGCGGTGCAGGGCCACGGCGGTCTTGCCCGTTCCGGGACCGCCCTGCACCACCAGGATGCCAGGCATCGCAGCCCTGATGATGCGGTCCTGTTCGGCCTGGATCGTTCCGACGATGTCGGACATGGCACCGGTGCGCTTGGAGTTGAGGGCCGCCAGCAGCGCGCCTTCGCCCTGCAGCGACGCGCCGTCGGCAAGCATGGTCGAATCGAGCACGTCGTCTTCGATGCCCTTGACCTGGTGCCCCTGCAGGATCAGATGCCGGCGCCGCCGGACGCCCAGCCGTTCAAAAGCGGTGGCCTGGTAGAACGCTCCGGCTTCGGGCGCACGCCAGTCCACCATCAGCTGCTGCAGGTCGGCGGTGCTGAGTCCGATCCGTCCGATGTAGCGCCGGTCGCCGTCGTCCAGATCTAAGCGGCCGAACACCAGGCGGTCATCGACGGCATTAAGCTGGGCCAGCCGGTCCTCGTACATGGTGGCGAAGGCATCACGTTCGGAAATGTTCTGCATGCTGCCCACGGCGCCGCTGCTGCGGACACGGGACAGCTGCTCCTGTTTCTCGGCGCGCAGTTCTTCCAACCGGCGATACAAGCCGGCCACGTAGGAACGCTCGTGTTCAAGCTCGGCGTGGGCCGAAGGCGATTCTGGCATGTGTGTTATCCCTCCCCAAAATGCAGACCGTCCATTCTACTACCGCCACGCTGGATTTCCCTGAGAGCAGAACGACGGCGGGCGGATACCCCGCCTGTCAGCTCGCCGCGGGCGGTGCGATCGGCTACTCGCGCACCAGCGAACGGATCCGGTGTCCCGCCAAAGCGGACCTGCCCCGCAGTGCCGAGAGCTCGAGGACCACGCCGAACCCTGCCACTTGGACCCCGGCCCGTTCAAACAGGCGGCAGGCGGCACTGAGGGTCCCGCCGGTTGCCAGCACGTCGTCCAGGATCAGCACCCGCGATCCAGGGAGCAGGTCGTCCGCATGGATTTCCAGAGTGGCCGTGCCGTATTCCAGCGCGTAGTCCTCGGAGATGGTCTTCCGGGGTAACTTGCCCTTCTTGCGCACCGTGATGACGCCCGTGCCGGAGGCATAAGCTGCGGCGGCCGAAAGCAGGAAGCCGCGGGCCTCCACTCCCGCCACGGCGTCGAACTGGCCTTGAAACGGGTCAATCAACGCGTGCACCACCGCATGCAGCGCTTCCCCGTCGGCGAATACAGGAGTCAGGTCGCGGAAGACGATGCCGGGCTGCGGATAATCCCGGACCGTCTCCGAAAGACGGTTGACCAAGGTTTCAACTGATTCGCGAGGGCGTTCATTCACCCGTCCACCCTACCCGCTGCCGGCACGGCGCCGCGGTTTCGCGGCCCGGTAGGGCGAGACCGTCGGGTCGCCTTCCAGCCAGAAGCGCCACGGGTAAGCGTCGGTGCCGCCGTCGCCGCTGACGCCCACCCGCGGCCCGGTTCGCACATGCTGGTGCGACGCCTGCACCGCCGGCCGGGTCAGAACCAATTCCCCGGTTGCGAGGGCACGGCCGTTGTCTCCGAGCTCCAGCCCCAGGGCCACGGCCAGCCGGGCCGGCCCCCGAGCCAATTCGGCATCCCGCTTGGCCGAGGTCCGCCGGCTGCGGGCCAGCTCCAGGCCTTCGGTGACTTCGCCCGCGCGGAGCAAGGCACCTGTGGCCTGGCCTTCATGGCCGCACACGATGTTCACACAGTGGTGCATCCCGTAGGTGAAGTAGACATAAATATGTCCCGGCGGGCCAAACATCACCTTGTTGCGGTTGGTCAGGCCGCGGAAGGCGTGCGATCCCGGATCGTGCTCCCCCATGTAGGCCTCCACCTCGGTCAGGCGCACGGCAACGGTCCCTTCCGGCGTCGTGTGCGCCAACCGGGCATTGAGCAGCCCCGGAGCCACCTCAACGGCAGGCCTGCCCAGCCAGCGCAGCAGAGCTGCATCCACTAGGCGGATTGGAGGCGCTGGTAGAAGCGGGTCAGGGCTTCGCGCCGGTGCGCCGAGTCATGTACCCGCCCACCGCCGAGCACGGTGGCCAGCGCGTCCAGTCGCATGTGCCAGTTGGCCATCAGGGCGCCCGCCAAAATTTCCCGGCCCAGATTATGGACCAAGGTCAGGCGGGTCTTGCCGTCCTCCGGTTCCAGCATCCAGTGCACGGTGCCGGTGCCCTCCGGAGCGGTCCAGGTGTAGTCCAGCCTGCTGCCCGCGAGCACATACTCCACGTCTCCGCTGACGGTCCGCCCTGGCAGATTGAATTTGACGGCGCCGCCGGCCTGCAGTTCCACCCGGCCGGGGCCGAGCCAGGCCTCGAGCAGTTCCGGCTCGGTCAGGGCAGCCCAGACCCGGTCCCGGTCTGCGTCGAGCAAGCGCTCGAAGCGCAGGCAGGTATGCCCGGAATCGCTTTCCACCGTGCCCATCGAGTGCGAAAGCTGGAACTGGCGGGAATACGCTTCGCGCAGCGGGGTCCACCGGTCGGTCTCCCAATCCGGCCGGCGCCCGGCGGCGACCTCGGCCAGCGCGTCCAGGATGGTCTGCCAGCCGGCGCTGCCTTCGGTCAGGAACTCAGGCCCCTCGGCGCGCGACCTGAACTGGAGCAGAGTTCCGCCATCGCTTTCCAGAACCCGCCATTCAATCACCGATTCCTGGCCGAGCTCGTCCTCCCAGCTGATCTGCAGGCTGAGCGGCGGGTTCAGCTGCAACACCGTGCCGCTGGAGATGCCCCCGCCCAGAAGCAGCTCGTAGGTGCGGCCGAGCTCCCAGTCGGCGTCCAGCGTGCCGAGCCATTTGGCGACGTTGTCCTTCTCCGCCAGGAGGCTCCAGATATAGCTGTGCGGGTAGTCGAGTTGGCGGTCGAAGGCCAACACGTAGTCCCCGTCCACCCGCTCGATCCGGCCCTCCGGAACCAGTTTTTCCTCGTCCTGGCTCAGCGTCGACATGCTCGCTCCCTCGGCTTAGTGGCTACACCCCCATCGCTTCACAAACTACCGCAGAGACATTTGCTACCGGACGGTAACTTATTCCGGCGGCGGTGCGCGAAGGCTATCGGGGGCTGTTGCCGACGTACTCCCGCGCGCTGTCCAGCCCGGCCTGGAGCGCCTCGATTTGGGCCGCCACGGCACTGGGTGCGGTGCCGCCCTGCGAACTGCGGCTGGCCAGCGACCCTTCCACGGTCAGCACCTCGCGCACCTGCGGGGTCAGCTGCGGCGAAATGGCAGCAAACTCCTCGTCCGTCAGGTCCCAGAGTTCGACGCCGCGGCTCTCGGCCTGTTTGACCGCGGCACCGGAGAGCTCATGCGCCTCGCGGAACGGCACGCCCTGCCGGACCAGCCATTCGGCAATATCGGTGGCCAGGGCAAAGCCCTGCGGAGCCAACGCTTCCAGCCGAGCGGTATTGAAGACGAGTGTCTCGATCATGCCGGCGACGGCGGGCAGCAGCAGCTCCAGGGTGTCTGCGGCGTCGAAGACAGGCTCCTTGTCCTCCTGCAGATCCCGGTTGTAGGCCAGCGGCAGGCCCTTGAGCGTGGCCAACAGACCGGTCAGGTCGCCGATCAGCCGGCCCGCCTTGCCGCGGGCCAACTCGGCGACGTCCGGGTTCTTCTTCTGCGGCATGATGGACGAGCCCGTGGAGTAGGCGTCGTCCAGCGTCACAAAAGAGAACTCCTTGGTGGCCCAGAGGATGACTTCCTCGGAGATCCGCGACAGGTCCACGCCGATCATGGCCGCGACCCAGCTGAATTCGGCGAAAACATCGCGCGAGGCGGTCCCGTCGATCGAGTTCCAGGCAGCGGAATCGAAGCCGAGGTCGGCGGCGACGGCGTTCGGGTCCAACCCCAGCGAGGAGCCGGCCAGCGCGCCGGAGCCGTACGGCGAGACGGCGGCCCGCTTGTCCCAGTCGGCCAGGCGCTGCACGTCGCGCAGCAGTGCCCAGGCGTGGGCCAGCAGGTGATGCGACAGCAGCACCGGCTGGGCGTGCTGCAGGTGGGTGCGGCCGGGCATGGCAACGTCCGGATGCCGGCGGGCCTGCGCGAGCAGCGCGTCGATGGTTGCCAGCACTCCGCGGGCAATGATCCGTGCGTGGTCGCGCAGGTACATCCGGCCCAGGGTGGCGATCTGGTCGTTTCGCGAACGCCCGGCGCGGAGCTTGCCCCCCAGTGAGGCGCCGGCGCGTTCGATCAGTCCGCGCTCAAGCGAGCCGTGGACGTCTTCGTCCGACTCGGCCGCCACGTAGGCGCCGGAACGAACGTCGTCGTCGAGTTGGTCCAAGGCAGCGAGCATGCCCTCAAGTTCGGCGTCGTCCAGCAATCCCGCCTTGTGCAGCACCTTGGCATGGGCGCGTGAACCGGCGATGTCGTAATGCGCCAGCCGCCAGTCAAAGTGCGTCGACTTGCTCAGCGCGGCCAGCGCGTCGGCCGGGCCCCCGGCAAAACGGCCGCCCCAGAGGGCGCCTTTGTTGGTGTGCCCGGCTGCGCTGGTGTTCAGTTCCTGCGTCACGTCGTCTTCCCTTTCCGCCAGGTCGCCCTGGTGACGGTTCCGCGCGCTGCCATGCCGGCCGGCGGAGATGGCTTGCCGCCGTGGCGGTAAGCCGTTGCTTGCGTTTTAGGTTATTGCGTTCAGGCGTTGCGGGACGAGTCGTCGGCGAACTGCAGGAACCGTGCCGCGAGGGCGGCACCTCCCGCCGGATCGCGCGTCACCAGCAGCACCGTGTCGTCTCCCGCGATGGTGCCCAGCACCGACGGCATGACCGAATGATCGATGGCCAGCGCCAGGAAGTTGGCCGCCCCCGGCGGTGTGCGCAGCACCACCAGGTTGGCAGAGGCTTCGGCCGTCACCAGCAAATCAGCGCAGAGCCGTGCCAGCCGGGCGTCCAGAATCTCTTGGGTGACACCGCTCTGCGGCGCTCGTTCTCCGCCCTCGCTGGGCACCGCGTAGATCAAGCCGCCGTCCTGGCCGCGCACCCGCACCGCGCCCAGTTCCACCAAGTCGCGCGAGAGCGTGGCCTGGGTGACCTGCACCCCTTCCTCACCCAAGCGGGCCGCCAGCTCTGCCTGCGAGCGCACCGACTCGCCGGTGAGGATTGCGGTGATCTTGGCCTGGCGGGCGGTCTTGGTGGCCGGCATCGTGTTCATGGCTTGTCCGCCCTCAGGCGCTGGCCAACGGTGCCAGCGACGACTTGTCCATCAGCCATGCCATCAGCGCCTTCTGTGCGTGCAACCTGTTCTCCGCTTCGTCCCACACCACCGACTGAGGGCCGTCGATGACTTCGGCTGCTATCTCGTAGCCGCGGTAGGCCGGCAGGCAATGCAGCACGACGGCGTCGCCGGCAGCCAACTCCAGGGAGGCTTTGTTGACCGCATAATCCTTGAACAGCTCCAGCCGCTGCGCCTTCTCGTCTTCCTGCCCCATCGAGACCCAGGTGTCTGTGGCGATCACATCGGCCCCGGCCAGCGCCTCTGCCGGATCCGTGGTGACCAGCACGGAGCCGCCGGTTTCGGCAGCCCTGGCTTCGGCTTCGGCCACCACGGCATCTGCCGGGAGGTAGCCTTCCGGTCCGCCGATCCGCACATGCATGCCCGCCGTCGCACCGGCGAGCAGGTACGAGTTGGCCATGTTGTTGGCGGCATCGCCCAGATAGGCCATGGTGAGCCCGGCCAGCGTGCCCTTGTGCTCCTGGACCGTCATCAGGTCCGCCAGCAGTTGGCAGGGGTGGTAGTCGTCGGAGAGCGAGTTGATCACGGGCACCCGGGAAACCGCCGCCATCTCCTCCAGCCCGGAGTGGGCATACGTCCGCCAGACCACCGTGGAGACCATCCGCTCCATCACCTTGATGGTGTCGGATACGGATTCTTTGTGGCCCAGCTGGGATTCACCCGGGTTGATGATGAGCGGGACACCGCCCAAGTCCGAGATCCCGCTGGCGAAGGACACCCGGGTGCGGGTCGAGGTCTTGTCGAAGATGACGGCCACGGTCTTCCGGCCGGCACCGTCGCCGGCGAACGGCTGATACCGGTACGGGAACTGTTTCATTTCCGCGGCCAACTGCAGCACCTCGGCTTGCTCGGCCGGGCTGAGGTCGGTGTCCTTGAGGAAGTGGCGGGTCATGAGGCGTCCTTGCTGGTGGCGGCGGTGCGGGCGGCCGCGGTGGTCAGGATGTCCGGCAGCGCGGCGGTGAACCGTGCGGCCTGCTCGGCGGTGAGGATCAGCGGCGGGGCCAGCCGCAGCGTGTGCGGGCCCGGGCTGTTGATGATGAAACCGGCGTCCAGTGCGGCCTCGACGGCGGCAGCGGCAATGTCGGCGTCCAGGTCGAACCCGATCAGCAGGCCTTCGCCGCGGACCTCCACAACGTGCTCGACGCCGGCCAGTTGCTCGCGCAGCTTTGCGCCGAGCGATGCGGCGTGGTCCAGCAGCCCGCGCGACTCGATCGCGTGGAGGGTGGCCAGCCCGGCCGCGGTGGCCACCGGGTTGCCGCCGAACGTGGTGCCGTGCTGGCCTGCGGTAAGGAGGCTTGAGGTTTCCGCACCGAAAGTCAGCAGTGCGCCGACCGGAAGTCCGCTGCCCAGGCCCTTGGCCAGCGTGATGGCGTCCGGAACGATCCGCTCGCCGCCGGCCACCGCGCCCTGGAAGGCGAACCAGTTGCCGGTCCGGCCGACGCCGGACTGCACCTCGTCCAGGATCAGCAGCGCACCGGCAGCCGTGGTGGCTTCCCGGGCGGCCTTCAGATACCCCTCCGGCAGCGGCCGGACGCCCACCTCGCCCTGGATCGGTTCCAGCACGACGGCGGCCACCGTCTCATCGACGGCGGCGCGCAGTGCGTCCTCATCACCGAAGGGAAGGTGGACCACGCCGCCCGGCATCGGCTCGAACGGTTCGCGGTAGGCCTGCTTGGCCGTCAGCGCCAAGGCACCCATGGTGCGGCCGTGGAAGGCGCCGTCCAGGGCAATGATCTTGGTCCGCGTCGGACTGGAGTTGCGCCGGGCCAGCTTGAACGCCGCTTCGTTGGCTTCGGTGCCGGAGTTGGCGAAAAACACTTTGGAGCCGGCAGGAGCGCCGGCCAGTTCCAGCAACCGCTCGGCGAGCGCTATCTGTGCCGGACTGGTGAAGAAGTTCGAGACGTGGCCGAGGGTGGACAACTGGTCGGCCACGATCCCGGTCAGGAACTCGTCGGCGTGGCCCAGCGCGTTCACCGCGATTCCGCCGAGCAGGTCCAGGTATTCGCTGCCGTCGGCATCCCAGACGGTGCAGCCCTTGCCGCGCACCAGCACGCGCTGCGGGGTCCCGAAGACACCCATCAGAGATTCGCGGTACTTCTCCAGCAACTGTTTGCTGTCCAGGCCCTCCAGGCCGGCCAGGCCGGCCGCGGTGGACACTGCATGGGCCGTGTTCATGATTCGTCTCCGTCCGGGACAATCTGGGTGCCGATGCCGGCAGCAGTAAAAATTTCCAGCAGGATGGAGTGCGGCATCCTGCCGTCGACGACGGCGGCCCGCTCCACTCCCCCGTCAACCGCCTTCAGGCAGGCTTCCATCTTGGGAATCATGCCGGATTCCAGCCCGGGCAGCAGCCTGCGCAGTTCCCCGGCCGTCAGCGACGATATCAACGACGACTTGTCCGGCCAGTTCGCGTACAGCCCCTCGACGTCGGTGAGGATGACCAGCCGCGAGGCGTGCAGGGCATCAGCGACCGCAGCGGCCGCGGTATCTGCATTGACGTTGAGCACCTGGTTGGTGCCCTCGCCGTCGCCGCCGATTTCGGGCGCCACGGTGGAGATCACCGGGATCCGACCGGCGTCGAGCAGATCCAGGATGGCGGAAGGATTGACGCCGACCACCTCGCCCACCAGGCCCAGATCAACCTCCTCGCCGTCCACCACCGTGCCGGTGCGCACCGCCTGCAGCAGCCCGCCGTCTTCCCCGGAAAGTCCCACCGCGTACGGCCCGTGCGAATTGATCAGGCCCACCAGTTCCCGGCCCACCTGTCCGGTGAGCACCATGCGCACCACGTCCATGGCTTCCGGAGTGGTGACCCGCAATCCGCCCTTGAATTCCGATTCGATGCCGAGCCGGGACAGCATGGCATTGATCTGCGGTCCGCCGCCGTGGACCACCACCGGCTTGATGCCGGCGTGGTGGAGGAAGACGATGTCCTCGGCGAAGGCCTGCCGCAGCTCGTCGTTGACCATGGCGTTGCCGCCGTACTTGATCACCATGGTGGTACCGGCAAACCGCTGGATCCACGGCAGCGCCTCGATCAGCGTGGCTGCCTTGTCTTGCGCCATCAGCATTGTGTTCTTCATCGGTCCTCAGCTGGAGTAGGCGGAGTTCTCATGCACGTACTCGTGCGTGAGGTCGTTGGTCCAGATGGTTGCGCTCTCGCCGCCGGCCTGCAGGTCGATCACCACGGTCACGTCGCGGCCGCTCAGGTCAACCAGGTCGCGGGACTCGCCCACCCCGCCGTTGCGGCACACCTGCACACCGTTCATGCTGACGTTCAGCTGGTCCGGTTCGAAGACGGCATCGGTCGTACCCACCGCGGAGAGCACCCGGCCCCAGTTCGGGTCGTTACCGAAGATGGCCGTCTTGAACAAGTTGGAGCGGGCCACCGTTCGGCTGACCGCTTCCGCATCCCGCTCGGAGGCGGCGTTGATCGTGGTAACGGCGATGTCGTGGCTGGCACCCTCGGCATCGGTGATCAGCTGCCGGGCCAGGTCGGCACACACCCCGGTCAACGCAGCCGTGAAGTCTTCCGTCCGCGGAACCACGCCGGAGGCCCCCGAAGAGAGCAGCACCACGGTGTCGTTGGTGGACATGCAGCCGTCCGAGTCGGTCCGGTCAAAGGTCACACGCGTTGCCTCGCGCAGTGCGGCCTGCAGCTCCGCCGGTGCCAGTTCGGCATCGGTGGTGATGACCACCAGCATGGTGGCCAGGCCCGGGGCCAACATGCCGGCGCCCTTGGCCATCCCGCCGATGCTGTAGCCGCCGCCGGCGAACACCGCCTGCTTCGACACAGTATCGGTGGTCATGATCGCCACGGCCGCGTCGGCACCGCCGTCGTCGGACAAAGCGGCTGCAGCCGCTTCGACGCCGGGCAGCAGCTTGTCCATCGGCAACTGCTCGCCGATCAGTCCGGTGGAGCAGACCACTACGTCGCCTGCGGAGATGCCGAGCAGGGCGGCGGTTTTCTCGGCGGTGGCGTGGGTGTTCTGGAAGCCCTCGGCGCCGGTGCAGGCATTCGCACCGCCGGAATTGAGCACGACGGCGTCGGCGCGGCCATCGCTGATCACTTGCCGCGACCAGTGCACCGGAGCGGCAGCCACACGGTTCGAGGTGAAGACGGCAGCCGCCGCCTGCAGCGGTCCGTCGTTGACCACCAGGGCGACGTCCGGCTTGCCGGAGGCTTTCAGGCCGGCGGTGGCAGCGGCTGCCCGGAATCCTTTGGCTGCGGTAACACTCACGGTGCAATCCCCTGCTGGGTCAGGCCGGCGGTCTCGTCGAGACCGAGGGCAATGTTCATGGACTGGATGGCGCCGCCGGCTGTTCCCTTGGTGAGGTTGTCGATGGCGCAGGTGGCGACAACGCGGCCGGCGTGCTCGTCGAAGGCCAACTGCAGGACGGCATGATTGCTGCCCTGCACGGACTTGGTGTGCGGCCACTGGCCCTCGGGCAGCAGATGCACGAACGGCTCATCGGCGTAGGCGGACGCCCAGGCTGCGCGTAATTGTCCGGCGTCCGTGCCCGGCTTGACCCGTGCGGTGGCGGTGGTCAGGATGCCGCGGCTCATCGGCGCCAGGGTCGGCGTGAAGGAGAGGGTGACCGTTTCGCCGGCGGCTGCGGACAGCCCCTGTTCGATTTCCGGGGTGTGCCGGTGCCCGCCGCCGACGCCGTAGGGGCTCATGCCTCCCATGACCTCCGAGCCAATCAGGTTGACCTTGGCGGATTTGCCCGCGCCGGAGGTGCCGGAGGCAGCAACGATCACCACATCTTCGGGCTCCAGCAGACCGGCGGCAAAACCGGGCGTGAGCGCCAGCAGCGAACTGGTGGGATAGCAACCCGGGACAGCGATCCGGCGGGCGCCCTGCAGCTTTTCCCGGTGGCCGGGCAGTTCCGGCAGCCCGTAGGGCCAGCTGCCCGCGTGGGCCGAGCCATAGAACTTCTCCCAGGCCAGCGGATCGACCAGCCGGTGGTCCGCGCCGGCGTCCACCACCAGCGTGTCCGCCGGCAGTGCCGCCGCAATCTCCGCGCTGGCACCGTGCGGGAGGGCCAGGAACACCACGTCGTGCCCGGACAGGTTCTCCACGGTGGTGTCGACCAAGACCTGGTCCGCCAGCGAATGCAGGTGCGGCTGCAGTGCGCCCAACCGCGAGCCCGCATTGCTGTGCGCGGTGATCGCCCCGATCGAGACGTCGGGATGGCCGGCCAGCAAGCGGAGGACCTCGCCGCCGGCGTAACCGCTGGCACCGGACACTGCAACCTTAATCGTCATGGCGACCAGCATACAGCAAAAGTATTCACAACATAGGATAATTATGCAGCGTTCGTGGTGGTGGACGCCGGCTGACAACTGGCACCCTTGGTGCTGACCGCGGCGGGCGCCTGGCCGAGCGGGGCCGGCAAGCGCCTACGATGGAATCAAAGCCGACTGGTCCGCGACCAGTCTAGCTGCCGCAACGACTCCCTCAGAGTGTTAAGGAGACCTGACATGGCCAAGGCAATCGTGGCTGCCGCTCCCGGCGGGCCGGAGGTACTGCAACTGCAGGACGTCGACGTTCCGCAACCGGGCCCGGGCGAACTGCTGGTGAAGGTGGCCGCCGCCGGTGTGAACTTCGTAGAGACCTATGAGCGCAGCGGCGTCTACAACGTCCCGTTTCCCTACACGCCCGGCTCCGAGGCCGCGGGGACGGTGGAGGCTGTCGGCGCCGGCGTCGAGGAGTTCACCGCAGGAGACCGCGTCGCCTTCGCCGAAGGCGACCGCACCTACGCCGAGTACACCGTTGTCTCCGCCGAGGCCGCGCTCCCGGTACCCGAGGGCGTAGACGATGATGTGGCGGCCGCCATCCCGCTGCAGGGTATGACCGCGCATTACCTGGTCAACTCCAGCTTCAGGGTCCAGCCTGGCCAGACGGTACTCACCCATGCGGGTGCCGGCGGCGTAGGCCTGATCCTGACTCAGTTGCTCAAAGCCAAGGGCGCCCGGGTAATCACCACGGTGTCCACGGATGAAAAGGAAGAACTGGCCCGCAGCGCGGGGGCGGATGACGTTCTGCGCTACGACGGATTTGACCGGCACGTGCGGGAACTGACCGGCGGCACCGGCGTGGACGTGGTCTACGACGGCGTCGGCAAGGACACGTTCGACGGCTCGCTGGCCAGCCTGCGCACCCGCGGCATGCTGGTGCTCTTCGGCGGCGCGTCGGGCCAGGTGCCGCCGTTCGATCTGCAGCGGCTCAACCAGGGCGGGTCGTTGTTTGTCACCCGCCCCAAGCTGAACGACCATCTGCTGACGCCACAGGAACGGCGCTGGCGCTCCAGCGAATTGTTCGACGCCGTGCTGTCCGGCCAGCTGAAGCTGCGGGTGGGCCGCAAATACCCGTTGGCCGAAGCAGCGCAGGCACACGAAGACCTGCAGGCCCGCCGCACCACCGGCAAGCTGCTGCTGGTTCCGTAAGGGCGGCCGTCCCTGCCCGGCTGCGCGTCGCCCCGCACTGACCGGCGTGCCGCCGGTGGCGGGGCAGTCGGCCGGGCAGTTGCTGTCGCTCTGGCTGTTCAGCCGTCGACTACCGCGATGTCCCGGTAGGTGATCTTCGGGGCGGCCGAGCCACCAACCGCCAGTGCCGCCGCCAGTCCCGGCGGCACCGCCCCGCCGGCGTCCGTCAGGGCAAGGTCCAACAGTTGCAGGCCTGGGCGGTCCCCAGCTTCGCCGGGCCAGCTGGACAGCCGGGGTTCGCCGTCGGCGCCAGCGACGCCGATCGTGTCCGGTGCCAGCCGCAGCCCGTGGCCGGTGGACTTCAGCACGGCTTCTTTCCTGGTCCACAGTTGCGCCCTCAACCGGCGCGGATCAACAGCCTGCTCCACCAGCGGCCGCTCGGAAGCGGTGAGCATGACGGCGTCAATGTTGTCCTCGGGGCGGAAAGCGTCGTCGCCCGCGTCTTCGATGTCGACCCCGAGCAGCACGGGGCGGAAGGACAGCGCGGCCAGCAGCCACCGCCCGGAGCGGGCGTAGCTGAGGCGGGCGGCCGCCGGCCCACCGTCCAGCAGCAGCTGCGGCTGGCCATGCCGGCCATCGTTGCCCCGCTGGCAATTGCGGCAGTCAAACGACAACCGCATCCGGTCGGCGTCAACGTTCAGTTCCTGCGCCGCCAGCAGGCGGACGGCTTCACGGGTGCGCGTGCGGATGCTGGGACGCCGGTCCGGCTCGCCGGCAGCCGCGAAACCGTCCTGCAGCTGCACCAACTGCAGTATCACCTGGGCCTTCATGCGTTCCTTTTCCCTTTCCCCCACGACGGCGGGGCCCACCTAGGTCGGTGGGCCCCGCCGTCGCTATTCATTTCAGTAGCCGGTCACCGCTGGACGGCGCCACAGCGGGCCGCGGCCAGCTCCACCGCCTGTGCGCGCGCTGCGGACGCCTCGTCGGCGGTCAGCGTGCGGTCGTCGGCGCGGAACCGCAGTCCAAAGGCCAGCGATTTCTTGCCGGGTTCGATTCCGCTGCCGGAGTAGACGTCGAACAGTGCGATGTCCTCCAGCAGTTCCCCGGCTCCTTCACGCAGCGCCTCGCGGACTGCTTCGGCCGGAACGGACGAATCCACCACCAGGGCCACGTCCTGGGTGGAGAGCGGGAAGGTGGACAACGGCTTGGCCACGATCACGTCTGCGGCGGCCTCGAAGAGAGCCTCGCCGTTCAGTTCCATCGCGGCGGTACGCGCCGGCAGGTCCAGATCTGCCAGCAGCTTCGGATGCAGCTCGCCGGCGTAGCCGACCACTTCGCCAGTGCGCAGCGAAAGCTGGGCGGTACGGCCGGGGTGGAAGGCCTGGTGCTCGCCCTGGGCGACCACCAGTTCGACGCCGAGGACGTCGCCGACGGTCAGCGCGGCATCCACCGCATCAGACCATTCCCAGGCCCGCGGGGTGAACCCGGCACCGGGTGCAGCCTCATGCCCGGTCAGGACGGCGCCCACATGCCAGGGCTGTTCCGGGATGCCGGCGAACAGCTCCTCCAGCACCTCCTCGGACGGCTTGACGCCCAGCGGCGGCAGCACCGGAGACCCGAGCTGATCGCCGGGCAGGAAGACCAGCCCGCCTTCGTACAAGGCCAGATCGCGGAAACCACGGGAATGATTGCGGCGGGCGGTCTCCAGCAGTCCGGGGAGCACGCTGGTGCGCAGGTAGCCGAATTCGGCCGAGATCGGGTTCGCCAGCTTCAGCGACGCGGCCTCTGACCCGCCCCGGGGTGTGCCGAAGGTCGTGTTCTGCTCCAGGGAGACGAACGGGTAGCTCAGGACCTCGGTCAGGCCAGCGTCGGCCAGCGACTGCAGCACGCGGCGGCGCTGCTGCTGGCCCCTGGTGAGACCGCGGCCGGGCGGCGCCACCGGCAGGGTGGCCGGGATCTGGTCGTAGCCCACCAGCCGGGCGATCTCCTCGACCAGGTCTTCCTTGATCGCCAGATCCGGACGCCAGCTCGGCGCCGTGACGCGCAGGCCGCCGTCGTACTGTTCGAACGAGGCACCGATCCCGGTCAGCGCCGTTTCGATTTGCTCTGTGCTGTACTCGACGCCGATCAGACGGGAGGCGAATCCCTCGGGCAGGTCGATCACCGTGGGCGCGGGACGGGTTCCGGCATCCGTTGCCGTGGGGTCGGCGGTGCCGCCGGCGAGTTCTACCAGCAAGTCCACGGCACGCTGCGCCGCCTCGTCTGCCACTTCCCAGTCCACTCCGCGCTCGTTGCGCTTGGACGCCTCCGAGGGCAGCTTGTGCCGGCGCCGGGTGCGGCCCATCGAGACGTCGTCGAAGTGTGCCGACTCGATGAGCACGTTGGTGGTGCCGTCCCCGACCTCGGTTTCCGCGCCGCCCATCACGCCGGCCAGCCCGATGGCGCCCCGGTCGTCGGTGATCAGCAGGTCCTCGGTGGAAAGCTTGCGTTCCTTGCCGTCCAGCGTCACCAGGGTCTCCCCCGGGTTGGCCCGGCGGACCACGATCGGCCCCTGCAGCTTGTCCACGTCGTAGAAATGCAGGGGCTGGCCCAGTTCCAGCATCACGTAGTTGGAGATGTCCACCACCAGCGAGATGGAGCGCATGCCCGCCAGCCGAAGCCGCGAGGCCATCCACTGCGGGGTGGGGCGCGAGGCATCCACGCCGCGCACCGCGCGCGCCACGAACCGGTCGCAGCCCGGCTTGCCGTACACCGGGGTCTGGTCTTCGAGCCGGACCGGGTAGCCCTCGCCGCTCGCCTCGGCAACCTCGACCTGCGCGGCCGGATCGGTGAACGAGGTGCCGGTCGCGAGCGCGTATTCGCGGGCCACGCCGCGGATGGAGAAGCAATAGCCGCGGTCGGGTGTCACGTTGATCTCGGCCGCCTCGTCGGTCAGGCCGAGCAGTTCCATTGCGTCGGTGCCGATTTCCGGGTCCAGGCCCAGCCGGGAGAGCACAATGATGCCGTCGTGGTCGTCGCCGATGCCGAGTTCGCGGGCAGAGGCGATCATCCCGGCGGAAATGTGGCCGTAGGTCTTGCGCGGGGTGATCCGGAAGTCCCCGGGGAGGACGGCGCCGGGCAGCGTCACCACGACCTTGTCACCGGCCTCGAAGTTGTGGGCACCGCAGACAATGCCTTGCACGCCGGACGGATCGATCCCGTCGCCGGTGAGGGGTTGGTCGGCGCCTTCCGGCACCACGCGGACGTGGCACCAGTTGATGGTCTTGCCGTTGGTCTGCGGCTCCTTGACCACATCCAGGACCTGACCCACCACGATCGGCCCGGAAATCGAGTCGGCCGGACGGTGCACGTCCTCTTCTTCGAGGCCGACCTTGACCAGGTCGGCCATGACATCCTCGGCCGTCGCGTCAACGGGAACCTGCGCATATTCGCGCAGCCATGAAAGGGGAATACGCATAGTTCTAGATCTCCATCCCGAAGTGCTGGCTGAAGCGGACGTCGCCTTCGATCATGTCGTGCATGTCCGGGACGTCGTTGCGGAACATGAGGGTGCGTTCAATGCCCATGCCGAAGGCGAAGCCGGAGTAGACCTCCGGGTCGATGCCGGCGGCGCGCAGCACGTTCGGGTTCACCATGCCGCAGCCGCCCCACTCGATCCAGCGCGGTCCGCCCTTGGCGCCCGGGTGCCAGATGTCCATCTCGGCGGAGGGCTCGGTGAACGGGAAGTACGCCGGACGCAGCCGGATCTTCGCCTCGGCGCCGAACATCTGCCGGGAGAAGTGCTCCAGGGTGCCGCGCAGGTCGGCCATCGTCAGGCCCTTGTCCACGGCCAGGCCCTCGAACTGGTGGAACACCGGCGTGTGCGTGGCGTCCAGCTCATCGGTCCGGAAGGTCCGGCCTGGGCACAGCACGTACACCGGAAGGTCCCGCTCCAGCATGGAGCGGACCTGCACCGGAGAGGTGTGGGTCCGCAGCACCAGGTGCGCCTCCGGCGGCTCCACGAAGAAGGTGTCCTGCATTTCGCGCGCCGGGTGGTCCGGCTTGAAGTTCAGGGCGTCGAAGTTGAACCACTCGGATTCAACTTCCGGTCCTTCGGCGATCTCCCAGCCCATGCCCACGAAGATGTCGCTGACCCGCTCCTGCAGCGTCGAGAGCGGATGCCTGGCACCGGCACGGCGGCGCCGCGGAGCCGCGGTGACATCCACTGCTTCCTCGACGAGGATCTGTGCCTCCCGCTCGGCTTCCAGCTCCGCGGTGCGGGCAGCCAGCGCCTGGTTGATACGTCCGCGCGCCGGACCGATGATCTTGCCGGCGGCCGCTTTGTCTTCTTTGGCCAGCTTGCCGATTTCTCGGTTGGCCAGGCTCAGCGGGGACTTCTCGCCGGCATGGGCGAGCCTGGCCGTCTTGAGCTCGTCCAGGTCTGATGCGGCCTTGAAGGCCATCATCGCCTGCTCGACGGCGGCGGCGACCGCCGCTTCATCAAGCGGGCTCGGCACGAGCTGCTCCTGGGCTGGGGGTGTCACGTCAGACATGTGCTGTTGGGACCTCGGAATAGGTTAAAGGGTTTCTGCCCGCGCACGGGCAACCACACCAGTCTAGTTCACGGGCAGGCAGCGGCCCGAAACGCCTACGATGGCTCCATGACGCCGTTTGAAAAGCTGCGCGCCGGCTGGAATCTGCTCAACGGCTCCACGCTGGCCGGACTGGGCCTCGCCGCGGCGGTCCGCTGCAGCCTGGCCCGCGGCCCGCGAGGCCTGATCCTGGCGCACGGCTACCGGCTCTGGCTGCCGAAGGCTGCCGCCTTCACGGTGGGCAATGTGGTGCTCCTGCGCCGGACGGCGGCCGGCCTTGCCGACAACCCGCAACTGCTGGGCCATGAGTCACGCCACAGCACGCAATATGCCCTGTGCCTCGGCCTGCCGTTCCTGCCGCTCTACGCCTGCGCCGCCCTGTGGTCTCTGTGGCGGACCGGCGATCCGGCATCGCGGAACATCTTCGAACGGCACGCGGGCCTGAGCGCAGGCGGCTACATCGAGCGGACGGTCCAGCGCGGCCCGGGCCGTCGCCGCGATGCGGCCCGCCCCGGTGTTGTGACCATCGCCCGGGCAAAGAGGGCAAGCGACGCGATCACCAACCGCCGCGCGTCGGCGTATGCCCCTTCCGGGCATCGTCAGGCATGGCCATTTCGGCCCGCAGGCCCAAAAGCCGGATGGGACGGCCGGCTTCGATTCCGGCGGTGAGGTCCAACGCGCGAGCGAGGATGTCGTTCCGGTCGAAGGTCTCGGGAATCTTCCGTGCGTGGGTCTTGGTGATGAACGGCGCGTACCGAACCTTGAGGGTTAGCCCCACCACCGGCCGCCCCTCGGCCACAACATCCTCAAGGACACGCGCTGTCAATTCCCTCACGGCGCCGTCGACCTGAGCGGGCTCGGTCAGGTCGCGCTGGAAGGTGATCTCCCGGCTGTGCCCGCGGGCGACCCACGGAGTGTCGTCCACAACACTGGCGCCCTCCCCGCGCCCGAGTTCCGCGTACCAAGGACCCATCCTGGGGCCGAACTCCGGAACCAGGTCCTGCGGGTCGGTCGCCGCGAGCTCTGCGACCGTGTTGATGCCGAGTTTGGCCAGCCGGCCCGACACTTTGGTTCCGATGCCCCACAGGTCCTTGGTTGGCCGACCACCCATGACGTCGAGCCAATTCCCTGCAGTGAGGCGGAAGACGCCGGCCGGCTTGCCGAAACCGGTGGCGACCTTGGCTCGGACCAAGGTGTCACCGATGCCCACGCTGCAATGCAGCCGGGTGCGCTCCAAAACAGCAGCCTGCACCTGCCGCGCGTAGGCTTCCGGGTTTTCCGCCTCGGTGCCCACGAAGGCTTCATCCCACCCCAGCACCTGCACGGTCGCGCCGGGCTGCGCGCGGAGGGTAGCCATCACCGTTTCGGACGCCGCGAGGTAAGCCTCCTGATCGACCGGCAGGATCACGGCGTCTGGCACCTTCCGAGCCGCGATCCGCAAGGGCATTCCGGAACCCACACCGAACGCCCTGGCTTCGTAGGACGCGGTCGACACCACGGCTCGTTCCGTGGGATCTCCCCGACCGCCGACGATGATCGGCTTGCCCTTGAGCTCCGGCCGCCGGAGCACTTCCACGGCCGCGATGAACTGGTCGAGATCGACATGCAGCACCCAGCGGATTGCGCTCACGCCACCAGTCTGCCCTAAACACCGCTTGGCGGGCACCGCCTCTCCCCGGGGCTTGCCGGGTCACGCCCGCGGGGGATGATCTGTGTGGCGGGGATGGGCATCGATTAGAAGATGTGTTCTAATGAATAGATGCGCTGGGATGGTCAATTAGTCACTGCCGAAGCCCCCGCTGCGTTGCCGGGGCTGGCGCAACTGAGCAACCTTGTGCGCAGCGTGCAGACGCCGGAGTTTGCCGGAATCACCTTTCACGAGGTGATGGCGAAATCCGCGCTCAGCCGGGTACCCAGCCAGTCTGCGATGCCTTTCGCGTGGACCATCAACCCATATCGGGGCTGCTCACATGCATGCACATACTGCCTGCATCCAGACACGCTGATCCTGATGGCGGACGGCAGGCAAAAGCCGCTCCACAAGATTATGGTTGGCGACCAGGTCATGGGCACGGAAGTCCGCGGCAACTATCGCCGCTACAAGAGGACGCAAGTGGAGGCTAAATGGCCTACTCGCAAACACGCTTATCGGCTCACGCTGGGAGATGGTACTCAAATTGTGGCGAGCGGCGACCACCGATTCCTCAGCGATCACGGCTGGAAATTTGTACAAGGCGCGATGCAGGGACCAGAACAACGGCCCTATCTAACAACGAATAACACGCTCATGGGTTTCGGCCTCCGCGGGTTGGCGCACGACGCTTACGGGCCAGAGCAAGGCGAAGCGTACCGCCACGGATACCTCACCGGAATGATTCGTGGCGACGCAATGCTATTTCGGCGCACCTACACACGGGCCAGCGGCACCCCGAATAACGTCAGCATGTTCCGTTTAGCACTCACGGATACAGAGGTGCTGGAACGGACGCGGGACTATCTGGTGAAGGAAGGGATACCAACCCTCCAACGCCCCTTCGGGACGAAAACCGATACCCGGAAACAAATGACGGCGATTCATACCTCCCGTGCTGCCCACTATGACGCCATCAAAGGCCTCATTGAATGGCCAGTAGATCCGAGCGACGCATGGAGCGCCGGCTTTCTGGCTGGAGTCTTCGATGCTGAGGGCAGTTGCTCTCAAGGAGTGCTGCGGATCAGCAACTCCGATCAAGAGATACTCATGCACATCGAAGCCGCCATGTCGGTCCTTGGAATCACTCACGTCCGGGAGGGTGCCCGGTCGAACGGCGTCGCCACTATCCGCGTAGTCGGAGGGCTCCCGATGCGTTCACGCTTTTTCGGCGCCACTGCTCCGGCAATCTCCCGCAAGCTCAATATTGAAGGGCAAGCGGTGAAATCGGATGCAGACCTCCGAATCGTCTTGATCGAAGATCTCGGCCAAGAACAGGCAATGTTCGACATCACAACGGGAACGGGCGACTTCATTGCCAATGGAGTCGTCAGCCACAACTGCTTCGCCCGCAAGACCCACAGCTATCTTGGTCTCGATACCGGGTTGGACTTCGACAGCCAGCTGGTAGTGAAGATTAACGCCGGCGAGGTGCTGCGCCGGGAGTTGGCCAAACCGTCGTGGAAGCACGAACACGTGGCCATGGGGACCAACACGGACCCGTATCAGCGGGCGGAAGGCCGGTACAAGCTCATGCCGGACATCATCAGGGCACTGGCCGGTTCCGGAACGCCGTTTTCGATCCTGACCAAAGGGACCTTGCTGGCCCGCGATCTGCCCCTGTTGCGTGAGGTGGCCAAGGACGTCGACGTCGGAATGGGTATCTCGCTGGCCATGACGGACGCCGGATTGGCGCATCGGGTGGAGCCGGGTACACCGACGCCGCGGGCCAGGCTGGATCTGATTGCCAAGCTCAGTGACGCAGGCCTGCCCTGTTCCGTGATGGCGATGCCGATCCTGCCCTGGCTGACGGACTCCGAGGAGGCGCTCGACGACCTTTGTGCCTCGGTAGCTGCCGCCGGTGCCACCAGCATGACCGCGGGCGCCCTACATCTTCGTCCTGGCGCGCGGGAGTGGTACATGGAGTGGCTGGCCAAGGAATACCCGCAACTGGTGCCCAGCTACCGCCGCCTCTACAACGGCGGAACCTATGCTGACAAGGATTACCGGCGCTGGCTGGCCGCGCGGGTGGGCGCGGCCAAGCGCCGGCACGGCTTGGAGAGGTCAGCGTGGCTGCGCCAGGTCGAGGCGCGGGAGCAGACGGACACGACCTCTGCCCCAGTGCACCCAAAGCCGGCGGTGGCCGAGCAGGCTACGTTGTTCTGAGCGCTGCCCGCTGGGTGGGCGACCGTCAAGCGGGGCGACCCACCACCCTGACCGCCTTGAGGACAGCCGCGACGATCGGGAAGTCGGCCGGAATCCACGGCAGTGCGGTGGCCTCGCGCTCGTCCAGCCGGACCCAGCGCAGTTCGTCGTGGTCTTCAAGCGGCTCCGGCCGTCCATCCGCGATGTACGCACACCACACCCGCATTGCCGCCGTTTCGTTGAGTGGCCAGCCCTGCTCGAGCGGACCGGCCACCTCCGCGCCAAGCTCAATCCCCACCCCCAGCTCCTCGCGGATCTCGCGGCGGAGGGCGTCCTCGCAGCTCTCCCCCGGCTCCACTTTGCCGCCGGGAAACTCCCACAGGCCGGCCAATGACTCCGGCGCCGTACGACGCGCCGCGAGCAAGCGGCGAGGTTCGTCTCGGAGGTCGAGGATGGCCGCTCCGACAATTTGTTTGAGGCTCTGTTGCACGCCGCTCAGTCTACGGTGACCGGGTCCGGCTCCTGCAGGTGGACGCAACAGGATTATGGTGCTCACCACAGGGCCGCCGATCCCGGAATGGGGCGTGGCGCCGCGGTGTTGCCATACTGTAACTGTCGGAGCACGCTCCCCGGAGCCCAGCCGCTTCCGCCGCGCTGGTGCGGCAACCTTCTTTCCTTGCCTCCTCTGCCGTCCAAACGAAAGCACCCTATGAATCGCCCTGTCCTCGCCGACACACGGACACACGCCGCCCAACGCCGGACGGTGTGGGCCATCGTTGCACTGGCTATGGGCGGGTTTGCCATTGGAACCACGGAATTTGCCATCATGGGCCTGCTGCAGAACGTGGCGGAAGGCTTGGACATCAGCATCCCGGAGAGCGGCCATCTGATCTCCGCCTACGCCTTGGGCGTGGTGATCGGGGCCCCGCTGCTCGCGGCCCTCGGGGCCAAACTGCCGCACAAGTACATGGTGCTGGGGCTCATGGTGCTGTTTACGCTCGGAAATCTTTCATCAGTCCTGGCGCCTGACTATGGCACCATGCTCGTGACGCGGTTCATTTCCGGCCTGCCGCACGGCGCCTACTTCGGCGTGGCCGCGGTCTTGGCAGCCTCGTTGGTGTCGCCCACCCGCCGGGCACAGGCAGTTGCCATGGTGATGCTCGGGCTGTCCGTGGCCAACGTCGTCGGTGTTCCGATAGTGACGTGGCTGGGTCAGCAGTACGGCTGGCGGCTCATGTTCGTCGCAGTAGGTTTGGTCGGCGCGGTCACCGTGCTGATGATCCAGCGCCTTGTTCCCTTCAGTCCGGCGCATGAGGAAGCGGGCATCCGCCGCGAACTCCGAGCGTTGAAACGGATTCAGGTCTGGCTGGCGCTGTTCATTGGCGTGGTTGGTTTCGGCGGATTCTTTGCCGTGTATTCCTACATCAGCCCCACGATGACGGATGTGACCGGGCTGGCCCCCGCAGCCCTGCCCCTGATCGTCGGCCTCTACGGCTTGGGCATGGTCGTCGGCACCTTCATCGGCGGTCGGTTGGCGGACAGGTCCGTGATGGGCACCATCTATCAGGTCATGACGGCTATCGTCGTCGTCCTGGTGCTTTTCTGGGCTGCCTCCTCGATAGCGATGCTGGCGATACCGCTGGTTTTCCTCCTCGGCGTCGCGGGATCCAGCCTGATCCCCGCGCTGCAAACCCGGCTGATGGACGCCTCGCCGGATGCCCAGACCCTGGCGGCGTCGCTCAACCACTCCGCCTTGAACATGGCCAACGCGTTGGGCGCCTTCTTGGGCGGCGTCGTGATCTCTTGGGGCTGGGGCTTTGCAGCGCCGGCGCTGGTCGGCGCCGGGCTGGCAGCCTTGGGCCTGGGCATCGCCGGAATCAGCGGCGCGGTCGAGAAGAGGCACAGCCTGACGCGGCAGGCAGCGCAGGTGCCGGGATCAGACATGTCCCCAGCGGGCACGACCGGTCGGGATTAGGCGGGGCCCACTGAGTGGCCAACAGATTCCGAGCGGAAGATGTCCGGCTCCAAATAGATGACGGCGGCGATGGGCAAGGCCTCGCGGATGCGCTTTTCGGCACCGTCGATCAACCGCGCAATTTCCTGGCCCGAGTCGCTGCGCCCCACGCTGATCTTGGCCGCGACCAGCAGTTCCTCCGGTCCCAGGTGCATGGTTTTCAGGTGGATGATCCGCGTTTCCTGTTCGGCTGCGATGGCGTCCTCGATGAGCCGCAGATGCTCCCGCGAGGCTGATTCGCCCAGCAGCAACGACTTGGTCTCAACGGCGAGCACGGCGGCGATGGCCACCAGCAGCAGACCGATCATGGCCGTGCCTGCCGCGTCCCACAGACCGTTGCCGGTCAGCAGGGTCAGTCCGACGCCGAACACCGCGAACACCAGCCCCAGGAGGGCGCCAAAGTCCTCAAGCAGGATCACCGGGAGTTCAGGCGACTTCGACCGGCGGATGAACTCGACCCAGCCGGTGGTGCCGCGCGTGGGGTTGGACTCCTTGATCGCGGTGCGCAGGGAAAAGGATTCGGCGATGATCGCTCCGGCCAGCACCGCCAAGGGGACCCACCACCAGAAGCCTTCGATGGGATGCGGATCCTTCCACTTGTGGTAGGCCTCGTACAACGCGAAAAGGCCGCCGACGCTAAACAACACGATCGAGACGATGAACGCGTAAATGTACCGGTCCCGGCCGTAGCCGAACGGGTGGCTGGGACTCGCATGCCGAGCGGCTCGTTTCCCGCCCACCAGCAGCAGGACCTGGTTGCCGGAATCGGCCACCGAGTGGATGGCTTCAGCCAACATCGACGACGATAGGGTCAGCAGATACGCGACGAACTTCATCGCGGCAATGGCCAGATTGGCGGTCAGCGCCGCGACGATGGCCTTGGTCCCTCCGCTTGCTGCCATCCCGCGCCCTCCCGGTTGGATCCGATGGCCGCAGTGATGCGGCATCGGTTCTTACCGTACCTTCAGGCCGGGCCGAGCGGCAGTGGCTAAACCGGCCGGTCGCCCCGCCGCTGGGCTCTGGCCGAGGCGTACAAGCAGACCGTGGCCGCCGTACCGACGTTCAGGCTCTCGGCTTGGCCGTAGACCGGCACGGCTACCCGGTGGGCTGCCGTAGCGAGCTCCTCCTCCGACAGCCCCTGGGCCTCGTTCCCAAAGAGCCAGGCAGTCGGCGCCGCCAGGTCGGGAAGTGCTACGTCGTCGTCGGAAGCGGAGCCGTTCCCCAGCCGGCGAAGTGCACTGCGGTCCTGCAAATCGTCCAAGTCGACCGTGCCGTAACCGTCGGCAGCGAGCATGGTCAGGCCGGCTGCCCGAAGGGCGGCGGCCAGTTCATCGAAATCATGTCCGGTGACCACGGGCAGGTGGAAGAGCGATCCAGCCGTGGAGCGCACAGCCTTGGGGTTGTAGATATCCACGCTGGAGTTGGTCAGCACCACGGCGTCGGCCCCGGCGGAATCGGCCGCCCGCAGGATGGTGCCGGCATTGCCGGGGTCCTGCACCCGGACCATGATGGCCAGCAGCAGCGGCTTGGCCTGCAGCACTTCATTGAGCGGCCGATCCAGGTAATCGCAGACCGCCACGATCCCCTGCGGGTTGACGGTGTCGGCCATGGCCGCAAGGACCGCGTCGGTGGCCAGCCGCAGCGGCACCGTGTCGGCCAGGTCCGCAAGTTCAGGCAAACGGTCCAGACAGGCTTCAGTGGCAAAAACCTCCGCCACAATCCCGTTCCCTCCGGACACCATCTGCGCGCGGTGGGCGGACAAGGCCTCGCGCACGGCCTGCGGGCCCTCGGCGAGGAACTGGCGGCGCTTTAAACGCACCGAGCGCCCGGCAAGCTTGGCCACATCCTTGACCCGATCGGCTCGGGGGTTGGACATGATGGCTTGCGGGCGCCCGGTAATGCTCATACAGCGACTATAACGTCGCCATATGGCGGTTTATGCATCCGGTGCTTACTCAGCAACCTTCTGGCGGGCTTCGCCGCCGGCGGGCTCGTAGCCGGCAGCCTTGGCGGCTTCGACGGACTCGAACCAGTACACGGGGGTGGTGTTTTCGTACCAGGTGGAGCCCGGGACGTGGTACTTCTTCGACTGGTTGCCCTTGATGCTGTATCCGGCGGGCGCATCCTCGCCGTCAACAGCCTTCACAGCGCCAGCAACTTCGCCGGCTTCAGCGGCGGGTGCGGCAGCCTTGGCGCCCGGACCGGCCTTGGCGGCAGCCGGCTTGGCAGCAGCGGCCGGGCGCCCAGCGGGAGCGGAGGTGTCGGCAGGCAGCGCGTCCTTGGCAACCTGCACCAGTGCCGCGAAAGCACCGGCGTCGGAGACAGCCAGTTCGGCCAGCATGCGGCGGTCAACCTGCACCTCGGCAGCCTTCAGGCCCTGGATGAGACGGTTGTAGGTCAGGCCGTTGGCGCGGGAGGCAGCGTTGATGCGCTGGATCCACAGGCGGCGGAAGTCACCCTTACGCTTGCGGCGGTCGCCGTAGCTGTACACGAACGAGTGCAGCAGCTGTTCCTTTGCCTTGCGGTACAGGCGGGACCGCTGTCCGCGGTATCCGGCAGCCCGGTCCAGGATGACCCGGCGCTTCTTGTGGGCGTTGACCGCCCGCTTCACACGTGCCACGTGCGTACTCCTTTTGATGATTGGTGCCCGGTGTTCGACCGCCACAATCAGCGGTCGGGGCAAAAACTTGCTGGGATGGTCTGACGGCTGACGCCGTGCGGACCGGAGGGAGAAAGTTAGATGCCGAGCATCTTCTTGATGTTGCGCACGTCTGCCGGAGCAACGATCTTGTCACCTGCGAGGCGGCGGGTCAGCGTGGAAGGCTTGTGCTCCAGGTAGTGGCGGCGGTTGGCCTGCTGGCGCTTGAGCTTGCCGCTGCCGGTGAGCTTGAAGCGCTTCTTGGCGCCGCTGTGGGTCTTCTGCTTCGGCATGGCTGCCGTTCTCCTTACGTCTTCCTCAGGTCGTTGCGGACCTTCGGCTCGTGCGGTGCCGCTACGGGCACCGGCGGTTTACTTGTCTACCGGCACCGGGCACAAGGCTGTGCCCGGCGGGATGCCGGATGCTCTCTGGACGGTCTTAGCTCTTGGAACCGGACCGGCCAGCAGGTTTGGGGGCGGCAGGCCGCGCTGCCGGCTTGGGCCGGGCTGCGGGCTTGGGAGCCGCGGGCTTGGCCTCGGCAGGTGCCGCAGGCTTCGCCGGAGCGGCAGGCTTGGCCTCCGCTGCGGGCTTAGCCGGAGTGGCGGGCTTGGCCTCTTCCGCAGGCTTAGCCGGAGTGGCGGGCTTGGCCTCTTCCGCTGGCTTCGCTTTCGGCGCCGCTGCAGGCTTCGCTTCGGGCTGTTCCTCCGGCTTGGCCTCGGGTGCAACCTCGGTTGCCGCTTCGGGTTCAACAACCGTCTGGGCTTCAGGCTCGGCGACAGCCGGTGCGGCCTGCTCAGCGGGTGCTTCGGCGGTTTCCTCCGGCTGGCTTGCCATGGCGGCAAGGCCCGGTGCCAAGTCGCCCAGGCTCTGCGTGAACGGCTCCTGGTCGGCGGAGGTTTCCACCCGCTGCTTGCCGGCCTCGTTCGCTGCCTTGGCGTCTGCCTTCTGCGCGGCCCGACGAGCCTCTGCCTTTGCCTCGGCCTTGTTCTTGGTCGGGCCGATCACCATGACCATGTTCCGGCCGTCAATTCGCGGAGTCGATTCGATCACGCCGACCTCGGCGACGTCCTCGGCGAACTTGTGCAGCAGGCGGATGCCCATTTCCGGGCGCTGCTGTTCACGGCCGCGGAACTGGATCATGGCCTTGACCTTGTCACCGGCTGCAAGGAACCGCAGCGCATGGCCGCGCTTCGTCTCGTAGTCGTGCTTGTCGATCTTCAGCCGGAACCGGATCTCCTTAAGCACGGTGTTCGTCTGGTTCTTGCGCGCCTCGCGTGCCTTGACCGCAGCCTCATACTTGTACTTGCCAAAATCCATCAGCTTGCACACCGGAGGCTTTGCCTGCGGCGCGACCTCAACCAGGTCAAGATCCGATTCGGTGGCCAGACGCAGCGCATCCTCGATGCGCACAATGCCTACCTGTTCACCGTTCGGTCCGACTAACCGCACCTCGGGAACACGGATACGATCGTTGATTCTTGGCTCGCTAATGGGTGGCTCCTGTCACTGATATTCGTCTGCCGCCGGCAATGAAAGAAGGCCTCCCATTGCAAGCGCAACCGAAGGCCTCGAAGTGGCGGCAGGGAGGAACGGGAAGGTTCCTGACTGGAGCTGGGCAACCTTGCTCGAAGGTTACCGGCCACATCCTGCCGACCGAAACCCGGCAGCTCTGGCTAGCCATACCGACGGGTGGGAGAGGTCTCCGCTTGCAGATTGGACCCCGTTTCCCTACGTGCTCTCAGGCACATAAGTCACCGGATCCAATTGGTCTGTGACAAGCTTACCAGTATGAGCAGCTCAGATAACAATCCGCAGACCGACGGCCACCGCCACAGCTTCGCGCCGGACGAAGGTTCTGCTTCCACCCAGGAACAGGAAGTCCTGGGCCAGATGCGCGATATCGCCGAAGTGCCCGCCGTGGAGGTCATTACCACCGCGGCTGTCCACCTGATGAGCGCCGCCGCCGTTAAATGCGGTTTGGCCGCCGGCGACGATGCGGAAGAGCTCAAGGATCTGGACGAAGCCCGCAAACTGATCACCGCGCTGGCCGGCTTTGTGACCGCTGCTGCACCGGAAATCGGCAGCCAGCATGCCGGCCCGTTGCGCGACGGCCTCCGCTCCCTGCAGCTGGCTTTCCGCGAGGCTTCCGTCATCCAGGACGAGCCGGGCAAGGGCCCGGGCGAGAAGTTCACCGGCCCAGTCAACTAGCTTGGCAAGAACTACCGAACTGACAAGAACGACGCCGGTGCACGCACCGGCGTCGTTCTTGTCTTTCCTGCAGCGCGTGCGGGCCGCCACGTTCAGCGGGTGAACTTCAGCTCCAGCGAATCCACACGCTCTGCGAACTCCGGCCGTGCCTGCAGCCGCTCTTGGATTCGCTTTGCCATCTCAGCCAACTGCTCGCGGCCGAGGCCGTCACGCACCTGCAGCACCAAGCGAAGCTCTGGCCCGTGGCCTCCGCCTGCCACCACCGACCCATCCGCCGTCCGGACCGCGATGCCAGCCCCCGGCGCAACTGAGGCGGCCAGGACAGCTTCTTCCGGGCTGGTCGCCTCGGCCACCCAGTCCAGCAGAGCCGGATCGCGATAGGAGGGCACCCATTCGTGCTGCTTGGCCAACGCCCACACGGCTGGCCGCCGGACCACGAACGTCAGGTCTGCGCCCGGATCCATGACCATCAGTTCTGCGTCTTCCGACACTGCCGCCAACGCCGCCCGCGGAGCATAGACGGCGACCGGCCGGGCTTCGGGATGCCAGGCTTCGAGGGCGGCGGTATTGCTGAACGCGGGAAGCGCCCGGCGCCCGTCCGGGGCTTGCAGGGTCACCAAGGCCATGTCTGCCTGCTTGTCCGACGTCAGGCCGTCGGTGCCCTCCCCCGCTTCTCCGAGCGTGGCGACGATCGGGACGAAGACCCGGGCGTTGGCCAGTGCGGCCACCACTTCCGCTTCCCCGCCGGTGCCGGCGGCCAGCCACTGCAGCGCCGCCTCATAGGCCGGATCGGTGCTGCCATCGTCGTGATCGAACTGGTGCAGCGGATTTCCTGTGCCGCTCAGGTCCCGCCCGGCCCAGCTTTGGCCCGCCGAATCCCCTGCTCCGCCCGCTCCGGCCAATGCCGCAGCAATGTGGGCGGGCAGCTCCTTTTTTCCCACTACGGTTCCTCAGCGCCGTCCGGCGACGTCGAGGGCCTCCGGGAGGGTGAACTTGCCCGCATAGAGGGCCTTGCCAACAATCGCTCCTTCGACTCCCGCCGGAACGAGTTCGCGCAGGGCGCGCAGGTCCTCCAGGCTGGAAATGCCGCCGGAAGCCACCACCGGCTTGTCCGTCCGCTCGCACATTTGCCGCAGAAGGTCGATGTTCGGCCCGCGCAGTGTTCCGTCTTTGGTTACGTCGGTCACCACGTACCTGGCGCAACCGGCGTCTTCCAGGCGGGACAGGACCTCCCAGAGGTCTCCGCCTTCCTTGGTCCAGCCGCGGGCCGCCAGCGTGGTTCCGCGGACATCAAGACCGACCGCGATGGCGTCGCCGTGCCGTTCAATGGCGCGCGCGGTCCACCCCGGGTTTTCCAGGGCAGCAGTGCCCAGGTTGACGCGGGTGGCACCAAACTCCAGCGCCCGCTCCAAGGACTCGTCATCGCGGATGCCGCCGGAGAGCTCTACCTTGATCTTCAGCTCGTCGGCGACGCGGCGCAGCACTTCCGTGTTGTTGCCACGGCCGAAGGCCGCGTCGAGATCCACCAGATGCACCCACTCCGCTCCGTCGTTCTGCCACGCCACTGCAGCGTCCAGCGGGTCACCGTAGCTGGTCTCGCTGCCGGCTTCGCCTTGGACCAGCCGGACTGCCTGGCCGTCTGCAACGTCGACCGCGGGCAGGAGTTCAAGGATGGGCGTTTGGTTCGTCATAGTGGTTCCGCTTTCTGCGCCGTCAGCTGCGCGGGCTGTGGGTGGTTACTCGGTCGGGCCGAGGGTGAGCAGGTAGGCCGCCAGCAGGGACATACCGGCCAAAATCCAGAAGACGATGGCCGACCACTTAGGCAGCTGCTGTTGCCGGAACGAGATGGCCCCGCCGGCCAGCAGCCCGGCCAGGGCCATGAGGAGGAGGCTGCCCACGGCTACCGCAGCGTCTTCAGCCAGTTGCGGAGCAACTCCGCGCCGGCGTCCCCGGATTTCTCCGGATGGAATTGCGTAGCACTCAGCGGGCCGTTTTCAACGGCCGCGATGAACGGGGCCCCGTGGGTGGACCAGGTCACCTGCGGCGGCGTCATCGCCGGCTGGGTGACATCAAAGTTCCAGTGCTGCACCCCGTAGGAGTGCACAAAGTAGAACCGCTCGTCTTCGATGCCGGCGAACAGTCGGCTGCCCTCCGCGGCATCAACGGTGTTCCACCCCATGTGCGGCACCACCTCCGCCGGCAGCGCTTCCACGACTCCGGGCCATTCCCCGATCCCCTGAGTGCGGACGCCGTGTTCCACGCCTTCTTCAAACATGACCTGCAGGCCCACACAAATGCCCAGCACCGGCCGGCCGCCAGCCACCCGGCGTCCGATCCAGCGAAGGGCGTCAACAGACTTCAGCCCTTCCATGACCGTGGCGAAGGCACCGACACCGGGCACCAACAGGCCGTCGGCGTTGAGCACATCCTCGGAAGCATGGCTGAGCGTGACGTCGGCACCGACGTGTTCCAGCGCCCGGACCGCCGAGCGCACATTCCCGGATCCGTAGTCCAGTACCGTGACTTTGGGCCCAGCCGTCACAGGGCACCTTTCGTTGAGGGAATGCCCTCGACTCGGGGATCGGGTTCAACGGCGGCGCGAAGTGCCCGGGCGAAAGCCTTGAACTGGGCCTCGACGATATGGTGCGGGTCTCGGCCGCCCAGCACGCGCATGTGCAGGCAGATCTGGGCGTGCAGCGTGATGGATTCGAAAACGTGCCGGGTCAGCGATCCGGTGAAGTGTCCGCCGATCAGGTGGTATTCCTGGCCCGCCGGTTCTCCCGAGTGCACCAGGTAGGGGCGGCCGGAGAGGTCGACGACGGCCTGGGCCAGCGCTTCATCCAGCGGCACCGTCGCTTCGCCGAACCGGCGGATGCCGGCTTTGTTGCCCAGTGCCTGCTTCAAGCTGTCGCCGATCGTGATCGCGACATCTTCCACCGTGTGGTGGGCGTCAATGTGGGTGTCGCCGGTGGCCTGCACGGTCAGATCGATCAGCGAATGCTTCGACAGGGCCGTCAGCATGTGGTCGTAGAACGGCACGGTGGTGCTGATCTCGGAACGGCCGGTGCCATCAAGATCCAGTTCAACCAGCACGGACGACTCACTAGTGATGCGTTCGAGGCGTGCGGTACGTCCGGTGGTGGTGTCCACGGTCATGGGAGTCCTTTGACGAAATGGTCGACCGGCCCAAGCCGGTGCGCTCTTACTACAAGTTTAGGAGACCCGGCTCGACATCAGAGCCTTGATGCCGTCGAGGAAGGCTGTGGTCTCGGCCTCAGTGCCCGCGGTGACCCTCAAATGTCCGGGAATTCCGACGTCGCGGATCAGCACACCGGCCTCCAGAAGTCCCTGCCACACCGCGTGCGGGTTTTCCAAGCCGCCGAAGAACACAAAGTTGGAGTCGGACGGTGCTGGTTTCAGCCCCAGATCGGCCAGTTCGTCGACGATGCGGTCCCGCTGGGTCTTGATGTCCTCGACGTTGGCCAGCAGCGCATCGGCATGTTCCAGTGCGGCCAACGCGGTCGCCTGGGTGACCGCGGACAGGTGGTAGGGCAAGCGGACCAGGCGCAGGGCATCGGCAATCTGCGGAGCAGCGGCAAGATATCCCACCCTGGCACCGGCCAGGGCGAAAGCCTTGCTCATGGTGCGGGAAACGATGAGCCGCTCGCGGCCGGGCAGCAGCGTCAGCGCGCTCGGCGTTCCGGCGTGGGCGAATTCGGCGTAAGCCTCGTCCACGATCACGATGGCGTCGGACGCCTCCCCCGCCTCGTAGGCGGCCTCGACAACGTCAAGCCCCAGGGCGGTGCCCGTCGGGTTGTTTGGGGAGCAAAGGACGACGACGTTCGCGGCACTATCCGCGACGGCGGCGGCCGCCGCTTCCGGAGAAAGCGTAAAGTCTGCTCCCCGCGGGACGGCAACATACTCGGTGTCGGTTCCGCTGGCCAGCAGTGGGTACATGGAATACGTCGGCGGAAAACTCAGCAGGGTCCGGCCCGGCCCGCCGAAGGCCTGGAGGATTTGCTGCAGCACTTCATTCGAGCCGTTGGCTGCCCAAATGTTCTCTGCCGTGAGGCCATGTCCCAGGTAGCGGGACAGGGCCGTCCGAAGTTCGGTAAACTCGCGATCCGGATACCGGTTCAAGCCAGCAGCAGCGGCACTGACGGCTGAGACGATGGCCTGATGCACCGACTCGGGCAGCCCGTGGGTGTTTTCGTTGACGTTAAGAAGAATGGGCACCTCCAGCTGGGGGGCGCCATAGGGCTCCAGGCCCCGGAGATTCTCCCGTAACGGCAGACGGTTCAGGCGTTCTAGCTGCTCACTCACCGATCCAGCTTAAGCTTCGGTCCGCCCGGGGCAGGAATCGGGCGGACCAAAGCGGCTCATATTACGGTTGCTCACCGGGCCGACGGCACGAGCAGCTGCTGGCCGGCATGCACAATGTCCCCGTCCAGACCGTTCAGCTGCGCAATCTCGAAGATGACATCATGCGGGTTGCGGTTGGGGGCGGAGCGCACCGCCACGTCCCAGAGTGTCTGCCCGCTGCCGACCGTGACAGTCACAGCGGGCCCCGGCCCCAGGCCCCCGGCGGTGGCCATCGCCGGGGCAGTGAAGAAACCGATCATGGTGAGCGCAGTGGCCGCGGCAAGCATGAGCGGCAGGCCGATCAGCAGCAAACGGCCCCGGCGGGTGAGCCGGAGGCGGGCGCTGGCGCGGAAGTCTGCGGTCTGCGGTGCGAGCTGGGCGGACATGGTGCCACCTTTCCGATTTTCGATCTAATTCGACTGGTTTCGATCATCAAACCACTGTATTCGAACGTATCTTCGAATACGTCTTCTACAGTTCTAGCACTGGTGATCGACTGTTGTCGAGACTCAGTCGAACAAATGTTTGAAATTCCTCACCGCCTCGCCTAGCGTTGGAGGCATAAGCGGCTGTGAGTTGCAGTGCATCAGCCGCCACTGACAAAACAGTCGAGACAGCAATCCGAGTGCCGGGAACCGCATCAGCCGGACCGGCACCTGGACCATCATGGGAAGACCGGGGCCGGATATGTCCGAAGAGACCACCACCACTGCCGGAGCACGGCGACGCGGCCGTCCCGTCAAGGTCGGGCGCAGCCTGACCCCGCGGCAGAAGAAGATCCTGGAAACCATCCAGCGCTCCGTTCTTGCCCACGGGTACCCTCCGTCCATGCGCGAGATCGGCGACACTGTCGGCTTGGCAAGCTTGTCCAGCGTCACCCACCAGCTGACTCAACTCGAAAAGATGGGGTACATCCGTCGGGATCCGAAGCGCCCCCGGGCCATGGAGATCCTGACTCCGCTAACACTCGAGCACGGTGGCGTGGAAATAGTGGGCGTGGACGAGCCACAGCAGCTGCGCAGCTCCAGCGGCGCCGCAGTGTCCGAACTCACCACCTCATCGGATACGGCGATGGTGCCGTTGGTGGGCCGGATCGCCGCCGGCGGGCCGATTCTGGCAGATCAGGCGGTCGAAGACGTCATGCCCCTGCCCCGGCAGTTGGTGGGGCACGGTGAGTTGTTCATGCTAAGGGTGTCCGGCGATTCGATGGTCGATGCGGCCATCTGCGACGGCGACTGGGTGGTGGTTCGGCAGCAGCATACCGCCGAGAACGGCGACATTGTGGCGGCGCTGCTCGACGACGAGGCAACGGTGAAGACGTTCCGGCAGCGCGATGGGCACACCTGGCTGCTACCGCAAAACACGCGTTATGAACCGATCCTGGGCGACCACGCAACCATCATGGGCAAAGTCGTCTCCGTCATGCGCGCGCTCTGACCGGTCGGTCGCGATCCCGGCTTAACCCGCCCGTGCGGCGGCGGTGCCCCGGTCCCCGGCGCCGATTCAGGCTGCGGCAGCCGCCAGACGCTCCAGGATCTGGCGGGCGACGGCGCCGTCCTTTGTGCTCCAAAACGGCGGCAGGGCACTGCGGAGGAAATTCCCATAGCGGGCGGTAGCCAAACGGGAATCCAGCACGGCCACAACCCCCTTGTCGTTGGCGGCACGAATCAGACGGCCGGCTCCCTGTGCCAGCCGCACCGCGGCGTGGGTGGCCGAAACCGTCATAAAACCATTTCCTCCGGCCTGGGCCACCGACCGGGTTCGGGCGGTGGTCAAGGGGTCGTCAGGCCGCGGGAACGGAATGCGGTCGATGACTACCAAGCGGCATGCCTCGCCCGGAACATCGACCCCCTGCCACAGCGTCATGGTGCCGAACAAGCACGTGTCCGGTTCATCGGCGAACTGGCGGACCAAGGCCCCCATCGATGATTCGCCCTGGCACAGGATGGTCAGGTCGGTGCGTTTGCGCATTTCAGCGGCAGCTTCTTCTGCCGCACGTCGCGAGGAGAACAACCCGAGGGCACCGCCGCGTGAGGCCTGCAGCAGCTCCTCGAGTTCGTCGAGCTGTTCCGGGCTGGTGCCGCGGCCGGGCTTGGGCAGATGCGATGCCACATACAACACACCTTGGCGGGGGTAATCGAAAGGGCTGCCTACATCGGCGCTCGAGTAGGCCGGCGCCCCGGCCCCCAACAGTCCGAGCGAACCGGCAACGGCGTCGAAGGTTCCCCCCACCGACAGGGTGGCAGACGTCAGCACGACTGTATGTTCGTCGAACAGCCCTTCGCGCAGCCTGGAGGCAACAGACAACGGAGCAATGTTGAGCGTTGCCGGTTGGTCATCGCTGGCGACGTAGTCGCCGGTCTCGCCGTACGTGCTGGGGCGCGTTGCCCAAATAACCTCACGGGAATCTGCCGCCGAGAGCAGCCGTTCAGCCATTTCCAGCACCGCAGAGAGACGGGAGCGGGCCATTTGCCTGCCGCCGTCCGCCGCGCCGGATCCCTCGGGTTTGGAATCGGATAGCGCTGCGCGGGCGGCCTCCCGCAGCTGCATGAGCACCAGCTCGTGCTCCTCGCGCAGGCCGGAGGCCAGTAATCCGCTCGGCAGCGTCTCCAGCACGTTTTCCAGCGCACCGGCAGCCGAGTTGAGAGGCTCCACGCTGATCCCGGTGTGCTTGCGCGCGGTGGACGCCGCGGTGCGGACCATGGCCGCGGACAGCTGCCCGGCCACGGCGCTGGTCACGCGGTCCTGCAGCTCATGGGCCTCGTCAATCACCACCACGTCGTAGTCCGGGAGCACTGCGACGCCCTCGAAGGCGTTGATGGCGAGCATGGCGTGGTTGGTGATGACGATGTCCGCCTCAGCCGCATGCCCACGCGCCAGTTCGCTGAAGCACTCGGCGGCGAGGGGGCACTTTTGCGCGCCGAGGCATTCCATCGATCCCACGGAGACCTGGCGCCACGCCCGGTCGCTGACACCGGGTACCAGTTCATCGCGATCACCGGTCTCGGTCTCCTGCGCCCATTCGCGCAGGCGCACCACCTCTTTGCCCAACGCACTCGCTGCCCCGGTGGAAGCCCCTCCGGCGGCAGGAGCCGGATGCGGGACGGCGTCCTCGCCCAGGCTGAACAGCGTGGCGGGAGCGTCTTCGTCCGGAAAACCGCCGGCCAGCTTATGCAGGCAGACGTAATTGTTTCGCCCTTTGAGCAGAGCTACGTCAAGCGGTCGGGGAAGCTCGTCGGCGACGGCTTCCATCAGCCGCGGAAGATCCCGTTTCACGATTTGCGCTTGCAGGGCCAAGGTCGCGGTCGAGACGATGGCGGGCTTCTCACCCTCCAGAGCCTGCACCATGAGCGGCACCAGATAGGCCAAGGACTTGCCGGTACCGGTGCCCGCCTGAACCAACAGATGCTGCCGGCGATCGAATGCCTCGGCCACTTTGGCAGCCATCTCATGCTGGCCGGCGCGATGCTGGCCGCCCATGCCCTTGACTGCGAGATCAAGCAGCCGCAATGCCTCGCCGGCCGGAACGCGGGTTTCAGTCATGTCGCAGGAATCGCTCCAGCTCCGCGGCCAGGCCCTCACGCACCAGCACATCCAGCCGTGTGCCGTCTTCTCCGTGCTCCATCGCGAGGATTTCGGCGTCCTCGTTGTGCAAGCGGCTGATGACTTCGCCGTGGTCATAGGGCACCAGCAGCCGCAGCTTCACGCTTGGCCGCGGGATGGTCTCGCTGATCATTCGCAGCAGCGCGTCCATGCCCTGGCCGGTGCGTGCCGACACCACAACATGGTTCGGTTCGCGCCGGCGCAGGCGTTCGACCACAAAGGGATCGGCCGCGTCGGCCTTATTCAGCACCACGATTTCGGGAATATGCCGTGCATCCACCTCGGTGAGCACCTCGCGCACCGCGGCGATTTGCCCCTCCGGGTCGGGGTGTGAGACGTCGACGACATGCAGGATCACATCGGCGTCGGCCACTTCTTCCAGCGTGGAGCGGAAGGCTTCCACCAGCTGTGTGGGCAGCGAACGGACGAAACCGACGGTGTCGGCGAGCGTGTAGCCAATGCCGTCGGGTGTCTCCGCGCGGCGGACGGTGGGGTCCAAGGTGGCAAAAAGCGCATTCTCCACCAGCACGCCGGCATCGGTCAGCCGGTTGAGCAGCGACGACTTACCGGCGTTGGTGTAGCCGGCGATGGCCACCGACGGCACCGCATTGCGGCGGCGGTTGGCCCGTTTGGTTTCCCGGGCGGGCTTCATGCCCGCGATTTCGCGGCGCAGTTTGGCCATCCTGGTACGGATACGACGGCGGTCCAGTTCGATCTTGGTTTCACCGGGTCCACGGGAACCGATGCCGCCGCCGGCAGCTCCAACCCGGCCGCCGGCCTGGCGTGACATCGACTCGCCCCAACCACGCAGCCGCGGCAGCAGATACTCCAGCTGGGCCAGCTCGACCTGGGCCTTGCCTTCTCGGCTTTTCGCGTGTTGCGCGAAGATGTCCAGGATCAGCGCCGTGCGGTCAATGACCTTGACCTTGACAATGTCTTCCAGGCCGCGGCGCTGCGAAGGCGAGAGTTCGCCGTCGACAATAACTGTGTCCGCACCGGTGGACATCACGATGTCCCGCAGTTCCTGGGCCTTTCCGGAACCGAGGAAAGTGCTCGGATCCGGCTTCATGCGGCGCTGCACAATGCCGTCCAGCACCTCGGACCCGGCAGTCTCCGCCAGCGCCGCCAGTTCCCGCAGGGAGTTGTCTGCGTCGTCGGCCGTGCCTTCGGTCCAGAGACCGGCCAGGACCACGCGTTCCAGGCGCAGTTGGCGGTACTCGACCTCCGTGACGTCTTCCAGCTCGGTGGAGAGGCCTGCGACGCGGCGGAGGGCACGGCGTTCGGCCAAGTCCTGCTGGTCGCCGTCGAATTCGGAATGCTCGGAGTCAAGTTCGGACAGGGCCTGCGCTCGTCCGCCGATGCCCGGGTTGCTGCGTGCCGCAGTGTCGCGGGCCAGAATGCGGTCAATGACGGCCTGAATTTCATCCGGCGTCATTTCCGGTTCAGGGGACGGCTGGGGGCTGTTGGTGGTCATGCTCTCCTTCGAAATGTCCGTGGTCTTATCGTAGTCCTCCGGGGTGCGTCCGGCAGAGCCCGAGGATGCAGTTTGTGGATGATTGGCCAAAAGTCCTCCTGGCATGGGCCCCGTCAGTGCGGGGCAGGATATGCGTGGCTGCTGGCGCCTGCTGGTGCGGCCGGCATACCCGGCACCGGGAACGTGAAACCGCCGGTATGGAGCGGCTGCGGAGGTGGAGCGTTCCCCAAGACTTTCGAGGAACGGTGATTGCCCGGCGTCCGGGGAGAATAAATTCTCAACCAACGGCACGCGCCGTCCCCTGGTGAACGGGACAGCATGTAGCGGCGCAATCATTACTTCTTCATGGGGGAAACGCTACCAGAGCCAGAGCAGCTTAGGTGCGCCTTGATACCGATTCCGCTGTACGCGCACTAATCTGGCCGATTATGGGAACAGAGCACTACTTCAGCCCGCAACCAGGCAAACCCGAGGTTCGCCGCACCCTGGAGGTCGAGCTGGACGGCCGCCCGCGCCAGCTGCAGACGGCTGGCGGCATCTTCAGTCCGGACGGCGTCGACAAGGGCACGGCCGTGCTCCTGGCCGAGGTTCCGCCGCCGGCTGCCGCAGGCAACCTGCTGGACATAGGCTGCGGCTGGGGCCCGATTGCGCTGACCATGGGCCTGAAGTCTCCCGGAGCCACGGTGTGGGCCGTCGACGTCAACGAGCGCAGCATTGCCCTGACCAACGACAACGCCGCGTCGTTGGGTCTGGACAACGTGCATGCCTGCCTGCCGGACGAGGTGGACCCGTCGCTGCAGTTCGAAACCATCTGGTCAAACCCGCCGATCCGGATCGGCAAGAGTGAACTTCACGAGCTGTTGTTGCTGTGGCTGCCCAGGCTCGCGCGGGGAGGAACCGCCTGGCTGGTAGTCCAGAAGAATCTGGGGTCGGACTCGCTGCAGCGCTGGCTCTCAAACGAACTGCCGCCGGACTTCTCCGTCAGCCGGGAAAGCACGGCCAAGGCCTTCCGCGTGCTCTGCGTCCGGCGCGCCGGCTGACCGCTTCCCTCAGGCCACGGTGCCGCGGGACACCAGCACGGCCGGACCGCTCAGCTCCACATGTTCGCGCCCGTCCGCCGCCGGGAGGAACCGGACGCGGACTGTCCCGCCGGGGACTCCGACCTGCCAGTCATCGGGAGCCCCGTTACCGGCCCAGTAGCGGATGGCGACGGCGGCAGCGCAGGCACCGGTCCCGCAGGACTGTGTCTCCCCCACCCCCCGCTCGTGCACCCGCATGCTGATGTGTCCTGCCCCGTCGGCGACGAGGGGTTCTGCCGGCACCACAAATTCCACGTTGGTTCCGTGTGGCGGGACCGGATCCACGGCCGGCGCCGCGTACAGTTCGGTGGCAGCAAGTTCTTCGAGTCCGGCAAGAGCCACGACGGTATGCGGGTTGCCCATGCTCACGGACAGGGCCGGCCGCGGTACTTCCAGGCCGCCGGCGCTGACGGTGGAGTCCATCGCCCTGGCTGCAGCCTCGGCGGGGAAAATGAACTCCCAGGGACCCATGTCCACCGCGTAGCCGTTGGCAGACCGGCGGATGACCTTGGTGCCCGCCCTGGTCCCAATCGTCAAGGACTCCCCCGCGGCCAGCTCGACCAGCCCCTCGGCCAGCAGGAAATGCACGAAGACCCGGACGCCGTTGCCGCACATCTCGGAGACAGAGCCATCGCCGTTGCGGTAGTCCATGAACCACTCGGCCTCGGGCGCCGACGCCAGCAGTTCCCTGCCCTCGGGCAGGTGCTCTGAACGGACGGCGCGGATCAGCCCATCCGCACCGATGCCCAGATGCCGGTGGCACAGCGCAGCCACGGCCTGGGGTTCAATGTCCTTGACCCCGTCCGGATCGGCGATCAGCACAAAGTCGTTGCCGGTTCCATGCCCTTTGGCAAAGGACAGCCCGGACAGGGCGGACATATGGTCAGGAAGGGGGTTGATCACGCTTCAAGCTTAGCGAGGTGCCCGGCCGCCTTGTCCGCCAACTGCGGATCCTGCCAGTCAAGCCAGTGGATCCGGGGATCGGCCCGGAACCAGGTCAGCTGGCGCCGGGCGAATTTGCGGGTGGCGGTGATGGTGTCCTCGACGGCGGTGTCCTGGCTCCATTCGCCGTCGAGCACCCGCAGGAACTGGGCGTAGCCAAGCGCGCGCGAGGCCGTCCGGCCCTGCCGCAGGCCCCGCCGGTCCAGTGCGGCGACTTCGTCCAGCAAGCCGCGCTTGACCATGGCATGAACGCGGCGGGCAAGGCGGTGCTTGAGCTGTTCGCGGTCTACTTGGAGGCCGATCTGAACGGTTGGGCGGACGTACTGCCGTTCCGGCATGTAGGAGCTGAAGGGACGCCCGGTCAGCTGCTGAACTTCCAGTGCACGGACCACCCGCCGGGCATCGGCCAGCCGGCCGGCCGAGACCGGATCCACGTCGCGGAGCTGTTCCCGCATGGCTTCGAGGCCGCGGCTGGCCAGCTCTTCCTCCAAGGCGCGGCGCAGGGCCGGGTCGGTGCCGGGAAACTCGATCGCGTCGAGGGCCGCGCGGACATACAGTCCGGACCCGCCGGCAAGGATGGCCCGGCGGCCCCGGTTGTGAATGGCCTCGATCGCGTCGCGGGCCCGCTGCTGGTAGGCCGAGACGCTCGCTTCTTCTGTGATGTCGAGGATGTCCAGCAGGTGGTGGGCCACCCCTTGCCGTTCGGCCACCGTCATCTTGGCCGTGCCGATGTCCATTCCCCGGTAGAACTGCATGGAGTCGGCGTTGATCACTTCTCCGCCCAGCCGTTGGGCCAGCTCGACGGCGAGGTCGGATTTTCCGGATCCGGTGGGGCCGACGACTGCGATGACTGCCGGGCTGTCCTGCTGGCTGTGTTGGTCGGCCGGCATCGCGCTCAGGCGGGCCGGACCGGCAGCGCGGGCATGCCCAGCGACACCTGGGCCGGTTTGCTGCCCGGGGCCGCGGGTACCCCGCAGGAGTCCGCCTGGGAGCGGTCCCACGCATCCCCGGCGCGCGAGCGGCGCAGGTGGTAGTCCGCGGCGGAAACCGGATCGGCGATGAGGTGGAAGGGGGCAGCTTCGGTGACCGTCACCGTGACCAGGTCGCCCGGACGCGGTGCCTGCGCGCCGTCGGGTACGGAGAAGTGCACCAGCCGCTGGTCGCGGGCCCGGCCCGAGAGGCGGTGGGTCTCCCCTGCCTTGCGGCCTTGCTGCGCGGAGACCATGACCTCGACTTGGCTGCCCAGTTGCTTGGCGTTTTCTTCCGCGGCGATCCTGTCCTGCAGCGCGATTAAGCGCTCGTAGCGTTCTTGGACCACGGCCTTGGGCAGCTGGTCCGGCAGCTCGGCGGCCGGGGTGCCGGGCCGCTTGGAGTACTGGAAGGTGAAGGCGCTGGCGAAGCGGGCCTGTTCCACCACCGCCAGCGTTGCCTGGAAGTCCTCCTCGGTCTCGCCGGGGAACCCGACGATGATGTCGGTGGAAATGGCCGCATGGGGGATCCGTTCACGCACCTTGTCCAGGATGCCCAGGAACTTCTTGGACCGGTAGGACCGGCGCATGTCTTTCAGGACCTTATCTGAGCCGGACTGCAGCGGCATGTGCAGCTGCGGCATGGCGTTGGGGGTCTCGGCCATGGCGTCGATGACGTCGTCGGTGAAGGCGGCCGGGTGCGGACTGGTGAAGCGCACCCGTTCCAGGCCGTTAATGCTGCCGCAGGCGCGCAGCAGCTTGGCGAAGGCTCCGCGGTCACCGAACTCCACCCCGTAGGAGTTCACATTCTGTCCGAGCAGCGTGACTTCGATGGCGCCGTCGTCGACCAGTGCCTGGACTTCCGCCAGGATCTCGCCCGGTCGGCGGTCGCGTTCCTTGCCGCGCAGCGACGGGACGATGCAGAACGTGCAGGTGTTGTTGCAGCCGACGGAGATGGAGACCCAGCCGGAGTACACCGCATCGCGCTTGGTGGGCAGCGTCGAGGGGAACACATCGAGCGATTCCAGGATTTCCAGCTGGGCTTCGTTGTTGTGCCGGGCACGCTCCAGCAAGGCCGGCAGCGAACCCACGTTGTGCGTGCCGAAGACCACGTCCACCCAGGGCGCCTTTTTCAGGATCGTCTCGCGGTCCTTTTGGGCCAGGCAGCCGCCAACGGCGATTTGCATCCCGGGGTGGCGTTCCTTGACCGGCGCCAGCTGGCCCAGGTTTCCGTACAGCTTGTTGTCGGCGTTCTCCCGTACCGCGCAGGTGTTGAAAACCACGACGTCGGCCTGCCCGCCTTGGGCTTCGACCATCCCTGCAGCTTCGAGCAGCCCGGCAAGCCGTTCGGAATCATGGACGTTCATCTGGCAGCCGAAGGTGCGCACCTGGTAGGTGCGAACTTGGGGCTGCTGCTCGATGGTCGGGGCGGGGACAGTCAAACTCACCTTACAAGGGTACGGCCTGCGGCCGGACCGGCCACAATCTGCAGCCGGTCCGGGGTCAGTACCAATTGTTGGCCAGGTGGAAGTTCAAGGCCGAGCACGGTGAGCCATACCGGGACTCGATGTAGCCGAGTCCCCAATCGACCTGGGTCTCGAAGTTTGTCTGCCCGCCGGCGGCGGCCGTCTTGTCATTGAACGGGCTCTGAGGAATGCCATGCGCGCCGCGGGATTGGTCAATGTCCCAGAGCCTTTCGAGGCAGCCCACTTGTCCGGCACCCCAGCCGAACGATGCCAGCGCCCTTTCCACGTAAGCCTTGGCAAGGCTCGGATCGTTCCGCAATTCTTGCGCGTCGACAGCAGCATGCTCTTGGGTCGCCCTTGCTTCAGCAGCCTGCGGGCCAGCGCTCCCTCCTTGGGTATCGCGCTGCTCTGGCGTTTCGGCAGCTGCCGGTTTTTCTGCCTCTTTGCCACCGGCGGGTGCTTCCCCTACAGCCTTCCCAGCAGCGGTCTTCTTCACTGCTGGCTCTTCGCGTGCCTGACCCGGCTGCGCGGCATCCTTGCCTGCTGGCTCTTGGCCCGCCTGACCCGGCTGCGCGGCATCCTTGCCTGCTGGCTCTTGGCCCGCCTGACCAGGCTGCGCGGCCTCCTCGCCTGCTGGCTCATGGCCCGCCTGACCCGGCTGCGCGGACTTGTTCCCGGCGGCGGTAGTTGTAGGTGCCCCCGCAGCTTGCTGCTGGAGGTCATCATCCGCTACCTGGGCACGCCGTTCGGCAGGATCAGCCAAGCCGACAAACTCCATGAGGGGTGCTGTCATCGATCTCACGACTTCCGAGGCGTTTTGCCCTGTGCGGACGGCGCTGGCGGCTCCCGTTGCGCCCACCGCGGCAACAGAACATAGTGTCAGGCCTGCTGCGATCCTGAGGCGGCGTTGCCTGCGGCTGCGCCGGCGTTGCTGGGTTTTCTGACGACGTTCATTCTGCGGTGCACTCACAGTCGCACTACGCTAATCGAATCCCGGAAAAGTCTCAAAACGATAACGACGCTTGCGGGGACCCGGCCCTCGGCCTGATGCCGTGCCGTGTCAGAAGTCCGGGTCGCCTGCAGCTCCGAGTTCCTCATCCGCGACCCGGAAGGCCAACGACGCAGAGTAACCCTTGCGGGCCAGCATGGAAACCAGCCGGCGCAGATGCTTGTCCCGTTCCGACCGGTCGTGCAGTTGCCAATCGGGACGGATTTTGCGGCGGACCAAGCTGCGGGCTGCTTCCAGCTCGTCGTCCGCCGACAGCTGGTCCAGCGCTTGCTCGGCCATATCGCCGACGATGCCTTTATCGGCAAGCTCCCGCTTCAGCGCAGCCCGGGCCAGCGAACGGGTCTGCGACCGGCTCCGCACCCACATACGGGCAAACTCGGCGTCGTCAATGAGGTTGACCTCTTCGAACCGCTCGAGCACTGCCTCGGCGACGTCACCCGGGACGCCGCGCTCAGCCAGCTTCGCAGCCAGCTGGGCGCGGCTCTTCGGGGACTGTGTCAGAGAGCGCAGGACAACTGAGCGGGCGACACCATAAGGGTCGGCGTCCGGACCTACATCCGCCGGGCTGCCCGGCGTCGGGCCGCCCTGTCCGTGCCTGGGCACCATTTAGAACCCGTCGACGGCCTTGAGCTTAGGCCCGCCCTCTTCTCCGTTGTCCGGGACCGCGTCGATGCCGAGCTTCTGCCGGATCTTGCGCTCCAGCTCATCTGCCAGGTCCGGGTTGTCGATCAGGAACTTGCGGGCGTTTTCCTTGCCTTGGCCGAGCTGGTCTCCGTCATAGGTAAACCAGGCGCCCGACTTCTTGACGAGTGAATGCTCCACGCCCATGTCGATCAGACCGCCCTCGCGCGAGATGCCGTGCCCATACAGAATGTCGAATTCTGCCTGCTTGAACGGCGGCGCCATCTTGTTCTTGACGATCTTGGCCCGGGTCCGGTTGCCCACCGGATTGGCTCCATCCTTCAAGGTCTCAATGCGGCGTACGTCAATGCGCACCGACGCGTAGAACTTCAGCGCCTTACCGCCGGTGGTGGTCTCCGGGCTGCCGAAGAACACGCCGATCTTTTCGCGCAACTGGTTGATGAAAATCGCCGTGGTCTTCGACTGGCTCAGCCGGCCGGTAATTTTTCTCAGCGCCTGGCTCATCAATCGGGCCTGGAGGCCGACGTGGCTGTCGCCCATCTCGCCTTCAATTTCCGCACGCGGCACCAGGGCTGCGACGGAGTCGATCACGATGATGTCGAGCGAGCCGGAGCCGATTAACATGTCCATGATTTCCAGCGCCTGCTCGCCGGTGTCCGGCTGCGACACGAGCAGCGCGTCAGTGTCCACACCGAGCTTCTTGGCATATTCCGGGTCCAGCGCGTGCTCGGCGTCGATGAAGGCGGCAATTCCGCCGTTGCGCTGGGCGCTGGCGACGGCGTGAAGCGCCACAGTGGTCTTACCCGAGGATTCCGGACCGTAGATCTCGACCACACGGCCCCGAGGCAGGCCGCCGATGCCCAAGGCGGCATCCAGGGCGATGGAACTGGTGGAGATCGTTTCGATGGGGGCGCGGGTGTCGTCGCCGAGCCGCATCACCGAGCCCTTGCCGAACTGCTTGTCGATCTGCGCCAGTGCAGCTTCCAGTGCCTTCTCGCGGTCAGCTGGTGCGGCCATTGTTCACCTCAGTCTCTTGCGGCCCTCGGGCCTTGTCTGTCTTGACTCTTCCGACCGTAACGTCCGGCTCGGACAAAATCGGGATCGGCAGCGGAGCGTGTGGATAATCCGGCCTCTCGGCGCTCTGTGTAGAAGTTTAGCGGGACCCGAACACACTTTCGAACATATCGCCGTTTTCTTCAGGGCGTGTCTGCTCAGCCGCGTGGCTCGCGGTCCTTGCCCCAGCGCCGCTCCTGCGGAACATCTTGAATATCGCAGACGGCGAGCCACACCGTTTTCGGTGGAATTCCTGCAGCCAACGCTTCGCTGGCGGTCCGCCCGCCGAGTTGCCCCAGCACCAAATCCGCGGCGAGCACGTGCGAATAGGCAGACCCAAATTCGTCGTCCATTAACCGCCAGAAGTCACTGATTCGCACGCGTACATCTTCTCACGTGTCCGCCCTGCACGGACGGCCCGCGCCAAGATTCTGTCGAGCTGCAAGCGGTCTGCGGCGCGTCCGCCGCAGATTCTCTGCGCCGGTCCCGGCGCTCACTAGAATAGGGCCATGACAGACCACGCCGCGGACAGCGCAGATGCAGGGTTCGACAATGCCATCGAAGCTCTTGAACGGCAGTTGAGCTTGCTGTGGCGCCGGGCCAGGGCGAACTCCCACCGGGTGGCGCGAACCGTGCACCCGGACATGGAGCCGGCCGCCTACGGGCTTCTGCTGATCCTTCAGCGGGAGCATTCCTTGCGGCTCACGGAACTGGCGGCGGCCATCGGCGTCGGCAAACCCTCTGTCAGCCGCCAAATCGCCATGCTTGAGCAGTTGGGGCTGGTGGGCAAGCAGGCGGATCCATTGGACGGGCGGGCGCAGTCAATCACCCTGACACCCGCAGGATTGGAAAAACTCGCCGAGGCACAGGCCGCCCGCAAGGTCGCCTTTCATGAGCGCCTGGGCGACTGGTCCGTCGAAGACCTGTCAACGCTGGGACAGCTGCTGGACCGACTGAACGCCTCCTACGCCAACGAGCCGCCGTTCCACTAAGTGGCAGCCGTCTGGCCGGGCAGTGCGGGCACAACGAACACTGCGGGCACAAGAAAACGGACCGCTTCCGCCGCAGTGGCGGAAGCGGCCCGTTAGGGTCTTTGGTCAGTATCGGGCGGAAGCCAAACCGCGGAGTTCCTCGGGCAGCTCGTCGGGAATGTCGCCGACAAACTCGCGAGAGAGTTCCTGCGGAACGGTATCGGGAATGACCACGCCCTCGGCGTCTGCGACCCGGTCGCTCACTTCCCGCAGCATGTGCGACAGGGGGACGTCCAGTGCCGAGCAGATCGAGGACAACAGTTCAGACGACGCTTCCTTCTGGCCGCGTTCGACTTCGCTCAGGTAGCCAAGGGAGACGCGGGCGCTGTGCGACACTTCACGCAGGGTGCGTCCCTGCCGCTGCCGGACATCACGGAGGACATCGCCAATCTCGTGTCGCAGCACTACCATTTTGCGCTCCTTCTGCTCCCTACGGGGTTCTTCGGCCAATCCCACATCACGCCAACGGACTACACCGTTTACGGACACGGGCTGCTTTACCATCTGTATCGCCTTGCTCCCTCTTAAGGTGGGCGGCATCTGCCGCTGTTTCAAGCCTAGGCCAACAACCTAACAGCTGCTGACACCTTTGATAACTACTGGATCAACATTTTTGTTCCCAGGACTCAAATCTGCAATCCGGACGGGACTGCTTCCTCAGCGTCGACAGCCCGGCCCAGTTCGGTGATGGCGGCTTCGCAGGCCTGCTGCCGGATCCGGCCGCGGTCTCCATCAAAGCGGAATTGAACGGCCCGTGTTCCTTGGGGGCTTGCAACGCCGATCCACACCGTTCCCACCTCCCGGCCACCGTGCGGTTCGGGCCCGGCAACCCCGGTGGTGGATACCGCGATGTCCGCCTGCAGGACGCGCCTGGCACCCTCGGCCATTTGGCAGGCAACGGCTTCGGTGACTGCTCCCTCGCGCGCGAGCAGGTCCGCGTCGACGCCGAGCACGGCCGCCTTGATCTGGCTTTGGTAGGACACGACGCCACCCTGGAGCGTGCCCGACGCCCCGGGCACCGTGGCGAGTTCGGCCGCCACCATTCCGGCGGTCAACGATTCGGCGGTGGCCACCGTCAGTTTCCGGGCGATGGCTGCCGCCACCACGGCCGCGGCCTGGCTGGTGCTCATCGCTGGCCCTCGCTGCCTGCGAGGGAAGCGCGGCGCAACTTCAGTGCTTTCACGACGTAGTCCACGCCGGTCACCACGGTGACAACAACCGCCAGCATCATGACGGCGAAGGCCACCCAGACGGCCCAGGGGCCCAGCCAGGTGTCCAGCGGCAGCAGGTAGAGGAAGATAGCCAGCGTCTGGAGGACGGTCTTCAGCTTGCCGCCGCGGGAAGCCGGCATGACCCCGTAACGAATCACGACGAAACGCAGCACGGTGATGCCCAGCTCGCGGACCAGAATAACGATGGTGATCCACCACGGTAGGTCGCCCAACACCGACAGCAGGATTAAAGCCGAACCGATCAGGAGCTTGTCGGCGATCGGATCGGCGATCTTGCCGAAGTTGGTGATCAGGCCCCGGCTGCGGGCCAGATCGCCATCAAGCTTGTCCGTGAAGATCGCGACGGCGAAAACCAACACCGCCAGCCAGCGAAACAATCCCCCGGCACCGCCGTCAGCGAGCAGGAACCAGATGAAGAACGGAACCAGCAGGATCCGCACCGTCGTCAGGATATTGGCGATGTTGAGCAGGGGCACGGGCCGGGACACTGAATCAGTCACGCGTTCAAGGCTACCCGTAGCGGGTCTCCACGCGGGCCTGACGGCCCTTGGTCGACCACCGGAGGGCGGTCGTCACCTCCCGGTCAGGTTCCAGGCGTCCTCGGACCCGGCATCGTCCTCGTCGCCGTCGTAATAATCCACCGCCTGCGCCCGCGCGTCGAGGTCCTCAGCGACCAGGTCGCGCGGGCCATCGAACCCATGGTTGGCGTTGGCATTGTCCGCCAGCGCCTCGGTCAGCGGGTCCGCGGCCCCGGCCTCGCCGGGGGCAGCGGCTGCCGGCTCGTCGCCCCGGATGGCGGCAAGCGTCGCGGCGAGGTCGTCCGGCTTGACCAGCACGTCGCGGGCCTTGGAGCCCTCGGACGGACCCACTACTCCCCGGGATTCCAGCAGGTCCATCAGGCGGCCGGCCTTGGCAAAGCCGACGCGCAGTTTCCGCTGGAGCATCGAGGTGGAACCGAACTGGGTGGTGACCACCAGTTCGGTGGCCTGCAGCAGCACGTCCAGATCGTCGCCGATGTCGTCGTCGATCTGCTTCTTCGGCGCCTCGACGGCGACGTCGTCGCGGTAGACCGCCTGCAATTGCCCCTTGACGTGTTCAACGACCTTATGGATTTCCGACTCGGAAACCCAGGCGCCCTGCACACGCATCGGCTTGCTGGCACCCATTGGCAGGAACAACGCGTCGCCCTGGCCGATCAGCTTCTCCGCGCCGGGCTGGTCCAGCACCACGCGGGAGTCGGTCACCGACGAGGTGGCGAAGGCCATCCGGGACGGGACGTTGGCCTTGATCAATCCAGTGACGACGTCCACCGAAGGGCGCTGGGTGGCCAGCACCAGGTGGATGCCGGCGGCACGGGCCAGCTGGGTGATGCGGACAATCGAGTCCTCGACGTCCCGCGGGGCGACCATCATCAGGTCGGCGAGCTCGTCCACGATCACCAGCAGGTACGGATACGGCTTGACCACGCGTTTGGAGCCGGCCGGCGGAATCACCTTGCCGTTGCGCACGGCCTTGTTGAAGTCGTCGATGTGCTTGAAGCCGAAGTTGGCCAGGTCGTCGTAGCGCGTGTCCATCTCGCGGACCACCCACTGCAGCGCTTCGGCGGCCTTCTTCGGATTGGTGATGATCGGTGTGATCAGGTGCGGCACGCCCTCATACGCGGTCAGTTCCACGCGCTTGGGGTCTACCATGACCATCCGCACCTCATCCGGCGTCGACCGCATCAGGATGGAGGTGATCATGGAGTTCACGAACGAGGACTTGCCCGCACCGGTGGCGCCGGCGACGAGCAGGTGCGGCATCTTGGCCAGGTTGGCCAGCACGAAGCCGCCCTCCACGTCCTTGCCCACGCCCATGACCATCGGGTGGTCGGTCTTGCGGGCGTTGTTCGAGCGCAGCACGTCGCCCAAGGACACCGTCTCACGGTCGGTATTCGGGATCTCGATGCCGATCGCAGACTTGCCCGGGATCGGTGAGAGGATCCGGACATCGGAGCTGGCCACGGCGTAGGAAATGTTCTTGGACAGCGCCGTGACGCGCTCCACCTTGGTCCCGGGCGAGAGCTCGATTTCGTAGCGTGTCACGGTCGGCCCACGGGAGAATCCGGTCACCTTCGCATCGACCTTGAACTGGTCCAGCGTTTCGGTCAGGGCGTTGACGACGGCGTCGTTCGCCTCCGAGCGCTCCTTCGACGGCGGTCCGGGCGGCAGGAAATCGGACGGCGGCAGCGTGTACGCGACATCACCGGCCAACTGCAACTGCTCGGTGCGCTGCGGGATCGGGGTGGTCGGCGGCTGCGGCTGCACCGGATTGGACGGCACCGTGGGGGCGGCGGAGGCAGGCGGGGCGGCGGGCAGGACCGGCAGCGCTTCGGTGGCCCCTTCGGGGACCAGCCCCTGGTCCCGCTTGATCTTCTCGACCGCCAGCTCTGCTTGGGTGGGCCGCCGCACTCCCGGCGGCACGGCCGGAGCCGTTTCCTCCGGCGGGGCCTGGTCCTCCGGCTCCTCCTTGTCCTCGATCACAGCGGTTTCGAAGGCTTCGTCGAAGTAGAAACCCTCATCGTCCGCGCCGGCTTCTTCGGCCTTGCGTTTGCCGAAAAGTTTGCGCCGCGGCTTGCGTTCCTTGACCGGAGCCTCCTCGGCGTAGAGGTAGCTCTGATCGTGCGCGTCGCGCGGCTGGTAGGGCGCTGCTTCGGCGGACGGGTCCTGGCCCATCAGTCGCTCGTAGAGCATCCGCAGGCGCATGGGGATATGGCGGAACGGCGTCGCGGTGATGATCAGGATGCTGGTGAAGGCCAGCAGCCCGTAGACGGCGACCGGCAGCCACAGGCTGACCGCCGCCAGCGGGGCCGCGAGCAGGAAGCCGGCCATCCCGCCGGCGGCCCACAACGCGTCGAAGCCGTCCGCCAGGGCGGGCTGGCCACCAATCACGTGAGCGAGGCCGGAGCCCGATGCGAGGGCAAGGACCAGGCCAATGGAGATGCGGCTGTTGGCCGGTGAGTCCTCCGGGTGGCGCATCAGGCGCACGGCCATTATCAGCAGCAGTACCGGGAGCACCAACGCCATCCAGCCGAAGGTTCCGCCGGCCACCGCGTGCACCACGTCTCCAAACCAGCCGTCCAAGGCCCACCACTCCACGGTGGCCACGCAGGCGGCCAGCAGCAGCAGGAAGAAACCGGTGCCGTCGCGGCGCAATTCGTGGTCGGGCCGGACATCGGGACCCAGTTTCCGTACGCCCGCTGCCACCGGACGGGCCAGGCTCATCCACAGCCCGTGGATCATCCGCGGCAGCAGCGGCAGCTGCTCCTCGGGGGGCTGCACAGCCAGCACTTTGGTCTTGCTGGAACGCCCCGCTGAGGAGCGCGCAGTAGTGCCTGTACCCTTGCCGCGCGACTGCTGGGTGCCTTTTCGGGCAGGGGAAGTACGAGTCGCCATAGTCGCAAGGTTACCGGCTGAAGCTGCTCATCCCCGGGATTTGGCCCGCGCGGAGCAGTTGCGCCGGACCCGGGTCAGGCCTCCAGGACCACCGGGACGATCATCGGCCGGCGGCGGTGCCGCTTGTTCACCCACGTGCCGATCACCCGGCGCACCACTTGCTGCAGCTGGTACGTCGTGTGGTCCTTGTTGGTGACCACTGCCTCTTCGAGCGCGCTGATGATCTTTGGTTTGATGTCGTCGAAGACCGAATCATCCTCGGCGAAACCGCGGGCGTGGATGTCCGGTCCGGAGACAATCTGGCCGGTGCTGCGGTTGACCACGGTGATGACGGAGATGAAACCCTCTTCGCCCAGGATCCGCCGGTCCTTGAGATCGGCGTCGGTGATCTCGCCAACGCTTGATCCGTCGACGTAAACGTAGCCGCATTCGATTTGGCCGACAATCCGTGCGGTGCCGTCCTTCAGGTCCACGACCGATCCGTCGTCCGCCAGCAGGACGTTTTCCGCCGGCACGCCGGTCTGCTCGGCCAGCCGCCCATTGGCGATCAGGTGGCGGGTCTCCCCGTGTACCGGCAGGGCGTTCTTGGGCCGGAGGATGTTGTAGCAGTACAGCAGCTCGCCGGCAGCAGCGTGTCCGGACACGTGGACCTTGGCGTTGCCCTTGTGGATCACGTCGGCGCCGAGCTTCAGCAGGCCGTTGATGACCCGGAAGACGGCGTTTTCGTTGCCGGGGATCAACGACGACGCCAGGATCACTGTGTCCCCCTTGCCGACCTGGATGCGGTGGTCGCCGTTGGCCATCCGGGACAGGGCGGCCATGGGCTCGCCCTGTGATCCGGTGGACATCAGCACAATCCGGTCGTCCGGGAAGTCCTCCACGTTCTTCAGGTCCACCAGGATGCCCTCGGGAACATTCAGGAAGCCCAGTTTGGCGGCGATGTTCATGTTGCGCACCATGGAACGGCCGACGAAGGCAACATGCCGGCCGTGCGCGGCAGCGGCGTCGAGCACCTGCTGGACGCGGTGGATGTGGGAGGAAAAGGAGGCGACGATGATGCGTTTCTGCACCTGGCCGAAGAGACGCTCCAGTACCGGGCCGATTTCCTTCTCCGCGGTGGTGAAGCCGGGAATGTCGGCGTTGGTGGAGTCGGACATGAACAGGTCCACGCCCTCCTCGCCGAGGCGCGCGAAGGCGCGCAGGTCGGTGATCCGCCCGTCCAGCGGCAGCTGGTCCATCTTGAAGTCACCGGTGTGCAGCACGGTGCCGGCAGCGGTCCGGAGGAAGACCGCCAGCGCGTCCGGGATCGAGTGGTTGACCGCGACGAATTCGCATTCGAAGGGCCCGAACTGCTCGATTTGCCCCTCGGCAACGGTGAGCGTGTAGGGCGTGATCCGGTGTTCGGCCAGCTTGGCCTCGACCAGGGCCAGGGTCAGCTGCGAACCGATCAGCGGAATGTCCTGCCGCATCCGTAAAAGGTACGGGACGGCACCGATGTGGTCCTCGTGCCCGTGGGTCAGGACCACGCCGACGACGTCGTCGAGCCGGTCCTCAATGTAGGAGAAGTCCGGCAGAATCAAGTCCACCCCGGGTTGGTGCTCTTCCGGGAACAGCACGCCGCAATCAACCACCAGCAGTTTCGAGTCGATCTCGAAGACCGCCATATTGCGGCCGATCTCTCCGAGTCCGCCGAGCGGAACGATCCGGAGCGTGTCCGGTTCGAGGGCGGGCGGGGTGCGCAGTTGAGTCAGCGTGGATTCGCTCATCGGGCGTTCAGGGCCTCCAGCGTCCAGCCGGCCTCGGCCAGGTCAGCGCGGACGGGCGCGAGCTCGGCTTCCGACGGTTCCACCAGCGGCAGCCGGACCACCGAGTTGGGCAGGACACCCTGCCACTTCAAGACCTGCTTGGCGGCCACTGCGCCCTGCACGTGGGTCATCACGGCCCGGATGACCGGGTCCAATTCGAAGTGGAGCCGGCGCGCGGTGGCGAAGTCCCCCGCCAGCGCGGCATCGACCAGTTCACGGAACTGCCGGGTGGCCACGTGGGCGGTCACGCTGACCACGCCCACGGCACCGGCCGCCATCAGCGGCAGGGTCAGCCCGTCGTCGCCCGAATAGACGTCCAGGTCCGTGTTGGCCAGGACGCGGGTGGTCTCGCCGTAGTCCGCCTTCGCATCCTTGAGGGCCACGATGAGCGGGTGATCTGCCAGCCGGATCAGGGTCTCCGTGGCGATCGAGATGCCGGCGCGGCCGGGGATGTCGTACACCATGACCGGCAGGCCGATGGCGGAAGCGATGGTTTCGATGTGGGCCTGGACGCCGGCCTGGCTCGGCTTGTTGTAATACGGCGCGGTGATGAGCAAGCCGTCCACGCCGACGGCGGCGGCACGCCGGGACAGGTTGATGGAGTGGCGCGTGTCGTTGGTGGTGGATCCGGCAATGACCTTGGCCCGTCCACCGACTGCCTCAACGACCGTGCGGAACATCGCTTCGTTCTCGTCATCCGTGAGCGTTGATGTTTCGCCGGTGGTGCCGGTGACGACGAGCCCGTCACAGCCGTCTTGGACCAGTTTGTCGGCCAGTTCCGCCGCCTTCCCGTAGTCCACCTCGCCCTCCTCGGTGAAGGGGGTGACCATAGCGGTGACCAGGGTGCCGAAGGTGTACTCGCGAACGTCAGACTCAGCCATAGGGAAAACGTTACCGTGTCCGACGGCCGGATCAGGCAATGGCGCACAAGCAGCGACACAGGGCGGCCGGGCGCAGGAGGCGGCGGCGCCGGCCTGTGTCCGGCCGCCACCGCGGAGGTCTCAGCGGATTGAGTGCACCCGTTCCAGGAAACCCGTCAGCAGTTCGGTGACGTCTTCCTGGGCGGAGAGGCAGCTGGCGTGGTCCAAACCGGGCAGTTCAACAAAGTGTCCGTCCGGCAGCAAGGCGGCGGCCTGGCGCGATTCCTCGGCCCGGGGGTGGTCATTGCTGCCGGCGAGCAGCAAGACGGGCACCTGGATCTGTTGGACGTCGCGCGGATCGAGGCCCGGCAGCGCCTCGCAGGCGCGGAAGTAGGCTGCCAGCGCTGCCGGGTCGTTCGCCAGGAAGGCGTGCCGGGTGGCCGGGTCCACCGCCATGGTGCGGCGACCGTTCCAGCGGCGGATGAACTCTTCCATGCCGCCCGTCTCGAGCGCTTCCAGGTAGTCGGGAAAGAAGAGCTTGCCGACCTGGCCGGCCATGCTTCGGTGGGTTCCGCCGAGCATGGTGAGTGAACGGAGGCGATGCTGCCGGGATGCAGCCATCGCCAGCCCGACCCGTGCACCGAAGGAGTAGCCGAAGTAATGCGTGCTCTGCAGCCCGCAGGCGTCCAGCACCGCTTCGACGTCGCCGATGAAGCGCTCCATCGTGTAGGCGTCATCACCGTGCGGTTTGTCACTGCGGCCATGCCCGCGCATGTCCAGCGTGACCACCCGGTACCGCGGCTTCAGCGCGCGCTGATAGCCCAGTCCCCGCCAGGCGGCCTTGGACAACGCCGTGCCGTGGACCAACAGCAGCGGTTCGCCGGTGCCGGTGTCCTCATAAGCCAACCGCACGCCGTCGTACTCATTGACGGCGAATCCCATCACGGCCGCTCCCTGGCCGCCGGCGAACAGTTTGCGAAGGTGTCCATTCCCTCACGGTATCGCGTGCCGGCCGCGGATTTCCCCACCGGCCCTCCGGCCCGGCTGTGAGAATATCGGTGCATGCCCTCTGCTCCCGCCGGCCAACGGATTGCCGGGATCGACGCCGCCCGCGGCATCGCCCTGCTGGGCATGATGGCTACGCACATCTTTGCGCCGTGGACTGCCGGGACGGATCCGGAGCCGAATTTTGTTGGCCTGGTGTTGTCCGGGCGGGCCTCGGCGCTGTTCGCGGTCCTGGCCGGGGTGGGGCTGGCGCTGCTGTCCGGCGGCAGCCGCGGCCATCAGGGCGGCAGCCTGGCTGCCGACCGCGGCGGCATTGCGGTGCGCGCCCTGCTGATCGCGACGGTCGGCATGATGCTGGGCACGCTGGAAGTGAACGTGGCGGTGATCCTGGTCCACTATGCCGTGCTGTTCCTGTGTGCGCTGCCGTTCCTCCAGCTGCGCCGCCGGGTGCTGGCGCTGTGGGCCGCCGGGTGGATCCTCCTCTCCCCGGCGCTGGCGCACCTGCTGCGCCCGGTGGCGGAGGCTGCCGTGGACCCGGCTGAACTGGGCCACAATCCCATGGTCTACGACCTGCTGATGCCCGCTACGCTGCTCAGCGACCTTTTCCTGACCGGCTATTACCCGGTGCTGCAATGGCTCGGCTACCTCCTCGCCGGCTTGCTGATCGGCCGGCTGGGCCTGCAGCGCACCGGCGTGCAGCTGGGGCTGCTGGCCGTGGGCGCAGTGCTGGCGGTGGCAGCCAAAGCCGGTTCCTGGCTGGTGATGGACCGGCTGGGGGGTTATGCCGAAGTAGCGGCCACCGAGCCGGCACAACGGGCGGACTTCGACCTGGTGTACCAGGTGAACATGAGCTGGGTCGAGCAGCGCGGCTCGTGGTGGTGGCTGGGCGGTGCGTCGCCGCACTCCGGAACGAGCTTCGATCTCCTGCACACGGTGGGCACCTCGGCCGTGGTCCTGGCGGTATGCCTGCTGCTGACCTCGCGGCTGCCGTGGCTGCTGCTGCCGCTCTCGGGCGCCGGCGCCATGACCCTGACGCTCTACTCCGCCCATGTCTGGGTCCTCAGCGCGCTGCCCCCGGACACTCCGGATCTGCCGGTGTACCTGTGGCAGGCGGTCGCGGCGATAGCCATCGGGATGGTCTTCCATGCCCTGGGCTGGCGCGGACCGTTCGAACTGGTGACTTCCACCGCGTCCAGGCTCACCCGCGACGCGCTGCGGCCTGCCGGCAGTCGGTCCCGCTGAGCGGACGTACCGGCAGCCGGTGCAGGCAGGCAGCAGCCCTCCGGTCAGGAGCGGCTGAGTCCAATCGCGTGCCGCATCGACTCGCGGGCCCGCTTGCGGTCCCCGGCCGCGTCGTAGGCACAGGAGAGGCGGAACCAACTGCGCCAGTCGTCCGGCGCTGCTTCGGCCTCGGCCTTGTATTTGAGGAACTCCTGGTCAGCCGCTTCCCGGACAATCCGCCCGCCGGGCGTGCGCGGCAGATTGTCCACCGGCAGGCCGCCTTCGGCTTCCAGCGTCCGGGCCAGCTTGGACATCCTGGAGCCGAAGAGCAATTCCCGGCTCAGCGCCCAGGCACCGACGATGGGCAGGATCACCAGGGCCACGCCCAGTCCTTTGGCCACCAGATCCGGTTCGCTGAGCATCAGCCAGGCCCGCTGCAGGGTGGCCAGCAGATAGCCCACCAGCAGGACGATGATCACGCCGACCCAGGTCTTGGCCCCGTGCCGGGCGTACCAGCCGACGCCGCCGCCGTCGGGCTCGGCGGCCGTGTCTTCAGTGTTGCTCATGAAAGTTCCAGGTACCCGTCCAGTCCGTAGGTCAGTCCGGGCCGCCCTGTGACGGTCCGGACGCCCAGCAGCACGCCGGGCATGAAAGAGGCGCGGTCGAACGAGTCGTGCCGGATGGTGAGCTGTTCACCCGGCCCGCCGAGCAGCACCTCCTGGTGCGCCACCAGACCGCGCAGCCGCACGCTGTGCACGTGCACGCCGTCCACCTCCGCCCCGCGGGCGCCGTCCAACGCCTTGGTGGTGGCGTCCGGGCCGGCGGGAACGCCGGCCGTTTCGCGGGCGGCAGCCACCAGTTGTGCGGTGCGGATGGCCGTGCCGGAGGGGGCATCCACCTTGTCCGGGTGGTGCAGTTCGATGATTTCCACCGATTCAAAGTACTTGGCAGCCGTTGCGGCGAACGACGATGCGAGCACTGAACCGAGCGCGAAGTTGGGTGCGATCAGGACGCCCGTTCCGGGGTGCTGCTCCAGCAGCACCGCCAGCGAGGCGCGCCTGGCCTCGTCCCAGCCGGTGGTGCCTACCACCGCGTGCATGTCGTGCTCGACAGCGAACCGGACGTTGGCCTCGGTGTTCTCCGGCGTTGTCAGATCGATCACCACCTGGGCTCCGGCGGAGACCAGTTCGTCGAGGGAATCGCCGCGCTTCAGCGCGGCCACCAGTTCCAGATCCGGGGCGGACTCGACGGCCGTGACGGCCTCGCTGCCCATCCGTCCGCCGGCGCCCAGCACGGCCACCGCAAGTTGCTCAGTCATGCCCTCCAGCGTATCGCTACTGGCCGATCCCGACCCATTCGGTGCTGCCGTCGGCGAAGTGTTGTTCCTTCCACACCGGCACCTCTTCCTTGATCCGGTCCACCAGGTCCGAGCAGGCGGCAAAGGCAGCGGCGCGGTGTGCCGACGCGACGGCGGCGACGAGGGCAGGGTCACCGATCGCCAGCGGGCCGGTGCGGTGCGCCACCCAGATCCGGACGCCGTCGTGTTCCGCGGCAATCCGGCCGGCCACTTCGGCGATGACGCGTTGCGCGCTCGGGTGGGCCGAGTAGGACAGCGCAGCCACGGCCTGGCCGCCGTCGTGGTTGCGGACCACGCCGCTGAAGCTGACCACGGCGCCGCACTCGGCTGAGTCCACTGCGGCAGCCGCGTCGGCGGCGTCGATCGGGTCGCCCGTCACCGCCGCATACAACACCGTGCTGGTCATGGTTGTCCTTCCGTCTGCTGGGTGCTTCCAGTATCCCCCGGACCCGGGTGGCCGGCGTCGGTATCCCCTTCCAGCTGGGCGCAAATGTGGCCGATCAGCGGATCCAGGGCGGCCAGCCCGTCGCGCACACCCCCGGGAGATCCGGGCAGGTTGACCACAAAGGTGGATCCGGCGGTCCCGGCCACCCCCCTGCTCAGCGCCGCCAGCGGCGTCTTGCTGCGCCCGTAGGCGCGGATGGCTTCCATCACGCCCGGCAGTTCGCGGTCCAGTGCGACGGCGGTGATTTCCGGGGTGCGGTCGTCGGCAGCCAGCCCGGTTCCTCCGCTGGTGACGATGACGCGGGGGCCGGCGGCCAGCATCTTGCGCAGCGCGCGGCGGACCGGCTCGCCGTCGGCGACGATCTGCGGCACTCCGGCGGCCAGGCCGTGGCCGGCCAGCCACGCGGAAATCAACGGCGCACATTCGTCCTCGTAGGCCCCGGCGGCGGCGCGGGTGGAGGCGATGATGATGCCGGCGGTCCTGGCGCTCACAGGACCCAGTCCCCGCTCTTGCCTCCGGATTTGGCCAGCACCTTGATGTCGGAGATCACCGCGTGCTTGTCCACCGCCTTAACCATGTCGTACAGGCTGAGCGCCGCCACCGAGGCGGCCGTCAGCGCCTCCATTTCGACGCCGGTGACGGACCGGGTTTTCACCGTCGCTTCGATCCGCACCGAGTCCGCGGCGGGGAAGAAGTCCACGGTGACCTTGCTGATCGGCAGCGGGTGGCACAGCGGGATCAGTTGCGGTGTCTGCTTGGCCGCCATGATGCCGGCTACCCGGCTGACAGCCAGCGCGTCGCCCTTCGGCAGCGAGCCGGCGGCCAGCAGTTCCACCACGTCCGTCCGGGTGGAGAGCACGGCCTGTGCGGTGGCCTGCCGGGTGGTTTCGTCCTTGCCGCTGACATCGACCATATGGGCCGTGCCATCCTCGCGGACATGGGTCAGTCGTTCTGCATCGCTCATAGCAGCCATATTTCCACGTCCTGGCCGGCTTCCGCGTGCTCGATCCCCACGGGCAGGTGGACCAGCGCGTTGGATTGCGCCATCGCGTGCACCAGATGGGACTCGGCTCCGCCCACCAACCGCACCCGTCCGCCGTCGTAATGGCCGCGCCGCACCTGGTGCTTGGCCGCGGGCGATTCGGCGGCTTCGGCCAGCGGGACCCGCAGCACGGTGCGCGGCGCCGGGGTGCCCAGCACGCTGCTCAGTGCCGGGCGCAGGAACATCTCGAAGGAGACCAGGCAGCTGACCGGGTTGCCGGGGAAGCCGAGGAAGACGGCTCCGCCGATCCGGCCGGCGCCCTGCGGGCCGCCCGGTTGCATCGCCACCGGGGAAAACGCCACGCCTTCGGGTTCGAGCGCCAACCGGACCACTTCGAAGGCTCCCTTGGAGATGCCGCCGGAGGTCAGCACCAGATCCGCCCGCTGGCGGCTCAGCTCGGCGTCCAGCAGGCGCCGGAATTCCGGTGCCGCGTCGGCCAGGATCCGGCTCTCCACCACCTCGCAGCCGGCTTCCCGGAGCGAGGCGGCCAGCATGGCGTTGTTGGCGTCGTAGATCTGGCCGGCGTTCAACCGTCCACCGGCGGCCACCACCTCGTCCCCGGTGCTCAGCAGCAGCACCCGCAGCTGCGGCCGCACCTCGGCGGAGGCCAGGCCCAGGGCCGCCAGCAGTCCAAGCTGCGGCGCTTTCAGCACCGTTCCGGCGGTCAGCGCGAGGCTGCCGGCGGCAATGTCGTTGCCGACGGCACGAATATACCGCCCGGCCGGTGTCTCCGGGAGCCTGACCGTTTGTCCGTCGCGTTCGGTGAGGAACCTGTCCGGCACCGCTTCCTCGATCGGCACGACGGCGTCCGCCCCCTCGGGCAGCATGGCCCCGGTCATGATCGGCGCGGCCGAGCCCGGCGGCAGCGCCGGCGCCGCATAGCCGGCGGGAATCGTCGCCGCCACCGCGAGGTCCGCCCCGCCGGAGGTCTCCGCGCTGCGGACCGCATAACCGTCCATCTGCGAGTTGGCGAACGGCGGCAGGCTCATCGGCGCCGCGACGTCGGCGGCCAGGACACGGCCGTAGGCTGATTCGAGTGCCACCGCCTCGCTGCCGGCCAGGCAGGCCCGCGCAGCGTAGCGGAGCAGTTCCTCAACCTCGGCGCGGTGCTCGGCTACGGTCTTTACCACGGGCCCTCCTTGGTGTGCAGACGGGACTGGCGGCTGGCGGCCATGCAATACCGCCAGGCCCGGACCGCCGCGGTGCAGGGTCTGCTGCCATCCTAGGCGACGCCTGCGCGGCTCACCGGCGGTAGATCGAGACCTCGGCCGCCTTGACCACAAAGTGCACGCGCTCCCCCGGCGCCAGCGATAACTCGGACGCCGCGGCCGGCGTGACCTCGGCGGCCAGCCAGCCGGCCCGGACCGTGACCAGGCCGCCGTGCGGCACCAGTTCGGTCACCGTGGCGGCCACGGCGTTGCGCGGGCTGCCGGCCGGAAGATCGGTGAACAGCGCCACCGAGGCGGGACGGAACGCGGCCGCAGCCGCCTCGCCGGGACGCAGGCCGGCCTCGGCCTCGCCGCTCCAGTGCACCCCGTTGGCGTCCGTCAACCCGTTTTCGGTGGCGGTGCCGGTGACCAGGTTAAGGCCCGTCATCCCCGCCGCGAAGGAGCTGCGCGGCCGGGCGAACACCTCGCGCACCGGCCCTTGCTCGACGATCCGCCCGTCCTCCATCACCACCACCCGGTCGGCCAGCAGCAGTGCGTCCAGCGGTTCATGCGTGACGATCACGGCGCTGCGTCCTGCCAATACCCGGCGGAGCAGCCTGCGCAGCGCCGGCGCCGCGGTGATGTCCAGGGCGGACATCGGCTCATCGAAGAGCAGCAGTGACGGTTCGGCGGCCAGGGCACGGGCCACCGCCACGCGCTGCGCCTGGCCGCCGGAGAGTTCAGCCGGACGGCGGTCCGCGAGTTCGGAGGCGTCAAGTTCGGCCAGCCAATGCCGCGCGGTCTTGTCGGCCTCGGCCCGGGATGCTCCGCGGCTGCGCGGTCCGTAGGCAACATTGGCTCTGACACTCAGGTGCGGAAACAGCAGCGGGTCCTGCGCCATCAGTCCAATGCCCCGCGCGTGGGCGGGCACCCAGCGGTCAGGTTGCTGCTGCCCGGTGCTGAAGAGCACCGTGCCGTCCAGCTGCGCGCGGCCCCAGGCCGGGCGCAACAGCCCGGATATCAGGCCGAGCAGCGTCGATTTGCCGGCGCCGTTCGGGCCGAGCACGGCCACCGTTTCCCCGTCGGCAACGCTGAAGTCCGCCTCGAAGCCGCGGCCCGGGAGCCGGGCGGTCAGTTCCAGCCTCACCGGACGCCCATCGCCAGGGGCAGCCCGGACCTGCGGTGGACCAGCGTGACCACCACGACGGCGACCACCACCAGAACCAGCGACAGCGCCACCGCCGCATCGGCATCGGTCTCCCGCTGAAGGTAGATCTCCAGCGGCAGCGTGCGGGTGACTCCCTGCAGGCTGCCGGCAAACGTCAGCGTGGCCCCGAATTCGCCGAGGCACCGGGCGAAGGACAACACCGCGCCGGAGAGCAGCCCCGGCAGCACCAGCGGCAGCGTGACGGTGCGAAGAACGCGGGACGGCCGGGCGCCCAAGGTTGCCGCGGCCGCTTCATACCGGGTGCCCGCCGTGCGCAGCGCACCCTCCAGGCTCAACACCAGGAACGGAAGCGCCACGAACGTCTGCGCCAGCACCACGGCGGTGGTGGAGAAGGCAATCTCGAGCCCGAAGGCCTCGAAGGTCCCGCCGAGCAACCCGCGCCGGCCGAAGGTGTACAGCAGGGCCAGCCCGCCGACCACCGGCGGCAGCACCAGCGGCAACAGCACCAGCGAGCGGACCACCTGCTGGCCCGGGAACCTGCTGCGCGCCAGCACCAGCGCCATCGGGACGCCCAGCACGATGCACAACGCGGTGCTGGCGGTGGCCGTCCGCAGGCTGAGGCCGAGCGCGGCCAGCGACGCCTCCGACGTGACCAGCTGCGGGAACTCCTGCCAATTCACCCGGGCAGCCATCCCGACCAGCGGCAGCAGGACGAAGATGGCGCCGGCTGCGGCCAGCGGATACAGCCAGTACGGCACCGGGGCCCGCACCGCCGTCGTCGTGTCCTGCACCGCCGTCGTTGTGTCCATCGTCCCGTCCTTTGCTGGTCCGCGGTGGTTGGCCTGCACCGGCGTCGTGCCTTCGGGCGTTGTGGTCACGGCGCTCCGAAACCGTAGTCGGCCAGCGCCCTGCGCCCTTCCGGTCCCGTCACGAGCGCCACGAACGCCTCGGCGGCGGCCGGGTTGGCGCCCTCGGCCAGCCGCACCATCGGGTAGTCATTGACCGCGGCACCGGCTTCGGCGAAGTCGATACCCTCGACGTCGCCCTGCGCGTTCTTCACATCGGTGACGTAAACCAGGCCGGCGTCGGCTTCACCGGACACCACCTTGCCCAGCACATCGGTGACGGATGATTCCTCGCTCACCGCCGGGATCTCTGTTCCGGCCTGTCGGGAAACCTTTTGCGTGGCCGCGCCGCACGGCACCTGCGGGGCGCAGACCACGGTCTTGATCCGCTTGTCAGCGAGATCTGCGAGCGACCTGATGCCCTGCGGATTCCCGTCCGGAACAACGATCTGGAGCCGATTCGTGGCGAAGGTGACCGGTTGCCCGGCAGCCAGGCCGGCGGCGGTGACCTTGTCCATGTTCTCCGGGTTAGCCGAGGCGAACACATCCGCGGGTGCGCCGGAGAGGATCTGGGTGGCCAGATCGGAGGAACCGGCAAAATTGAGCCGGACGGTCACGTCCGGATGGTCGTCCTCGAAGTCGGCGGCGAGATCCGTCAGCACCCCGTTCAGCGACGCGGCGGCGAAGACAATGACCTCGCCGGAGCGTGCGGACCCTGACGCCGGTGTCTGACGCGGCCCCTGCCCTGCAGCCGAACAGGCCGTGGCCATCAGGAGCGCCCCGCCCATCAAGACGGCCAGCAGGCGGCTGCGTCCGGTCCGCTTGACCGGGCCGGGCGGAAGCTCGCCGCGTCCCACGTCAGTCCTTTCCCAACGGCGTCTCGACGGCCACCATCGTGGCCTTCACGACGGCGACGGCAACGGAGCCGGGCTCGATCCCCAGATCGCGCACGGCTTCGGAACTCATCAGCGACACCACGCGGTGCGGACCGCACTGCATCTCCACCTGCGCCATGACCGTGTCCTGCCGGATCTCCGTCACGATGCCGACAAAGCGGTTGCGGGCCGAACTGCCGATGCCGGTGGGGTCCTGCGGCAGGGCCGCTTGCTCGCGGGCCAGGGCAGCCAACTGCGCACCGTCCACCGTGGCCCGGCCGGAGGCATCCTTGTGCTTGGCCAAGGTGCCGGCCTCGATCCAGCGCCGGACGGTATCGTCGCTGACCCCCATAAAACGCGCAGCGTCAGAGATTCGTATTTGCGTCACGGACAGCAGTTTAGTTCCTCAAATGCGGCATGCGGTAGGTTGCCGAGCTGCTGGCCCTTTCAGCAGGCGGGACGGCCCTGCACCGAGCGGCTTCCTCGCGTACCCTCGTGGTATGAGCGTTGACTTGGGCATGCCGCGGATTCCCGGGGCCGCGGCGGCGGGACCTGCGCGCCCCGCGGACGCCGGTACGTCGCTGGTGGACCGCTTCGGCCGGGTGGCGACCGACCTGCGGATCTCGCTGACGGACAAGTGCAACCTCCGCTGTACCTACTGCATGCCGGCCGAAGGGCTGGATTGGCTGTCCAAGGAGCAGATCCTCCGCGACGAGGAGGTGGTCCGGCTGGTGCGGATCGCCGTCGAACGACTGGGCGTGCGCGAGCTGCGCCTCACCGGCGGCGAGCCGCTGGTCCGCGCCGGACTGGTGGACATCATCGCCGCCATCCGGAACAACCACCCGGATCTGCCGGTGTCGCTGACCACCAATGCCCTGGGGTTGGAGAAGAAGGCCGCCGCGCTGAAGGCGGCCGGCCTGACCCGGATCAATGTCTCGCTGGACTCGCTGCACCCGGAGACCTTCGCCCAACTGACACGACGTCCGTTCCTGGACCGGGTGCTCGCCGGCATCGAGGCCGCCGACGCCGCCGGCCTGGGCTTGGTGAAAATCAACGCGGTGCTGATGCGCGGCATCAACGATGCCGAGGCTCCTGCGCTGCTGGACTGGACGGTGGAGCGCGGCTACGAGCTGCGGTTCATCGAACAGATGCCGCTCGACGCCGATCACGGCTGGACCAGGCAGAACATGCTGGCGGCGGCGGAGATCCGCGCGCTGCTGGAAACGGATTTCCTGCTCTCTCCGGACCCGCGCGAACGCGACGGGGCACCGGCCCAGCGGTGGGAAGTACGACGGCGGCGCTCCCCCGACGTCGTCGCCGGCACGGTGGGGATCATTGCCTCCGTGACGGAGCCGTTCTGCGCCGACTGCCGGCGCACCCGGGTCACCGCCGAGGGCAAGGTGCGTTCCTGCCTGTTCTCGCACGAGGAAACGGACCTGCTGGCCCTGCTGCGCAGCGATGCGGGCGATGAGGCCGTGGCGGAACACTGGCGGGGGGCAATGTGGGCCAAACCCAAGGCCCACGGTATGGACCATGCAGGTCTGGGCGGCGCGGACTTCGTCCAGCCGGACCGGACCATGAGTGCGATAGGCGGATAGATGATCGTCCGGTATTTCGGCGCGGCCCAGGCCGCGGCGGGCCTCGAGGAGGAAAACCTGGAGCTGCCCGACGGCACCACCTTGGAAATGCTGCTGCGCGAAGTCGTGGCACGCCATAGTCCGGCGAGCCAGGACCAGGTGGCGAGCCAGGAACGGGTCCTGGCGGCAGCCGGGTCCGGTGGCGGAGCATCTGCCCGAGGCACGGCGGCCGCGGCTACGCCTGCCCGCTCGTCCGCCCCGTCCATGGAGTCCGTGATCGCCCGCAGCAGCTTCCTGCGCAACGAGGTGGCGTGGAAGGACCGGCAGGCGCCGCTGCAGGCAACCGACGTGATTGACATCCTGCCGCCGTTTGCTGGCGGCTAGGCAGCAGCGCCCGGCCTAACCGCGCTGTCCGGGGCCGCGGCCTAACCGCAGGGTTGGGGCCGCGGCCCCGCCTGTCGGGGCCTATCTGCCGAAGTCTGCCGCCGAGTCGAACGGCCCGACGACGGTGACGATGCGGGGTGCCGCTGCCAATTCGACGGCGAGCTCGCGGACCTGCTCGACGGTGACCGCCTTGATCCGGGCCAGCGACTCGTCAATGTCCAGGAACTCCCCGGTCACCAGTTCGGCACGGCCCAACCGGGACATCCTGGAGCCGCTGTCTTCCAGCGCCATCACAATGCCTCCGGATAGCTGTCCGACGGCACGGCGCAGTTCGTCCGCGGTGATGCCGTCAGCCGCAAGCCGGTCCAGTTCGGCACCGAGCAGGTCGATGACCTTGCCGGTTTTCGCCGGTGAACATCCGGCATACATGCCGAAGTAGCCGGCGTCGGCGTACGCGCCGGAGAAGGAATAGGTGGCGTAGGCCAGGCCGCGTTTTTCCCGGATTTCCTGGAACAGCCGGGAGGACATGCCGCCGCCCAGCACCGCGTTCAGCACGCTCATGACGAAGCGCCGCTCATCGGTGGCGTTGATGGACGGGCAGCCCATCACGATGTTCGCCTGTTCCACCGGACGGCGGTGCACATAGGTACCGGAGACCGGGGTAACCGCCGCCGTGGCCGTCTCCCGCCGCGGCGCCGGCACTGCGCCGTCCTCCAGGTGCCAGCCGGCAGTTTCCAACGCGGCGAGCACCTGGGTGCACACCGTGTCGTGGTCCAGCCCGCCGGCGGCGGTCACCACCAGCTCGTCGGGCCGGTAGTAGCGCTGGTAATGGGACCAGACCGAGTCGCGGGCCACGGCCTTGATCGCCTCGGGGGTGCCGCCGATCGGCCGGCCCAGCGGATGATCGCCCAGCACTGCCTCAACGAACTTTTCGTGGCTGACATCCGCGGGATCGTCATTGTCCATGGCGATCTCTTCGAGGATGACTCCGCGTTCCTGCTCGAGTTCCTGCGGGTCCAGCACCGCGGAAGTGATCATGTCCGCGATCACGTCTATCGCCATCGGCAGGTCCGAATCGAGGACCCGGGCGTAATAGCAGGTGCTTTCCTTGGCCGTGGCCGCATTCGATTCGCCCCCGACCTCGTCGAAAGCGGAGGCGATGTCCAGTGCGGTGCGGCGTTTGGTGCCCTTGAAGAGCAGGTGTTCCAGGAAGTGGGTCGAGCCGTGCTGGCCCGCGGCTTCATCCCGCGAGCCCACACCGACCCAGAAGCCGATCGTCGCCGACCGCTGGCCGGGCATTGCTTCGGTCAGGACCCGCACTCCCCCGGGCAGCACCGAGCGGCGCACGATGGCGCCGCCCGGTTCGCCGTGGATCAGCGTGGGGTCGGACCCGCCGAGCTCGGTGGCATCGACATGCTGCATGCTGCCGGCCAGCGGCAGGGCGACAACGGCCATTCTTACTCGGCCGCGGCCTCTTCGGCTACTGCTTCGTCAGCTGCAGCCTCCTCGGCGACCACCGGAGCGAGCGACAGCTTGCCGCGGTCGTCGATCTTGGTGATCTCGACCTGGACCTTCTGGCCCACCGACACCACGTCGTCGACGTTGTCCACGCGCTTCCCGCCGGCCAGCTTGCGCAGCTCGGAGATGTGCAGCAGCCCGTCCTTGCCCGGGGTCAGCGACACGAAGGCACCGAAGGTGGTGGTCTTCACGACCGTGCCCAGGTACCGCTCGCCCACCTCGGGGATCTGCGGGTTGGCGATCGCGTTGACCGCCGCGCGGGCGGCTTCGGCGGCCGTACCGTCGGTAGCGCCGATCAGCACCGTGCCGTCATCTTCGATGGAGATGTCCGCGCCGGTGTCCTCCTGGATCTGGTTGATCATCTTGCCCTTGGGGCCGATGACCTCGCCGATCTTGTCCACGGGGATCTTGACCGAGATGATCCGCGGGGCGAACTCGCTCATTTCGTCCGGCTGGTCGATCGCGGCATTGATCACGCCGAGGATGTGCAGCCGGGCCTCGCGGGCCTGCTTCAGCGCGGCGGCCAGCACGGAGGCCGGGATGCCGTCGAGCTTGGTGTCCAGCTGGATGGCCGTGACGAACTCCGCGGTACCGGCGACCTTGAAGTCCATGTCGCCGAACGCGTCCTCTGCGCCCAGGATGTCGGTCAGCGCCGCGTAGCGCGTCTCGCCGTCCACCTGGTCGGAGACCAGGCCCATGGCGATACCGGCCACCGGGGCCTTCAGCGGCACACCGGCGTTGAGCATGGACAGCGTGGAGGCGCAGACCGAGCCCATCGAGGTGGAGCCGTTGGAGCTGAGCGCTTCCGAAACCTGGCGGATGGCGTACGGGAACTCTTCACGCGAGGGCAGCACCGGCACGAGTGCCCGCTCGGCCAGCGCGCCGTGGCCGATTTCGCGGCGCTTGGGCGATCCCACCCGGCCGGTTTCACCGGTCGAGTACGGCGGGAAGTTGTAGTTGTGCATGTAGCGCTTGCGGGTGACCGGCGACAGCGAATCGATCTGCTGTTCCATCTTCAGCATGTTCAGCGTGGTGACACCCAGGATCTGGGTTTCGCCGCGCTCGAAGATGGCCGAACCGTGGACGCGGGGCAGGACTTCCACTTCAGCGGTGAGCTTGCGGATGTCGCTGAGGCCGCGGCCGTCGATGCGGACCTGCTCGGTGAGGATGCGCTGGCGCACTACCTTCTTGGTCACCGAGTTGAAGGCTGCGGAGATTTCCTTCTCCCGGCCGGCGAATTCGGCGGTTTCGGTGCCGGCGAGCTGCGCCACGACCTCGGCCTTGAAGGCGTCGGCGGCGTCGTTGCGCTCCTGCTTGTCGGCGATCGAGAAGATCTCGGTCAGCCTGGCAGCGGCGGCGGTTTCGACGGCGGCGAAGGCGTCGTCCTCGTAGTCCCGGAAGATCGGGAACTCGACGGTCGGCTTGGCGGCCCGAGCAGCCAGGTCGGCCTGTGCGTCGCAGAGCGCGCGGATGAACGGCTTGGCCGCTTCCAGGCCCTCGGCCACAACCTCTTCGGTGGGGGCGGTGGCGCCCTCTTCCTTGATCAGGTTCCAGGCGTTGTCGGTTGCCTCGGCCTCGACCATCATGATCGCCACGTCGTCCCCGGCGATGCGGCCGGCCACCACCATGCTGAACACGGCACGTTCCAGCTCGGAGTGCTTCGGGAAGGCCACCCACTGGCCGTCCACCAGCGCCACGCGGACGCCGCCGATCGGACCGGAGAACGGCAGGCCGGACAGCTGGGTGGACATGGACGAGGCGTTGATGGCCACGACGTCGTACAGCACGTCGGGGTTGATCGCCAGCACGGTGACCACGATCTGGACCTCGTTGCGCAGCCCCTTGACGAAGGCCGGACGCAGCGGGCGGTCCATCAGGCGGCAAGCCAGGATCGCTTCCGTGGACGGACGGCCTTCGCGGCGGAAGAACGAGCCCGGGATGCGGCCGGCGGCGTACATGCGCTCTTCCACATCGACGGTCAGCGGGAAGAAGTCGAAGCCTTCGCGCGGAGACTTGCCCGCCGTGGTGGCGGAGAGCAGGGCGGTGTCTTCGTCGATGTAGACCATCGCCGAGCCGGCCGCCTGCTGGGCCACGCGGCCGGTTTCAAACCGGATGACGCGCTGGCCGAAGCGGCCGTTATCAATGACTGCTTCTGAGAATTGAATTTCGGGACCCTCCAAGAGAGTCACCTCCGTTTCTTCGAGTGTGCGGAGGCTGCCGGTATCTGCCCAGACCAGCAGGCCGCTTGACGGCCAGCCTGCCTGTACGCCACCCGGTCTTCGATCGAGACCTACGGGCTGCCCGAGGGGCGTCCCGGAAGCCACTACCGAGGACCGCGAATGCCGCGATACCGGAAGTCTCCAGTTGATGTAGTTATCGCCCAGCGGTTTCCCGCTGGCCGTCTCCCGCCACGCCCGAATGGACGAGGTAGGAAAAAAGCGGCTCTTCTGTCCCTGTTGCGATGAGCGGAAGAGCCGCCTCCTTCACTGACTAGCGGCGCAGGCCGAGGCGCTCGATGAGCGCACGGTAGCGCGTGATGTCGGTTTCACGCAGGTAGGTGAGCATACGACGGCGACGGCCGACCAAGGCCATCAGGCCGCGGCGGGTGTGGTGGTCGTGCTTGTGCATCTTCAGGTGTTCGGTCAGGTCGGAGATGCGACGGGACAGAACAGCGATCTGTACCTCGGGGGAACCCGTGTCGCCCTCGTGCGTGGCGTATTCCTTGATGATTTCCTGCTTCAGCGCGGCGTCTAATGCCACAGTAACTCCTAGAAGTTGTGCCGTGAGGCCCGAGTCAGCACTTCGCTGCCGGGGGCTCCGTACCGTCGGCCGGCAACCAGAGACTGCCGGATGCCGAGCACAGAGGGATACAGCCGCCACGGACCGCAGCCGAATCCACCGGCAAGTTTACCTGTTGCGGACTCAGTCTGTCGAAAGCAGGCTGCGGGTACGCGCTACGTCGTCGTGCATTTGGGCGATCAGCGCCTCGGGTCCGGTGTAGGCCACCATGCCGCGCAGCCGCTGCACGAATTCGACCACCACCTGCTGGCCGTAGAGATTGAAGTCGTCGGTGCTCTCCTGCGGCCGGTCGATGACATGCGCCTCGACCCGTCGGCTGGCGCCCTCGAAGGTGGGGTTGGAGCCGACCGAGATGGCGGCGGGCCACCTGGTACCGCCCTGGTCCACCAGCCAGCCGGCGTACACGCCGTCGGCCGGGATCAGCCCGGATGAATGCTTGGAGAGGTTCGCGGTGGGAAAGCCCAGTTCGCGGCCGCGGGCGTCGCCGTGCACCACTTCGCCGCGCATCCGGTGGGTCCGTCCGAGCACTTCCGCCGCCACCGCCACATCACCGGCTGCCAGTGCCTCACGCACCCAGGACGACGAGCAGCGCCGGCTGCCGTCCGCGCCGCCGTCCGCGTCGGCTTCGTATTCCTCGACGACCTCGACGGCGAAGCCGAACTGGCGCCCGAGTTCCTGCATCGTGGTCACATCGCCGGCGTTGTCCTTGCCGAAGCGCGTATCGTGTCCGATCACGACGGCCGTTGCGCCCAGCGTCTCCACGAAGACGTTGCGGACGAACTGCTCGGGTGTTTCGCCGGCCAGCTCCAGCGTGTAGGTCATCATCAGGAGGCCATCCAGTCCGCTGGCCGCCAACGCCTCGACCCGATCTTCCAGCCCCATGATCAGCTGCGGGGCTGCGTCCGGCCGGTGCACCTGGGAGGGATGCGGATCAAAGGAAATGGCCACGGCGTGCGCCCCACGGGCGGCAGCCGTCTCCACCAGCCGGCGCAGCACCTGCTGGTGGCCGCGGTGCACGCCGTCGAAGTTGCCCAGTGTCACCACTGATGGACCAAAGCCACGGGGTACGTCGGCCAGGTCTTTCCAGTAGTGCACAGTGAACTCCTCGTCGGTTGGGCCTTGCATGGTTGCGGCCCCGCCCCGGGCCCCTTCCATTATGGACGATCTTCCGACGGCGTCTGCCCGGCACCCGGCCGGTGCCGCCACAGCCACCAGAGACCGACCACGGGAAGCACCAACGGAACGTAACCGTAGCCTTGGCCGAAGCCGGACCACACCGTGTCCTGCGGCAGCAGTTCCGGGTCCAGCAGGCTGAGGAGCCCGACGGCGACGACGCCCAGCAACTCGATGCCCACGGCGGCCACGGACAGCCAGTAGGAGCGGAGGCCGGACTTGGCCAGCGTGATGGTCGCCAGGATATAGACGACGGCGGCGAAGGCGGAGAGCAGGTAGGCCACCGGTGCTTCGTCGAACTTGGTGGCGATCTGGTAGCCCGCCCGGGCCGTGGCGGACAACGCAAAGACTCCGTAGACCGCCACCAGCAGGCGGCCGAACCCGGTGGCCCGGCGTGCTACCTCCGTGGTGTCCTGGGCCCGCTGGGCCGGCTGCTGCTCCCCATCGGTTTTCATACGACGATCGGTCCGTCCCAAATCTGTTCCATCCTTACCAGCATCACGAAGACAGTCACGGCGGCGGCGCCCAGTACCAGGTTGCTCCACCGGCTGCGGTCGGTGATGGACCACCAAAAGGCCGCCACCGGCACCAGCAGCGCGGTGATCAGATAACCCCAGAATTCCCAGCTCTCCCCGGCGACGGGCTCACCGGTCAACTGCCGGATGATCCCGGCCACGGCATAGACCAGCAGAAACAGCTCCACGGCTGCCAGCGAGAGGATCGTAATATCGTTCGGCCCGTGCTTCAGGATGGCCGCTACCACGCAGATGATGGCAGCCAGCAGCGTGACTACCGCGCCAGCAATGAAGAATCCGTCGACCATCACTTGTCTGCCGCCTCGTTTCCCGGTGCGAACACCAGCAGCGGCTTGGCTTGCGCGTCGGTGTCTTCCAACAGCGCCACCAGTGACCCGTCCGGGGCGAACGCCGCGGTGGCGCCCGCCTCTCCCCCAGCCGGAATCCGCCGACCGTGGGAGACATTGTCGGCTTCCGCCGCGCTGAGTTCGCGGGCCGGGAACAACACTCTGGCTGCTTCGTCCAGAGCCGTGAGCTGAAGGTTTTCCGCTAGTTGTTCCAGCGTCGAGGCGTCTTCGATTCGGAACGGCCCCACTCGGGTCCGGCGCAGGGCGGTCAAATGCCCGCCGACGCCCAGTCGCTGCCCCAGGTCGCGCGCCAGGGCACGGATGTAGGTCCCCGACGAACATTCAACGGTCACGTCCACGTCCTGCACCTTCCCGCCGCGCTCGCGCCGGATGCCGTGGATGTCGAACCGGTGGATGGTGACCGGCCGGGCCGGCAGCGACACGTCCTGGCCGGAACGGACGCGGGCATAGGACCGCTGGCCGTTGACCTTGATGGCCGAGACGCTGCTGGGCACCTGCTGGATCTCTCCGGTCAGTGCAGCGACGCCCTCACGGATCTGTTGTTCGGTCACGGCCGCGGCGATGGTTTCCGCCGTCACGTCGCCCTCGGCGTCGTCGGTCACGGTGGACTGGCCCAACCGGATGGTCGCGTCATAGGTCTTGGTGGCACCGACGATGTAGGTCAGCAGCCGGGTTGCTTTGTTGACGCCCACAACCAGGACGCCGGTGGCCATCGGGTCCAGCGTGCCGGCATGGCCGACTTTCCGTGTTCCGGCCAGTCGGCGCATGCGTCCAACCACGTCATGGCTGGTCCACCCCTGCGGCTTGTCGACGAGGATGAGTCCAGAGCGGAGCAGGCCAGAAGTCACGCCTTTCAGTATATGGCGTCCCGGATGCGGGTCTGCCCTCCGGGCTTAAAGCATGAATCGTTGACAGCCCCGGTGGGCCCCACTAGCTTGAGCTCACTGCGTGCCGCACTCGGGCCCGAGGGGAATGTCAAAGGGCCTACGGCACGGTCGCCTTTTCGGCATCACTTGCGCTCTACCTCCAGTCATTTCATCGGCCTGCGAGACTTCTGAGGTGCTCCGTGAAGATACCAAAACTCTATTTTGCCCTGCCCTTGGTGCTTGGCTTATCGCTCAGCACCGGTTTGCCGCCGGCATCATCCGCCGCCCGCAACAGTCATAGACCACCGGCAACCAGCACGCTGTCCGACGGCCTGCTTTCCCCGCTGAGCCTTGCTGCCGGACGGCATGGGCTCTTTGTCAGCCAGAATTTCGCCGGCATCCTGAACAAGGTTCAGTCCCACGCCGGCCCCAAGGTGCTGCACAGGTCCGGCGGCCCCGAGGTTGGATCCGTCTCCCTCTACCGGGACACCGTCTACTTCTCCGAAGCCGCCGGCGGCATGGACGGGGCACCGAACGAGCAGTGGGTCAAGTCCCTGGGCAACCACCGCAAAGCCACTCCGCAGAAGATCGCGGATGTTGCCGCCTATGAGGCCAAACGGAATCCCGACGGCCGTGTCACGTACGGATTCCGCAATGTGCGGGACCAACGCTGCCTGGACCAGATACCCGCGGGGATCCAAGCCAAGTACAAAGGGCAGGTTGACTCCCATGCCTACGCAACCGCCGCCGACAAGCACAGCATCTACGTTGCCGATGCCGGTGCCAATACGATCCTGAAAGTGGACAAGCGCAGCAAGCGGGTCAGCACCGTGGCAGTGTTGCCGGCGGTAGCCATTCGGGTCAGCGCAGTGCTGGCGGCGGGCATGGGCCTGCCGGACTGCGTGGTGGGCGAGAAATACTATCTGGAGCCGGTGCCTACAGATGTGGAGTTTGGCCAGCGGGGCTGGCTGTACGTCACGGCGTTGCCGGGGGGTCCGGAAGACGGGAGCCTTGGCTCGCAGGGGCGGGTGTTTAAGGTCCATTCGAAAACGGGCAAAGCGGTGCAGCTGGCCAGCGGCTTCTCCGGTGCCACGAACCTGGCCGTGAGTTCACGCGGCGACATCTACGTTGCCGAGATGTTTGGCAACAAGATCTCCGTGGTGCAGAAGGGGCACCACAAGGCGCGGACTTTCCTCGAGACGACTGCCCCGGCTGCCGTGGAGATTCACGACAACCGGCTCTACGCCACGACGCATGCCCTGCCTGACTTCGCCGGGGGAACACCCCCGGCAGGCAAGGTCATCCGGATCAGGCTGCGCTGACGCTTCAGAGAGCCGGTACAACCAACAACGGTGGGCCGCCCGCGCTCTGCAGGTGGCCCACCGTCGTCGTGCGGTGGATGGTTACGCCGGGCGCGATCCGTTGCCGGATTCGTCCTCGTCCTCGTCACCGGGCTTGCGGTAGGGATCTTCTCCCCCGGCGAAGGCGGCTCCTTCGGCCATGGCTGCCACCTCGGCGTCCTTGGCCTTCGCGGTCCGCAACAGTTCCTCCAGGTGGCTGGCGTTCACCGGGATTTCGTCCGGGACGAATTCCAGCGTGGGCGTCAGCCGCGCCGTGATGTTCCGGCCTACTTCTGCCCGCAGGATGCCCTTGGCGGATTCAAGTGCCTTGCGGGTGCCGTCCTGCTCTTCGTCGTTGCCGAAGACCGTGTAGTAGACGGTGGCGTGCTGCAGGTCGTTGGTCACCCGGGCGTCGGTGATGGTCACAAACCCGAGGCGTGGATCCTTGACCCGGCGCTCGAGCGCCTGGGCCACCACAACCTTGATCCGGTCGGCCATCTTGGCGGCGCGTGCTGGGTCTGCCATGACCCCTCCTCAATTCTCGTGATGATGGCGGCACAACGGGCGCCCAGTGGCGATGCCACCAGACGCCCGCTGCAAGCCGACTGCTAGACGCGCGGCTTTTCGCGCATTTCGAAGGTTTCGATGATGTCGCCTTCCTTGAGGTCGTTGAACGACCCAAGTCCGATACCACATTCGAATCCTTCGCGGACCTCGGTCGCGTCGTCCTTGAACCGCTTGAGCGAATCGACGGTGAGGTTGTCACCGATGACCTTGCCGTCGCGGGTGACTCGCGCCTTGGAATTACGGCGGATGGTGCCCGAGCGGACGATGGAGCCGGCGATATTTCCGAACTTGGACGAGCGGAAGATCTCGCGGATCTCGGCGGTGCCGAGCTGCGCCTCTTCGTACTCCGGCTTGAGCATGCCCTTGAGCGCCAGCTCAATGTCATCGATGGCCGAGTAGATGACCGAGTAGAAGCGCATGTCCACGCCTTCGCGCTCGGCCAGTTCCGCCACCCGCTCGGCGGGCTTGACGTTGAAGCCGATGATGATGGCGTTGTCCACAGTGGCCAGGTTGACGTCGTTCTGCGTGATCGCGCCGACGCCGCGGTGGATAACCCGCAGCTGGACGTCCTCGCCCACATCGATCTTGAGCAGCGAGTCTTCCAGGGCCTCCACGGCACCGGACACGTCGCCCTTGAGGATGAGGTTGAGCGTGTCGACCTTGCCCTCTGCCACAGCCTTGTCGAAGTCCTCCAGGCTGATGCGCTTGCGGCGCTTGGCCAGCGCGGCGTTGCGGTCCGCAGCCTCGCGCTTCTCGGCGATCTGGCGGGCGGTGCGCTCGTCGTCGGTCACCAGGAAGGTGTCGCCGGCGCGCGGCACCGTGGACAGGCCCAGCACCTGGACCGGACGCGACGGTTCGGCCTCGGTGACCGAGGCGCCGTCCTCGTCGAACATGGCGCGCACGCGGCCGTGGGCGCTGCCGGCGACGATCGCGTCGCCCACCCGCAGTGTTCCGGACTGGACCAGCACGGTTGCCACCGCGCCGCGGCCCTTGTCCAGGTTCGCCTCGATCGCGATACCGCGGGCGTCCTTGTTCGGGTTGGCCCGCAGGTCCAGGGCAGCATCCGCGGTCAGCAGCACGGCGGAGAGCAGGTCGTCGATGTGCAGGCTCTCGCGGGCCGACACGTCAACGAACATGGTGTCGCCACCGTATTCCTCCGGAACCAGGCCGTACTCGGTCAGCTGGCCACGGATCTTCTCCGGGTTGGCGCCGTCCTTGTCGATCTTGTTCACCGCGACGACGATCGGCACGCCGGCCGCCTGCGCGTGGTTCAGGGCTTCCACGGTCTGCGGCATGACGCCGTCGTCCGCGGCCACCACCAGGATGGCGATGTCGGTGACCTTCGCGCCGCGGGCACGCATGGCGGTGAACGCCTCGTGGCCCGGGGTGTCGATGAAGGTGATCTTGCGATCGCGGTCATCGTGCTGGAAGTCGATCTGGTAGGCACCGATGTGCTGGGTGATGCCGCCGTGCTCGCCTTCGCCCACCTGGGTGTTGCGGATGGCGTCCAGCAGGCGGGTCTTACCGTGGTCGACGTGGCCCATGACCGTGACAACGGCCGGGCGCTTCTCCAGGTCGTCTTCGCCCTCGGCCTCAAGCTCTGCGTCGAGGTCGATGTCGAACGAGTCAAGCAGTTCGCGCTCTTCGTCTTCCGGCGAGACAACCTGGATCTTGTAGCCCAGTTCAACGCCCAGCAGTTCGAAGGTGTCTTCGTCCAGTGACTGCGTGGCCGTGGCCATCTCGCCAAGGTGGAACAGGACGGTGACCAGCGCGGCCGGGTTCGCCTCGATCTTGTCGGCGAAATCGGTGATGGAGGAGCCGCGGCGCAGCCGGACAACGGTGTTGCCGTCGCCGCGGGGTACCGAGACACCGCCCAGCGACGGAGCACTCATCTGCTCCAGTTCCTGGCGCTTGGCGCGCTTCGACTTGCGCTGCTTGCCGCGGCCGGCGCCTCCCTTGCCGAAGGCGCCCTGGGTACCGCCGCGACCGCGGCCTCCCTTGCCGAAGCCACCGCCGGCCGGCGCTCCGCCGGCACCGGGACGGCCCGGGGCGCTGCCCGGGGCTCCCGGACGGCCCGGAGCACCACCGCGACCGGCCGGGGCCGGGCGCTCGGTACGGTTGGGCATCATGCCGGGAGTCGGACGGGCTCCACCGGGTCCACCACCGGGACGCGGAGCACCCGGGCGAGGTGCGCCCGGACGCGGTGCACCCGGACGAGGTGCCGCGGCACCGGGACGGGGTGCCGCCGGACGCGGACCGCCCTGGCCGGCAGCAGGACGCGGGCCACCCGGACGGGGCATGCCCTGCGAGGTTGCAAACGGGTTGTTGCCCGGACGCGGTGCACGCTCGGCATCGCGGTCGCCGCCACGGCCGCGGGGCATGCCCTGCGACGTGGCGAACGGGTTGTTGCCCGGACGCGGTCCACCGGGGCGCGGAGCACCCGGACGTGCGGCGGCGGGGCTGCCGGGACGCGGAGCTGCAGAGGCGGGCTTGGCGGCCGGAGCCTCAGCCGGTGCCGGAGCCTGGGCCGCTTCGGCAGCAGGAGCTGCTGGAGCCGGAGCCGGTTTGGCCGGTGCTGGCGCCGGAGCTGCCGGAGCCGGTGCTGCCGGAGCCGGTGCAGCGGGTGCCGGTGCAGCGGGCGCTGCCGGAGCCGGTGCCGCCGCCGGGGTTTCCGGAGCTGCCTTCGCAGCGGGCTTGGCGCCGGGCTTGGGTGCTGTCTTGGGGGCCGCCGGCTCACTCTTCGGAGCGGCAGCGGGGAAGGCGTCGCGAAGTTTTTTCACGACGGGGGCCTCAATGGTGGATGAGGCGGAACGGACGAATTCGCCCAGTTCCTGCAGTTTGGACACTGCGTCTTTCGAGGTAATACCGAGCTCTTTTGCCAGCTCGTGTACGCGGACCTTGGCCACATTTCTCCTGTCTCGGTCCGCACGAGGCAGGGCTGCCGGGCACGAACCGTCTATTTCTTGCTGCGGCTTTCAGCAGAATCGGCTGAAATACCGCGGGCGGAGCACAATGAAGTACTCATCACTTGGCACTCATCGGGTTTCCATCAGTTTTCTGACCCGCTTTCAGGTTGGACGGTTGGGGTGACGAGGGCCGGCCGTGATGGCGGCCTCGTCGTGAGCACGGAGCTGGTCTACCACAGCAGTGCTGTCGACCTTGGCCCGGAAGGCCCTGCCGAAGGCATGCCGCTTGACTGCCAGCTCCACACATTCCGGTTCGCGGTGCATCCAGGCACCGCGTCCGGGTCTGCGGCGGACAGGATCGACGACCACGGTGGCAACGCCACCGATTTCCTCGACTGCCAGCCGCAGCAGAACGGCCTGGTCTTCCCGGCGCCGGCAGCCTATGCAGGTCCGCTGTGGCGGCGCGGCCTTGTGGGCGCGCATCTGCAGGGGTTTGTGACTGTCGGGAAACCCGGCCATGGATATTCTACCGCTTCCAGTGCCCGGCCAACGAACCGGGCGTGTTTCAGGCGTGTGGCCTGGTTGGTCTTCGCTTCTACCGCCGCTGTTCGGCGGTGGCAGCGTCCGACACGATATCGATCCGCCAACCCGTCAGTTTAGCGGCAAGCCGGGCGTTCTGCCCTTCCTTGCCGATGGCCAGGGAGAGTTGGTAATCGGGCACCACGACGCGTGCGGAACGGCTCTCGGCGTCCGTAATGGTCACCGAGCTGACCCGCGAGGGCGACAGCGCGCTGGCGATGAACGTCGCGGGATCCTCGCTGAAGTCGACGATGTCGATCTTCTCGTCGTGCAGTTCGGTCATCACTGCCCGCACGCGCGAACCCATTTCGCCGATGCAAGCGCCCTTGGCATTCAGCCCTGGCACATTGGCCTTGACCGCGATCTTGGTCCGGTGTCCGGCCTCGCGGGCGAGGGCAACAATCTCCACGCTCTTGTCCGCGATCTCGGGTACTTCAAGTTCGAAGAGCTTGCGGACCAACCCGGGGTGCGAACGGGACAGCGTGATCGACGGACCCTTCATGCCGCGGTGGACGTCCACCACGTAGGCACGCAGGCGGGTGCCGTGCAGGTAGCTCTCCCCCGGCACCTGTTCGGGCGGCGGCAGCAGTGCTTCCACGGTGCCCAGATCCACCTGGACCATATGCGGGTTGTGGCCCTGCTGGATCAAGCCGGAGACCAGTTCGCCCTCCTTGCCGCGGAAAGCGCCCAGCACGTTGTCGTCCTCGGCGTCGCGCAGACGCTGCAGGATGATCTGGCGTGCCGTGCTCGCGGCGATCCGGCCGAAGCCGCTGGGCGTGTCGTCGAACTCGCCGACCACGGTGCCGTCGTCGTCGAGCTCTGCGGCCCAGATGGTGACGTGGCCGCTCTTGCGGTCCAGCTCGGCGCGGGCCCGCTCGATCGAGCCCGGGGACTTGTGGTAGGCCACCAGCAGGGCCTGCTCGATCGTCGGGATCAGCAGGTCCAGCGGAATTTCGCGTTCGCGCTCAAGCAGCCGCAGGGCGCTCATATCGATATCCATCTCAGGCCTCCTCCTCATTCGCCGGCTCGCCGTTCGCCTCGGCAGCCAAATCTTCGTCCAACCGTGCAAACTCGACTTCCACCTTGCCGGAGCGGATGTTCGCAAATTTCACCTGGACCGGTTCGCCGGGGCGGGGCTTCATCCCCTTTTTCGATGCTTCTTCCGGCCGCACGGTCACGCCGTCGGTGCCAACTTCCAGGACGCGCCCGGTGATGTCGTCGCCGGCCACCAGCTTGACCTTGACCAGTCTGCCCACGTTCCGGCGCCAATGGCGCGGCTGCGTCAGCGGCCGGCTAAGGCCCGGCGAAGAGACCTCCAGGCTGTACGGCCGGCCGTCGTCCTGCGGGTCCTCATCCAAAGTCTTGGAGAGAGTCTGCGAAACCTCGGCGATGGCGTCCAGCCCCACGCCACCGGTCTGGTCTTCAGGCAGGTCAACGATGACGTGGAGGGTGCGGAGGGCCCCGGCAACCCGGATCTCCACGTCCTCGAGGAACAGTCCGTGGGATGCCACGGCTTGTTCCAGCAGCTCTTTCAGGCGTGCGGCCTCCGCGAACGTGTCGGTACCGGATTTCCCTCCGGTAGTGGGCACGCCGCCGTGGTTGCGCCGCTGGGCCATGCTGTCTCCCTGTTCTGGTGAGTCTGACTTCTAGACTAGCGACTTTACCGTGACTGGTGGCTTCCCGCCGCCAGCAGCTGCCGCCCGGCCGTGCAGCGGACGCCGAACCCGTGACATCATCATCAGTTGTGGGATCTACTTCAAGGCGCCGGGACAGCGGACCAACCACGCCATCCCGGGCCTGGCGCCGGGTGCCGCTGCTGTTGCTCACCGCGGCGATCGTGGTCAGCACCGGGACCGTGGTGGCGAGCATCACCGCTTCCGCGCCACCGCCGAGCAGCACGGAGCAGGCGCGCCTGGACGCCTTGGCAGGGCTTGAGGGCCTGGCGGCCGCCTTTGAGGAGCACGACGACGGCGGCTCCCGCACCGCTGACCTGCTCCGGAGCCAGGCGGACCTGCTGACATTGACCACGTCGTGGCCCTCGGGCTCCCCGGCAGCCGCTGCGACCACCGCAGTTCCTTCCGCCGCGGACTCCGGCGCACCGTCTGCGGCGCAACAGCCCGGAGCCGAGGACCTGGCCGAACTGGCCGACGGTCTGCTCGCGGACGCCCGAACAACCGATCCGGGACTCGCCCGGCTGCTCGCGTCGATCGGTTCTGCCCTCTACGCCCAGGCCCAGACACTGCCCGGCGGAACCGACGTGGCTCAGCCCTGGAAGGATCCGGAAATGCCGCTGGAACCGGCCGGTTGTCCTGCCGCGGACCCTGAGCACGATGGAAGCGGGTCGGCAACGCCCGCTCCGCCGACGGCGGCGGAGGCCATCGCCGTCGTCGTACTCAGCCAGGAACGCTTGGCCTACGCCTACGAAACGGTGCTGCCGCGCCTCGCCGGCGCGGAGCGGGCGGCAGCCGCGGCACGGCTGGCCGCCCACGCGAACTCCGCGGCGCACTGGCGGTCGCTGGCGGCGGCCGAGTGCCTTGAGCTGCCGTTGCCCGAACCGGTCTACGTCCTGGGTGACGAGTTCGCCGGCGATCCGCTGCCGGCCCTTGAGGACGCGGAAGACGCTGCCCTCGCCCCACTGGCCGATGTGGTCGCTTTGAGCGACGGGACAATCCGGGAACATGCGGTGGCCGGACTCGCGGAGGCGACGTCCGAACTCGCAGCCTCAACCGGAGTGGTGCTGCCGGCGCCGGGCCTGGACGACGAGTTGCTGGCTGCTCCGTCCACCGCCCCGTGACCGCCGACGTTGACCTGCCCCCGGGACTGCGCCGCAGCGCAGCCGGTTCCGCTGCCGGCCGGGAGTGGCTGCGGGGCTTCAACAGCCTCTATGCCCAGACCATGCTGGACTGGAACCTGCGGGCTGTGCCCGGCGGGCCGTGGTTTGGCCAGACTGCGGCGGTCTTCCCCGTGCTGGCGTCCGATGGTTCGCCGGCAGCGCTGAAGCTGACTTTCCCACATCCAGAGGCCGACGGCGAAGCCCGGGCCCTCAAACTCTGGGACGGCCGCGGCGCCGTCCGTTTGCTGGCCGAACGCGGTCCCTTCGTGCTGTTGCTGGAACGCCTGGATGCAGCCCGCCCGCTCTCCGCAGTGGCACTGGATGAGACCACCGGCATCTGGGGCGGTCTGGTCCGGCAGTTGCAGCGGCCCCGGGTGCCCCGCACGGCCGGCAGTTTCGACCAGGTGTCGGCCTTGGCGGAAGAATGGACGGACACCCTGCCGGCCCGTTGGCTTGAACTGGGCAAGCCGTTCCCGGCCTGGCTGCTGGAGTGTGCCTTGGAGGTCTGCCAAGTCCGTGGCAGCGTCGGCCGGCGCGAGGACCGCGACGTGCTTCTGCACAGCGACCTGCACTATGGGAACATTCTGGCCCGGCTTGACGCCCCGGACCGTTTTGCCGCCATCGACCCCAAGCCGCTGATCGGCGACGCCGAATTCGCCGTCGCGCCGATGCTGTGGAACCGGATCGCAGATTTGGCTGCCGCCGACGCCGGGCGGCATCTCCACGCCCGCTGCCTGGAGCTGGCCGAGGCGGCTGGACTGGACCCGGACACCGCCCGCGAATGGGCCGTGGTGCGCGAAGTGGATAACGCGTTGGATTACCTGCTGCACCGCGCGACCGGCGACGCCGAGCGCTCGCTCTGGGTCGCCTCCACGCTGGCCGGCAGGACGCTGCCGGAGCTTCCGGCGGCGCACGCCCTGGCGGCACCTGCCTGAGCGGTAGGGCTGAGCGGCCCGGCTGGCGCTGCCCGGCTGGCGCCGCCGGTTGCCGCTGCTCAACGGCCGAGCACGTTCTCCTGCAGCACGTCATAGCCAAGCTTGAGGATCAACGCGGCGACGACGAACAAAAAGACCACCCTGATGAACTTGCTGCCCTGCGAGACGGCCATCCGGGCGCCGACGTAGCCGCCGGCCATGTTCACCAGGCCCAAGACCAACCCAAGCCCCCACAGCAGCGCGCCGCTGGGCAGGAAAAAGGCCAGGGCGCCGAGGTTGGTGGCCATGTTGACGATCTTGGCCTTGGCACTGGAGGCCAAGAAGTTGTAGCCCAGCACCGCCACCATCGCGATGATCAGGAACGAGCCGGTGCCGGGCCCGATCAGCCCGTCATAGAAACCGATGACCAGGCCGATCCCCGCCGCGGCACCCAGATGCCGGACGCCCTTGTACCGCAGTTGCGTCAAGGTCCCGGCCGTCGGCCGCAGCGCGGTAAACACTGCCACCGCAATCAGCGCCACCACGATGATCGGCTTGAAGACCTCGGCCGGCAGGACGGTGGCCACGATGGCGCCGCCGAAACTGCCCGCCAGCGCGATGCCGGCCATCGGCAGGGCGGTTTTCAGGTCGGGATGCGCCCTGCGGTAATAGGTCACCGCGCTGGTGGTGGTGCCGAAAATGGACCCCATTTTGTTGGTGGCCAGCGCCTGGACGGGGCTGATTCCGGGGACCAGCAGCAGGACCGGCAGCTGGATCAGGCCGCCGCCTCCCACCACCGCGTCCACCCAGCCCGCAGCAAAGCCAGCCACCACCACGAGGGCGAGGGTGGCAAACTGCAGTTCTTCGAGTCCTGAGATCACTTCCCGGCGAGGGCGGCCAAGTGCGCAGCCGCCATGCCCACCGGCACGTTTTCGGCCTGGCCGGTGGCCCGGTCCTTCACCTCGACCACGCCGTCAGCCAGGCCCCGGCCGACCACCACGATGGTGGGCACGCCGATCAGTTCGGCATCAGAGAACTTCACGCCCGGGGACACCTTGGGCCGGTCGTCGTAGATGACCTCGACGCCGGCGCTGGACAGCTCCTCGGCCAGCTTGTTGGCCGCCTCGAAGATGTCCTCGCCCTTGCCGGTGGCGACAATATGCACGTGGGCCGGGGCCACGTTGCGGGGCCAGACCAAGCCCTTGTCGTCGTGGTTCGCCTCGGCAAGTGCCGCCACCGCGCGGGTGACACCGACGCCGTAGGAACCCATCGTGACAGTGGCGAGTTTGCCGTTCCGGTCCAGCACCTGCAGCCCCAGCGCTTCGGCGTACTTGCGGCCGAGCTGGAAGATGTGGCCCATTTCGATGCCGCGGGCCGCCTCCAGCGGACCGGAACCGTCGGGAGCCGGATCGCCTTCACGGACCTCGACGGACTCGATGACGCCGTCCCAACCGAAATCGCGGCGGGCAACCAGCCCGAACACGTGTTTGCCGTCCTGGTTCGCGCCGGTGATCCAGCGGGAGCCCGGCACCACCCGGGGATCCACCAGGTACAGCAGTCCGGTGGCTGACTCGGTTCCCAGCACCGCGGCGTCCAGGCTGTTGCCCGGACCGATGTAGCCCTTGACCAAGCCGGGGTGCTGCTTCAGGTCGTCCTCCGAGGCAGCCTCAACCTCGACTTCGCCACCCATCGGCAGGAAGGCGCCGATGTTCGCCTCGACGCGCTTCAGATCGACGGCGCGGTCGCCGGGCACCCCGATCACCACGATGGTCCGCTCGCCGGTGGGCAGTTTGACCACCAAAACCACGTTCTTCAACGTATCGGCGGCAGTCCACTCCCCCTCCGCGCGGGGTGCCAGCTGGTTGGCCGCGGCCACGAGGGTTTCGATGGTCGGAGTGTCCGGAGTGTCCTTGACCTCGGCGGCCGGTGCATCTGCGTAGTCGATCGGCTCCGGCGCTACGGTGGCGACGGCCTCCACGTTCGCTGCGTAACCGCCGGGGGAACGGACGAACGTGTCCTCGCCGACCTCGGTGGGATGCAGGAACTCCTCGCTCTTGGACCCGCCCATGGCGCCGGACGTTGCCTTGACCGTCACGACTTCCAGGCCCAGGCGCTCGAAGATCCTGAGGTAGGCGCGGCGGTGCGCGTCGTAGCTGGCGTCCAGGCCCTCGTCGTCAATGTCGAAGGAATAGGAGTCCTTCATGATGAACTCACGGCCGCGCAGCAGTCCGGCGCGTGGGCGGGCCTCGTCCCGGTACTTGTTCTGGATTTGGTACAGCGTGACGGGCAGGTCCTTGTACGAGGAGTACAGGTCCTTGACCAACAGGGTGAACATTTCCTCGTGCGTGGGGGCCAGCAGGTAGTCGGCACCCTTGCGGTCCTGCAGCCGGAACAGCCCCTCGCCGTATTCGGTCCAGCGGTTCGTCGCCTCATACGGTTCGCGCGGCAGCAACGCCGGGAAGTGCACCTCTTGGGCGCCGATGGCGTTCATTTCCTCGCGGACGACGGCCTCCACCTTGGCCAGCACTTTCAACCCCAGCGGCAGCCAGGAATAGATGCCGGGGGCAGCACGGCGGATGTAACCGGCGCGCACCAGCAGCTTATGGCTGGCCACCTCGGCGTCGACCGGGTCATCGCGCAGGGTGCGCAGGAACAAGCTGGACAGGCGAAGAACCACTGCAAGTATCCGTTTCTCAAGGCTTGGGCCAGCACCGGCCCGCGAAAACAACTGCCTTCTAATCTACTGGTTCCGCGGACCTGCTTTCGACAACCGCCGGTCCCTGGTGGCGCTGGCCCTGGTGGGCTGCGTGACCGCGCGGCATGTCGTCGACGCGGAGCCGATAGGACCTGTCGGCCCGCTGGAGCGGATCTAGAACAACACGGTGGCGAACGTGCCGACCTGCCGGAAACCGACCGAGGCATAGGCAGCCATCGCCCGGTGGTTGTAGTCGTTGACGTACAGGCTGGCCACCGGGGCATGTTTCCGCGACAGCTCGACGACGGCGGCCATGCACCCGGCGGCCAGGCCCTGGCCACGGTAGGCAGGGTTCACCCATACGCCTTGGATCTGCACGGCGGCGGCGCTGACGTTGCCCAGTTCTGCCTTGAAGACCACCTGCCCGTGGCTGTCCCGCCGGATCAGCGAGTGGCCCTTCCGGATCAGGGTGGCCACGCGCTGCCGGTAGTGCTGGCCCCCTCCGGCCAGCGGCGAGTATCCAACCTCTTCCTCGAACATCGCCACGCAGGCGGGCACCAGCACGTCGAAATCGTCCTCGGTGGAATACCGCACCTGCGGATCGGCCGCCACGGCCGGGGTTCCCCGCAGCTCCAGCAACGGTTGGTTGGGCCGGACGTCGAAGGCCCGCGGATGCGCGTGCCGGTACGACGACCAGATGCCCAGCACGCCTTCAGCCGGACCGAAAATCGAGGACATGCGGCGGTTGCCGGCGGCCAAGTGGGCGCCCAGCCGCGCGCCTTGTTCGGCGTCCAGCCCGACCGGGACCACGTTCACCCCGGCCCAGCAGGCTCCGGTGAGGGCACCGTCGTCGTAGATGCCCAAAATCTGGGCCCCGGACGGGGTGGGTCCGGCGGTACCGGCGGACTCCAAGTGGGCAGCAAGAAAAACATTGGCTACCGGATCAGCGCCTACCAGTTCCCAGAGCGCCTCGGTGTCCGCATCTTCCAGCGGCCGGATCCCGGCATACGGATCGGCGGGTACGGCACCGGCCGTACCCGCTGGCTCTCGGCTAGCTGACGTTAACCACGGGGCTACCCTTGACAGCATTCTCGCCATCGGAGTCACCCATTTCCTCGGCAATCCTCATTGCTTCTTCAATGAGTGTCTCAACAATCTGGTCTTCCGGAACAGTCTTAATGACCTGGCCCTTCACGAAAATCTGACCTTTCCCGTTTCCGGAAGCTACGCCCAGGTCGGCCTCGCGGGCTTCACCCGGTCCGTTGACCACGCAACCCATCACGGCCACCCGCAACGGCACTTCCATGCCCTCGAGTCCGGCAGTGACTTCGTCGGCCAGCTTGTACACGTCCACCTGTGCGCGGCCGCAGGACGGGCAGGAAACAATTTCGAGTTTACGCTCACGCAGGTTCAGCGACTGCAGGATCTGCAGGCCCACCTTGATCTCTTCGACCGGCGGGGCGGACAGCGACACGCGGATGGTGTCGCCGATGCCCTGCGAGAGCAGCGCGCCGAAGGCGGTGGCGGACTTGATGGTTCCCTGGAACGCGGGGCCGGCCTCGGTGACGCCGAGGTGCAGCGGCCAGTCGCCGCGTTCCGCCAGCAGTTCGTAGGCGCGGACCATGACCACGGGGTCGTTGTGTTTGACCGAGATTTTGAAATCGTGGAAGTCGTGTTCTTCGAACAGCGAGGCTTCCCAGACGGCGGATTCGACCAGGGCCTCCGGGGTGGCCTTGCCGTACTTCTCCATCAGCCGCGGGTCCAGTGAGCCGGCGTTGACGCCGATCCGGATCGAGGTGCCGGCGGCCTTGGCTGCGGCGGCGATTTCCTTGACCTGGTCATCGAACTTGCGGATGTTGCCCGGGTTCACCCGGACCGCGGCGCAGCCGGCGTCAATGGCGGCGAAGACGTACTTGGGCTGGAAGTGGATGTCCGCGATCACCGGGATTTGGGACTTTTTCGCGATGATCGGCAGCGCTTCGGCGTCATCGGCGCTGGGGCAGGCGACCCGGACAATGTCGCAGCCGGACGCCGTCAGTTCGGCGATCTGCTGCAGGGTGGCGTTGATGTCCGTCGTCGGCGTGGTGGTCATCGACTGCACGCTGATCGGCGAGTCCGAGCCGACCCCGACCGACCCGACCTTGATCTGCCGGGTCTTCCGGCGCGGCGCCAGGACAGGCGGTGGTGAAGCTGGCATTCCAAGATTGACCGAGGTCAAAACGTCCTCCATGTGCCGGTCGGCAGTTGCTGAACAGATTTCATTATCCCCCTGCCGGCACGGCCATGGCACATGCTGCGGGAGTGGTGTGGATCATGCGTAGGCGGCGAAGGCTCCGGTCACCGGCGCCCATTCGGTGGTTTTCAGCGCGGAGACAAAGTTGTTGACGTTGAACGGATCCTGCTTCAGTTCATCCAGCAGGCTGTTTTCGCTCTCAGCTGTGAAGATCAGCAGCGCGCCGGTGCCGTCCGCGTACGGTCCCGAGGCCAGCAGTCGGCCCTGTTCCACGAAGCTTCCCAGCCAGGCGCGGTGGGCCGGACGGTGCTCGTCCCGGCCGGCCTCGGTATCGGGGGCATACACGTACTCAACGGCGAAAACACTCATGGCCTTCACCTTACCCGGCCCCGGTTGGCAGACGTTACTGAACCGGATGGCGGACGTTACTGAACCGGATGGCGGACGTTACTGGTAGGAAACGAACCAGGGCGCCGGCTTCACCTCGGTGTAGGTGCGCTCGGGGCTGAACGTCGGGGTGTCCTCGTCGTAGAAGTTCTTCCAGCCCATCCGGATATTTTTCGGCAGGTCATGCCGGAGCGCCCGCCACGTCTCCATCTTCTGGCCGGGGTTCCCGTGGCCGTCGGCGTGCAGCACCATGGCCAGCTCAGGGTGTCCGGTCTCCAGCTTATGGCGGTCCGTAATCATCTGGTACTGGAACTGGTGCAGGATCAGCACCTTCTGCGGCAGCGAGTTCTTCCGCGTCAGGGCCGCCAGCCAGTCGCTGACCTTGTTGATCTCCGCGGCGTTGACCGACCCGATCTGCTCCATGTGCCGCTCCCCCTTGCGCAGCCGCCATTCCGGATCCAGCGCCAGTCCCACATGCGGCTCCTTGAGCAGGTCCGCGTACATCTTGGCCTGGGTCAGGAAGTCCGAGCGCCCGGGCTGCAGGTCCAGCACCACGTACACGCCTGCTTTCCCGGCGGCATCGACCCAGGGTCGCAGCTCATCCACATCCGTCTCCGCCGAATAGTCGCCGTCCTTCCCGGCCGAGGACGAGGCGATCGTGGCGATGATTTCGAACGCAGGAACCACCGGTTCCTTGCTGTGCGGCTGGTAGCGCTTCGCCAGTTTTTTGGCGCGCTGGATGGACTCCTTAATGCCTTGTTCGCCGAGGACGCCGAGAGCGGGTCCCGCAGGATGTCCGTACAACGCCACCATCCTCCGGGACGGGAAGGCCAGTTGGCCCCCGCCGGGTAGTTCGGGCACTTCCAACGCCGCCTGGACCCGGCGGCCGAAGGTCTTATTGTTGCCGAACGCCTTGCCAATGCCGAGCACCCGCGCCTCAGGCTCTTCGCGGAGGAAACCGATGGTTGCGCTGCTCTGCCGCGGATCCGCCTTCGGGTCCTGGAAGACACGTGCGCCAGCCGCCTCTGCCACCGCCAGCGTTGCGGGATAGTCCTGCTCGCCGTCCTGATCGATCAACACGGAGGCACGCGCCGGCTCCGCCGCAGCGTCGGGCAAATTAAGTTCTCCGTCCGGCGGCAGGACCTCCACCCGCGGCAGCAGTGCGGCCCATCCCGTGGTGCCGGCGGCAGCATCTGCGCCGGAACCGGTCCCGGCAGCCGCAGCGGAGGCGGTGGGGACGGCGGCGGAACCGCCGTCGGGCGAACTGATGGATACTGCGTCCGGCGTGCTGCTGGGGCTACCGCCGGACTCGACCGGCGGCTGGCCGAAGGCCTTCACCTGTCGCACGCCGAGCCGCTCCAACTCGCTTTCCAGGCCTTCGCCGGCCAGCAGCAGCGGCACGCCCAGCGGCACCGACTCCGCTTCTGCTGCCGCAATAGCCTTCGCATCGTCCGCCGCTGCCACGAACGCCACCGGGCTGGATGCGAACAACGCCTGGCTGGCGGCCAGCGATGCTTCCGCATCGGAGCCGCGCATGACCTGCGGCTGGGCCGCTCCCGTCTTCAGCTGCACCCCTTCCGGAGCCGCAGCACTGGACGCAGCCGTAGAGCCGGGCCCGCGGCCTTCGTCCGGAACGGTGCAGCCAGCCAAGGCCAGGGCCACGGCCAGTGCTCCGGCGATGCCGGCTCCAACCCTCGCTCGGACGCGCACCTTCACTGGCCGGCTGGCGGCCCGGATGCTCGCTTCGGTACGGACTCTCCGCAGTGCTGCACTCACGGTAGGTGGCTCCCTTCGCCGGTTCGGGCCAGTCTAACCACGGCCGCGCGGCCACCCCAGCCCCTGGCGGCGCGCCATGCCGGGGCGGCAATCGCCGTCGCTCTTTGGCAGGGCAGCACTTGGTGGAGCAGCATCCGGCGACGCCGCGTTCAGCGGGGTTGTCGCGGTGAGGGCGTCACCCGAAGATGTTGACCGGTTTGACGATGTCCGCGTAGATCAGCAGCGCGCCCATGCCCATCAGCACCACCGCCACCACGTAGGTCAGCGGCAGCAGCTTAGCGATGTCCACCGGTCCCGGGTCCGGCCGGCGGAACAGCTTGGCGAAGCCACGCCGGATGGCTTCCCAGAGCGCGCCGGCCACGTGCCCGCCGTCCAGCGGCAGCAGCGGGATCAGGTTGAACACGAACAGGGCCAGGTTGACCGAGCCGACCAGCCCAATCAACGTGGCGGCCCGCGCCTGGAAGGGGATCTCGTCCATCGCGCTGATTTCGCCGGCGATCCGGCCCACGCCCACCACGCTCATCGGCCCGTTCGGGTCGCGCGGAGCGTCGCTGAAGGCGGCTTCCGCCACATCGGCCAGCCGCTGCGGAAGATGCAGCACGACGCCGGTGATCGCCTGCAGGTTCTCCCCCACCGCCGGGAGCACCTCGGTGGCCGGCCGCGGCACCAATGCCGTGGTGGCGCCCATGCCGACGAAGCCGGCCTGCTCCGTCACCGCCTTGCCGCTGCTGTCCACCAGCGGCTGTCCGGCGTCGTCGAACACCGGGCGTTCGGTGAGGATCGGAGTGATGCTCGTGCGGATTTCCTGACCGTCGCGCAGCAGCGTGATCGGTGTCTTCTCCCCCGCGGCCTCGCGGATCCAGGTGGTCAGCTGGGACCAGTCGGTGACCGGTTTGCCGTCGAAGGCGGTGACCGTGTCGCCGGGCCGGATGCCGGCCGCCGTCGCCGGGGCTTCGGGGTCGCTGGGCAGGCAATCGGTCTGCCCCGTCTCGGCCGCTTGCGCCGCCGGGACCACGCATTTGTTGACCTGCGAAATGGTGGTGGTGGCCTGCGCGGTGCCGAAGCCCACCAGCACAACGCCGATCAGCACCGTGCCGATAACCAGGTTCACGAACGGGCCGCCGAGCATGATGATGATGCGTTTGTAGACCGGCAGCTTGTAGAACACCCGGTGGTCGTCCCCAGGCTGCAGCCGCTCCGCTTCCGCCTGCCGGGCATCGTTGGCCAGTTGCTGGAACATTCCGGTGCTGGACCGCCGGACCGCGCCGACGCCGTCATGGCCGTCTTTGGCCGGCGGGTACATGCCGATCATCGAGACGTAGCCGCCCAGCGGGATGGCCTTGACCCCGTACTCGGTCTCGCCCCGCCGTCGGGAGAAAAGGGTCTTGCCGAAGCCCACCATGTACTGGGTGACCCGCACCTTGAACAGCTTGGCGGGCAGCAGATGGCCCACCTCGTGCAGGGCGATGGACACGGCGATGCCGACGGCCACGAAGAGGACGCCGAAAAGGAAAAGCAGAATGGTCACAACATAGCCAAACGTTCGTGGGCGCGCGAGCGTGCCCAATCTTCTGCGGCCAGCACCGTAGCCACTGTCGGTTCGCCGGACGGCGCATGCTCTTCCACCACGGCCGCCACCGTCTCGACAATCTGGTCAAAGCGGATCCGGCCCTCATGGAAGGCGTCCACAGCCTCTTCATTGGCCGCGTTGTAGACGGCCATGAAGGTCCCGCCGCCGGCTGCCGCCTGCTTGGCCAGCCGCACGGCGCCGAACACTTCCTCGTCCAGCGGCTCGAAGGTCCAACTAGTGGCCCGGCTCCAGTCGCAGGGCTGTGCGGCGCCGGGCACGCGCTCCGGCCAGCCCATGCCAAGGGCGATCGGCAGGCGCATGTCCGGCGGCGAGGCCTGCGCAATGGTGGAGCCGTCGGTGAACTGCACCATCGAGTGCACCACCGACTGCGGGTGCACCACCACATCAATCCTGTCCAGCGGAACGTCGAAGAGCAGATGCGCTTCGATGACTTCCAGCGCCTTGTTGACCATGGTCGCCGAGTTGGTGGTCACCATCCGGCCCATGTCCCAGGTGGGGTGGGCCAGTGCCTGCGCCGGAGTAACGCCGCGCAACTGCTCCTTGCTGAAGCCGCGGAACGGGCCACCGGAAGCGGTCACGATCAGCCGGTCCACCTCGCCGGCCGTGCCCGAGCGCAACGCCTGGGCAAGCGCGGAGTGTTCCGAATCCACCGGCACGATCTGCCCCGGCCGGGCCGCCTCTTTGACCAGCGGACCGCCGGCGATCAGCGACTCCTTGTTGGCCAGGGCAAGTACGTGCCCTGCTCCGAGCGCCGCCAGCGTCGGCGCCAGCCCAATGGACCCGGTAATGCCGTTGAGCACGACGTCGGCGTCCGGCCAGGCGGCGATCCTCGCCGCGGCGTCGGGGCCGGCAAAGAGCTCCGGCAAGTAGCCGGACACTCCGGCATCCGCCGCTGCCGTCTTGATCGCCGTCGCCAGGTCGTCCACCGTTCCGGCGGCGGCGCCGACGGCCTGCGCCCGGGTGTGCACCGCCTGCCGGGCCACCAGTTCCAGATTGCCGCCGGCGGCGAGCGCCGTGACTTCGAAGCGTTCCGGGGCGGCGTCCACCACGTCGATGCCCTGCGTACCGATCGAGCCGGTGGAGCCAAGCAGCACCACCTTGCGTCGGGCGGGGTGCGGGTTGGCCTGGGGCGGATCGCGGAACTCCATGCGGTCAATTATCCAGCACCGCGCCGCCCTCAAGTGAGCCCGGCCGTCGGCGCGGGTGACGTCCCGTTGTTGCGAAAAGTTCGTGGCTGCAAGATCACCGGTGGGCCGGGATCTCCCCTTGGCTTCGAGGAACTCTTTTGCGCCTTTCGCGCGGTAGCGCCCGGACCACCACGTAGCACCGAGATCACCCTCTGGCCGCGAGATCACCGGTTACAGGGGGTGATCTCGAAGCTATCCCCTGTAACCGTATGACAATCAGCTCAGCCCCGGACTCTTCGGCGGCGTCCAGCACTTCCTCGGCAGGCAGTCCGTCCGAAATTCCGTGCCGAATGCTGAAGCCCACTCCTGCCCCGCGCAACACAGCTTCCAGTCGCGTGACGTCCGCGGCGTCGGCGTAGCCGGGATCCACCAAGCGGTCTGCCCGGGTGGCGTTGACCACCAGCAGCTTGGCCGCCCGGCGGCCGGCCTCGTCGATGGCGGCTGCCAGCGCCGCATCGCCCAGAGCGTTGGGGACATATCCCACCACGATCGTGCTCATGCGCTGACCTCCTTGCCCTGGGGGCTTTCGTCGTCGAGCACTGCCGATTCCATCAGCCGTTGGCGCTTCTTCATCCAGAAGGACAGCACAAAGATGACCACCAGCGAGATGTAGATTCCGGCCGCGATCGGCGTGGATACCAAAGCCAGCGGGTCGCCTTGCGAGATGGCCAGCGAACGCCGCAGCTGGCTCTCGAAAATCGGGCCCAGGATCATGCCCACCACCAGCGGAGCGATCGGATAGCCATAGCGGCGCATGAAGAAGCCAAGCACGCCGATCACCAGCAGTACGAACACATCCACCGGCGTGAAGTTCACCGAGAACGCGCCCAAGGCGGCGAAGACCAGGATGCCCGCGTAGAGGTACGGCCGCGGGATCTGCAGGATCTTCACCCACATGCCCACCAGCGGCAGGTTCAGCACCAGCAGCATCAGGTTGCCCACGTACAGGCTGGCAATCAGCGCCCAGACCAGGGCACCCTCCACCTCGAACAGCAGCGGACCAGGCTGGATGTTGTAGCGCTGGAACGCCACCAGCATCATGGCCGCCGTCGCCGTCGTGGGGATGCCCAGCGTCAGCAGCGGTACCAGCACGCCGGCCGCGGCTGCGTTGTTGGCCGATTCAGGCCCGGCCACGCCCTCGATCGCGCCGCGGCCGAACTGCTTTTTGCGCGTACCCTTGGCCAGTTTTTTCTCTGCCGCGTAGGACAGGAAGGTGGCCACGTCGGCGCCGCCGGCCGGCATGGTGCCGATCGGGAAACCAATAAAGGTTCCGCGCAGCCAGGGCTTCCAGGACCGCCTCCAGTCCTCCTTCTTCATCCACGACGTCCAGCCACCGGTCACCGGGATGACCTTCACCGGCCCATGCCGCAGGCGGGAGGCCACGTACAGCGCCTCGCCCAGAGCGAAGAGCCCGACGGCGACCAGCACCACGTCGATGCCGTCCGCCAGGAACGGGCTGCCGAACGTGTAGCGCTGCTGCCCGGTCATCAGGTCGACGCCCATGAATGCCAGGAACAACCCCAAGCCAAGGGACGCGAGACCGCGCAGCACCGAGGCGCCCAGCAAGGCACCCACGGTCAGGAACGCCACCACCATCAGGGCCACGTACTCCACCGGGCCGATCTGCACCGCGAACGCTGCCACATAGGGTGCCACGAAGCTCAGCAGCACGGTGGCAACGGTGCCGGCGATGAACGAGCCGATCGCCGCCGTCGCCAGCGCCGCGGCTCCACGGCCGGCTTTCGCCATCCGGTTGCCCTCCAGCGCCGTGACGATGGAAGCGGATTCGCCCGGCGTGTTCAGCAGGATCGAGGTGGTTGACCCGCCGTACATACCACCGTAGTAGATGCCCGCGAAGACGATGATCGCCGCCGTCGGCTCCAAGCTGTACGTAATGGGCATCAGCAAGGCAACGGTCATGGCCGGCCCGATGCCCGGCAGCACGCCCACTGCCGTTCCGACCAGCACGCCGCCCAAAGCGTAGAGCAGGTAGATCGGCTGCATCGCCACGGAAAAGCCCTCCAGGAGGGCGTAGAAGTTATCCATTCAGAAACGGCACCCCTTCGAGCACACCGGCGGGCAGTGAGACGCCGAGCAGCCCGCCGAAGGCGAACTGCAGCAGCAGCGCCATGACGACGCCGACCACGGCTGCCCGCCACAGCGGCTTGGCCCCCAGCGCCCACGCGGCGCCGAAGAACAGCACCGCGGCGGCAATCGGCCAGCCCAGCGGAATAATCAGGAAAATATGCACGACGACGGTGCCCGCCATCTTGGCGACGGTCAACCAGTCCGTCCGGACGTCAGGGTCAATGTCCTCGCCCTCATCCGCCTCGCCGGTCTTGCCGCGCAGCAACTGCACGATCAGCCCGGCGCCGACGATCACCAGCAATCCGGAGACCAGGTAGGGAAGCGCCCGGGGACCAATGTCGCTGGCCGAGTCGGGCGTCTGGATCCCTGCCCCGGCGACGAAGCCGACGATCCCGATGCTCAGGATCACTGCGGCGAAGAATATTTCTCCGAGCGGCTTGGCCGGGGCGGCATCGCTGCCGCCCCGGGCCGCTCCAGTAGTGGAAGAACCCATGGTTACTTCAGCAGGCCGATATCCGTCAGGGTTGCGGTGACCGTCTTGATGTCCTCGGTCAGGAAGCTGGCGAACTCCTCGCCGGCCAAGAAGGCGTCTGCCCAGTTGTTAGTGGTCAGCGTCTTCTGCCAGGCGTCGGTGCCGTGCAGTTCGGTCACCAGTGCGGTGAGCTTTTCTGCCTGCGCCTCGTCGATCGAGCCGGGAGCCACCACGCCGCGCCAGTTGGTCAGCACCAGATCGAGGCCCTGTTCCTTCAACGGCTTGACTTCGGGCAGCTGCGGGGCGTTTTCCGGTCCGGAGACGGCCAGCGCACGCAGCTTGCCGGCCTTGACCTGCTCGGCGTACTCGCCCACCCCGGAAATGCCGGCGGAAACCTTGTTGCCCAGCAGCGCTGCCAGGGATTCGCCGCCGCCGGAGTACGGAATGTAGTTCAGGCTGTCGGCACCGATGCCGGCTTCCTTGAGCATCATGCCGGCCAGGATGTGGTCGGCGCCGCCGGCCGAGCCGCCGGTGATGGAGACGCCCTTGCCCTTGGCCTTGACGTCGGCGATCAGGTCATCAATGGTCTGGTAGGGCGAATCCGCCGGCACCACGACGACGAGCGGCTCTTCGGTGAGCCGGGCGATCGGCGTGGTGTCTTCGATCCGGTTTGCGGACTTGTTGGTCTCCACTGCGCCCACCATCACATACCCCATCACCATCAGGGTGTTCGGGTCCTGTTCCGTGGCCAGCTTCGCCAGTCCATTGGTGCCGCCCGCGCCGCCGATGTTGACCACCGAGGCGCTGGAGACCAGATCGTTCTCCTGCAGGTCCTTCTGCATGGAACGGCCGGTCTGGTCCCAGCCGCCGCCCGGATCCGCCGGGACAATGATGTTGAGTTTGTCGATGCCGGTTTCCTCGGAGCTGTTGCCGGCACCGGTGGAGCCGGTCGAGCCGGTGGAGCCGCAGGCTGCCAACACCAGGGCGGATGCTGCCGCGGCGACCATCAGGGCCGAACGGCGTCTCATCGTACGGTCGAGCTTCATGTGGGTTCTTCCTCCTCCAACCGGCGTGATGGGCATCACCACGCCGTCGCCCCAGCGTAGGGAGCGGTGCGGCAGACCGGAAGAATGCGGTCATTGTGGCCGTATTGGTCATTGTGGTCTCAGGCGCAAACCGCTGTGGCGCAGGTAACAGCATGCGAAGATGGCGGGGTGTTCCGATCCTTGTCCCTGCGCTCCCAGCTGTTCGTGCTGCAGCTGTCCATCCTGCTCGTCGTCGTGCTGGTGGCAGGTTCGGTCGCCATTTCCATGCAGGAACAGCAGATCCGGGATGCCTACGAAGGGCGCATGGTCGGCGTGGCCCGCTCGGTGGCGCAGTTGCCCTCCATCGTGGAGGCTTTCGACGACGCCAACCCCAGCCAGACCATCCAGCCGATCGCCGAGCTGATCGCGCAATCGACCGGGGTGACGTATGTGGTGGTCACGGATCACCGCGGCATCCGCTACTCGCACCCGAACCAGGCGTTGATCGGGCAGATGGTCTCCACCGATCCGTCGATCCCGCTGTCCGGCGAGACCTTCATTGGCCGGCAGACCGGCACGCTGGGCGAATCGTGGCGTGTGAAGGTGCCGATCTATGACCGGTCGGGTGCCACGGTGATCGGCACCGCCTCGGTGGGAACGTTGGAGTCCACGCTGCGCGACGACCTGAACGACGACCTGCCGGTCCTGCTGGCGTGGCTGATCGCCGCCGCCCTGGTTGGCTCTGCGGGCGCCATCTACATCTCGCGTTTGGTTTGGCGGCGGATTTACCAGCTGGAGCCGGAAGAGATCGCCGCGCTGCTCGAAACCCGCGACGCCATGCTGCACGGCATAGGCGAAGGCGTGGTGGCCGTCGACGACCGCGGGCGCATCGCCCTGCTCAACGACGAGGCAAAACGGCTGCTGGATGTTTCCGACGCCGCGCTGGGCCGTCCGGCCACCTCCATCCTGGAACCAGTGCTGGCTGCCATGCTGGCCGCCAACGGCGGGGCCGACGAAACGGTACTCGCCGGCGAACGCGTGCTGCTGGCCCGGGCCAACGCGGCCACAGTGGACTCGCGCCGGGTGGGCAGTGTGCTCATCCTGCGCGACCGCACCGAACTGCACCAGCTGCTGCAGGATCTTGACGGTGCGCGGGACGTCACGCAGGCACTGCGCGCGCAGGCGCACGAATTCTCCAACAAGATGCATGTGATTTCCGGCCTGCTGGAGCTGGGACGCACGCAGCAAGCGGTGGATTTCATCTCCCGGTCCGGGCACGGCGGTTCCGTGGTGGCCGGTGAATTGGCTCCGGGGATCACCAATCCTGATGCCGCCAGCCTGCTGATGGCCAAGACAACCATTTGCGACGAAAAGGGCATCCAGTTGGTGATTGATCCTGCATCCGTGCTTGCGCCGGACGGCACAACGGATGCGGTCACCGTGCTGGGCAACCTGGTGGACAACGCGATGGAAGCCGTGGGGCCGCGGGGAACCATCGCCGTGTCCATCACGGAGGGCGCCGACGGGTGCACCATCACGGTCGCCGACGACGGTCCCGGCATCCCGCCGGAGGAACGGAGGCGCATCTTCGAACCGGGCGTCTCCAGCAAGGAAGCGGCGCTGCCGGGCAGCCGCGGCTTCGGCCTTGCCCTGGTGAGCCGGGTGGCTGCCCGCCGCGGCGGCACGGCCCGGGTTGCGCCGTCGGCCTCCGGCGGCGCCGAGTTCACGGTAAGCTTCTCGCCGACCCCGTCGAACGCCCGCCCGCAAGGAATCGCGGTCCCATGAACCAGATCCGCACCGTCGTTGTCGACGACGACAAGGAAGTCGCCGGCGTGCACACCGGTTTCCTGCTGGCCCACGGCGCCTTCGACGCGGTGGGCACCGCCTATTCCGGGACCGACGCGCTGGCCATGATTGCGGCCCTACGGCCCGAGCTGGTGCTGCTGGACATCCATTTGCCGGATCTGAGCGGCATCGAGGTACTGCGGTCAGTCCGCAACCTGCCGGGCGAACCGGTCGACGTCATCGCCATCACTGCCGCGCGCGAACTGGACACGGTGCGGGCGGCCATCGCGGGCGGCGTGATGCACTATTTGGTCAAACCGTTCACCGCCCGGGTGTTGATGGACCGGCTGGATGCCTACGTGGAGCACCGCCGGCAGATCAGCGGCAGCGGCCAGGCCGCCGTACTGGACCAGGACGGCATCGACCGGCTGCTGGCCCCCGCGCGCGACGCCGGCAGCGCCTCCGCCCGAGAGTCGCCGCACAGCGCCGGCGGAGGTCGGACGCCCGGCCACTCCTCCGACCCGGCCGCTGGCCAGACACGGCCGGGAGCTGCCGGCGGGCACCGCCACCGCGCCGGGGCCCCGGCTGCGACTATCCCCGGCCCCCTAGTGCCGGTCCCACTGCCCAAGGGTCTGTCCCTGCCCACGCTTGAGGCTGTCATCGCCGACCTGCACGCTACCGGGGCTGCGTCGTCGGCTTCCGAAGTCGCCGGACGTCTGGGACTGGCACGGGTGAGTGCGCGGCGCTATCTGGAGTACTTGGTGTCGCGCGGCCAGGCCCGGATCACGCCGCGGTACGGCGCCGCCGGCCGGCCGGAGAAATTCTATCTGCTGACCGGCTAGGAACGAATGTTGGCCCGCCGCAGGGTCAGCTCCGCGTGTTTGAGCAGGGGCCCGTCGATCATCTTGCCGCGGAAGCGGAACGCCCCCGGTTCGTTGGCCGCGGCAGCCAGCAGGGCGGCCGCGTAGTCCGCCTCCGCCTGGCCGGGGCGGTAGGCGCCCCTGACCACCTCAGCTTGGCTCGGATGGATGATCGCCTTGGCCGCAAAACCCGACGCTGCCGCATCCTCGGCTTCCGCCGCCAGCCCGTCCAGGTCCGGGATGTCGATGTAGACCGAGTCGATCGCCGCTTTGCCGTGGGCCCCTGCCGCCAGCAGCACCTGCGAGCGCGCCTGCCGGGCGACGTCCCGGTAGGTCCCGGACGCGAACCGGCTGGAGCTGCCGCCCAGCGAGGCGACCAGGTCCTCCGCGCCCCACATCAGCGCCGTGACATTCGGGCAGCCGGCCAGCTCGGCAGCATGCATCACGCCGAGCGCCGTCTCGCAGAGCGCCACCACCGAATACTCCCCCAGCCGCGCGACCGCCGGGGCGTCCTCGGCCTTGGCCAGCATGATGCTCCGGTAGCCGGACCGGCCGACGGCCTCCAGGTCCAGGGCGTGGTCCGCGGTGCCGACCGCGTTGACCCGCACCATGGTGCGTGCCGGATCCAGCGGCTGGCTGATGATGGCTTCCCGGGCCGCCGCCCGTTCCGCCGGCGCCACCGCATCCTCCAGGTCGAGGATCACCGCGTCGGCGCGTTCGGCAGCCTTCAGGTAGCGGTCCGGCCGGTCTGCCGGACAGAACAGGATGGCCGGTCCCATCTCGAAGCCGGTCACCGGCGCCTGCCTTCGGGCCGGCCGTCCCACAATTCCGCGTCGCTGGTTTCCGAGCCCGCGATCGAGGCGGCGTGGCCGTCCGCCGTCCACATCAGGCAGCTGCGCGTCACGGTGGCCACCACATCCCCGTGCTGGTTCCGGCCGGTGTGGTGCATGGTCACCACGCCGGTGCCGGGCCGGGACTTGGAAAGCCGCTTGTCGGTGACCACCGTCTCCGTATACAGCGTGTCTCCGTGGTAGAGCGGGTGCGGGAAGGTCACGTCCGTGAGGCCCAACTGCGCCACGATGGTGGACTGGGTCAGCTGGCCGACCGACTGGCCCACCACCGTGGCGAGGGTGAACATGGAGTTCATCAGCCGCTGCCCGAACGGTTGCTCGGCCGCCCAGGCCGCGTCCAGGTGCAGGGCCTGGGTGTTCATGGTGGCGGTGGTGAAGAGCACGTTGTCCGCCTCCGTCACGGTCCGGCCCGGGCGGTGGGCGTAGATGACATCCGCCTCGATCTCCTCGAAGTACAGTCCGCGCTGGATGACCACCTTCTGGGCGCCGGTTGCTTCGGAGGGGGTAGCCGCTGCCCCGGCGTCGGTGTTCACCGGGCACCTGCCTGGAACTGGTCAACCTTCAGTTCGGCGCCGGTGGCGGCCACCACGTCCTGGACGTCCACGCCCGGGGCCGTCTCGCGGAGTACCAGGCCCTGCTCCGTGACGTCGATGACGGCAAGATCGGTAATGATCTTGTCGACGCACGCCTTGCCGGTGAGCGGCAGCGTGCATTCGATGAGGATTTTGGGGTTCCCGTTCTTGTCCACGTGCTCCATCATGACGATCAGCTGTTTGGCGCCGAAGACCAGGTCCATCGCCCCGCCCATGCCCTTGACCATCTTCCCCGGGATCATCCAGTTGGCCAGGTCCCCGTTCTGCGCCACCTGCATGGCGCCGAGGACGGCGACGTCGACGTGCCCGCCGCGGACCATGCCGAAAGAGGCTGCCGAGTCGAAGATCGCCGCTCCGCGGTTGAGCGTCACGGTTTCTTTGCCCGCATTGATCAAGTCAGGATCGAGCTTGTCTTCGGTCGGATAGGGTCCGACGCCCAGGATGCCGTTTTCCGAATGCAGGATGACTTCCACGCCGTCGGGAATGTAGTTTGGAATCAGCGTGGGCATCCCGATGCCGAGGTTGACGTACTGCCCGTTTTCCAACTCCTGGGCCACGCGTGCGGCCAATTCGTTGCGTGTCAGTGCCATGGCGTGCTCCTTCTACTTCCCGTTGGCGCCGGCGGCCTGGCCGGCCAGCTGCACCGTGCGTTTTTCGATCCGCTTTTCCACGTCCGGCGTCAGCACCACGCGCTGGACGAAGATACCCGGGGTGTGGATTTGCTGCGGGTCCAGTTCGCCGGGCTCCACCAACTCCTCCACCTCGGCGATGGTGACCTTGCCGGCCATCGCGCAGAGCGGATTGAAGTTCATTGCCGTGGCATGGAAAACCAGGTTGCCCAGCCGATCGCCCTTGGCCGCGTGGACCAGCCCGAAATCCGGACGCAACGATTCCTCCAGCACGTAGTCGGCGCCGCCGAAGCTGCGCACCTCCTTCGGTTCCGAGGCGATGGCCACCGACCCATCGGCGTCGTACTTGCGCGGCAGGCCGCCCTCGCTGATCTGGGTGCCGACGCCGGCGGCGGTGTAGAAGGCGGGGATGCCGGCACCGCCGGCCCGCAGCTTTTCCGCCAGCGTGCCCTGCGGAGTCAGCTCCACTTCCAGTTCGCCGGCCAGGAACTGCCGGGCAAATTCCTTGTTCTCGCCCACGTAGGAGCTGATGGTGCGCCGAATCCGGCCGTCCGCCAGCAACACGCCGAGCCCCCAGTCGTCCACGCCGCAGTTGTTGCTGATGGTTTCCAGGTCCGTGGTGCCCGCGTCGTGCAGCGCCTGGATGAGCGCCACCGGAATGCCGCACAAGCCGAAGCCGCCCACGGCCAGCGAGGCGCCGTCGGGGATGTCCGCCACTGCCTCCGCGGCGGTTGCTACTACCTTGTTGATCACTGAGTCCTCCTCGGTCTTGTGCAAACGGCCCCTGATCTCCACGCGGGTCTGGCGGCCCTTGGTCGATCACCGGGGGGTGGTGACGGCCCCTGGTCGATCACCGGCGGGCCTGGCGGCCCTCGGTCGATCACCGGTTAGGCCCCTGGTCGATCACCGGTTTACAGGCCCAGCTCGCGTGCGATCAGCATCAACTGCACTTCGGTGGTCCCCTCGCCGACCTCCAGGATCTTCGAATCACGGTAGTGGCGCGCCACCCGGAACTCGTTGATGAATCCGAAGCCGCCGAAAATCTGGGTGGCATCGCGGGCGTTGTCCATGGCGGCTTCGCCTGCCACCATCTTGGCAATCGCGGACTGGGTTTTGAAGTGTTTACCGGCCAGCATCCGGGCGGCCGCGTCGTAATAGGCCAACCGGGCGGTGTGCGCGCGGGCCTGCATGCGGGCGATCTTGAACTGGATGGCTTGGAAGGCGCCGATGTTGGTGCCGAAGGCCTGCCGTTCCTTGGCATAGCGCACTGCCTCATCCACGCAGCCCTGCGCCGCCCCGGTGGCCAGCGCCGCTATCGCGATCCGGCCCTCGTCCAGGATTTGCAGGAAATTGGCGTAACCGCGGCCTCGCGCTCCCAGCAGGTTCCCCTCCGGAACGCGCACGTGGTCCAGGGTGAGCGGATGCGTGTCCGAGGCGTTCCAGCCCACCTTGTTGTACGCCTTCTCGGCGGTGAAACCCGGGGTGTCGGTGGGAACCAGGATGGTGGAGATTTCCTTCTTGACCGAGCCGTCTGCGCGCTCGGAGGTGCCGGTGACGGCGGTGACGGTGACCAGCTTGGAGATTTCGGTGCCGGAGTTGGTGATGAATTCCTTGTGCCCGTTGAGCACCCATTGCCCGTCGACCAGCTCGGCCCGTGTCTTCGTGCCGCCGGCGTCCGAGCCGGCTTCGGGTTCGGTCAGCCCGAAGCCGGCGAGCGCTTCGCCGCTGGCCAGCATCGGCAGCCACTGCTGTTTTTGTTCCTCGGTGCCGAAGCGGTAGATCGGCATCGCGCCCAGTGAGACCCCTGCCTCCAGGGTGATCGCCACCGACTGGTCCACCGCTCCGAGTTGCTCCAGCGCCAGCGCGAGCGCGAAATAGTCGCCGCCCATCCCGCCGTATTCCTCCGGGAACGGGAGCCCGAACAGACCCATCTCGCCCATCTGTTCCACCACCTTGTACGGGAAGCTGTGCTCCTCGTCGTGCTTGGCGGAGACCGGTGCGACCACCTCGCGGGCGAAGTCGCGGACCGTCTCCACCAGGTCCTGATGGTCCTCGCTGAGGGAAAAATCAGGCATGGTCATGCCCCTTTCTGCTCATGTTCTGGGACAGGATCTGCTGCCCGCACGACGGCGACAATCTGGTCTGCCTTGACCAGATCGCCAGGTTTCAGGCTGATGCTGACTTCGCCGGCGATCCCGGCGCTCAGCTGGTGTTCCATCTTCATCGCTTCCACCGTGAGCAGCGGCTGGCCGGCCGAGACCTGTTCGCCGCTAACCACCGCCACCGAGGTCACCGTGCCCGGCATCGGCGAGCGCACCTCGGGCGACACCTGCCCTTCGGCCCGCTGGACCTCAGCCAACGCGTCCGCCAGCCGGCTCTCCCGGCTGCGGACGGCCAACCGGGCCGACCAGCCTGCATCGCCCAGCCACACCACGCCGTCCTCGCCGAAGGCGTGGCGCAGCGGCCGGCGGACCCCGTCGATTTCAACGGCCTGCCCGTCTGGGGAAGGCACGACGGCGTAGCTGCCGCCGCCTGTGCTGACCACCGCACCGCCGGGCGGGTCCGCTGCCGCTTCCCCGGCCCAGGCCACGGCCACCTCCCGGTGCTCGCCGCCGCCCAAGTCGAAGCTGACGGTGCGCGGGCGCGGCCCGCTCAACCGCCAGCCGTTGCTCCGCCAGGCGGACCCGGCACGTCCCGCCGCCGCGGTCTGGCTCCGCGTCTGCTGTTCACGGAGCAGCCAGTACACCGCGGCCACGGCCAGTTCCGCGTCGTCGGGCCGCCGGAACTGCTGGTGCATGATCTTCCGGTCGATCAGCGTGGTGTCGAGCCGGCCGGCGTGCACATCGTCGTCGGCCAGCAGGCTGCGAAGGTGTTCAATGTTCGTGTGGACGCCCAGCACGCTGGTATCGGCCAGTGCGCCGTCCAGCCGCGCCAGGGCCTGCTGCCGGTCCACTCCCCACGCGACCACCTTGGACAGCAACGGGTCGTAGTCGGAGGGGATGGCCAGGCCGGGCAGCAGCGAACTGTCCACCCGGATGCCCTCGCCAGCCGCTTCGGCAAGGTCCAGCACCGTGCCGGCTGAGGGCAGGAACTGCTGGGCGGGGTCTTCGGCATAGACGCGGGCTTCCACCGCGTGTCCCGCCAGCACGACGTCGGATTGCGCCAGCGTGAGCACCTCGCCGGCCGCGATCCGCACCTGCCATTCGACCAGGTCCAGCCCGGTCACCATTTCGGTGACCGGATGTTCCACCTGTAGCCGGGTGTTCATCTCCATGAAGAAGAACTCGCCCGGTGTGTCGTCGGAGACCAGGAACTCTACGGTTCCGGCCCCGGTATAGTCCACCGATCGGGCGGCCTCGCAGGCGGCTTCGCCGATCCTGGCGCGGGTGGCTTCGTCCAACAACGACGACGGCGCCTCCTCGATGACTTTCTGGTGCCGGCGCTGCAGCGAGCACTCGCGTTCGCCCAAGTGGATGGCGTTGCCGTATTGGTCACAGAGCACCTGCACTTCAATGTGCCGGGGCCGGGCGATCAGCCGCTCCAGGAACAACGTGTCGTCGCCGAAGGCTGAGGCGGCCACGCGCCGCGCGGCGGCGAGCGCGGCGGAGAGTTCGTCGGGCCGCTGCACGGCCACCATGCCCTTGCCGCCGCCGCCGGCCGACGGCTTGATCAGCAGCGGGTAACCGACCTTCTCGGCGGCCAGGACCAGGCGGTCGTCGTCGAGCCCGGGCTCATCGATCCCGGGGACCACCGGAACCCCGTGCGACGCCACATGGTTTTTGGAGCGGATCTTGTCCCCCATGATCCCGATCGCCCCGACGTTCGGCCCGATGAAGACAATGCCCGCCGACTCCAGCGCCTGCGCGAAGTTCACGTTCTCGCTGAGGAAGCCATACCCGGGGTGCACCGCCTCGGCACCGGTGGCCTTGCACGCCTCGATGACTGCGTCGATGCGCAGATAGCTCTCCGCAGCCGGCGCGGGCCCGATCCGCACCGCAATGTCCGCCTCGCGCACGTGCCGGGAACCGGCGTCGGCATCTGAATAGACGGCAGCGGAACGGATGCCCATGCTGCGCAGCGTACGGATCACGCGGCAGGCAATTTCGCCGCGATTGGCTACCAGGACGGTCTCGAACACGTCTCTCACATCCTGAACAGGCCGAAAGCGGATTCCGGCAGCGGACTGTTGGCGCAAACATCGAGGGCGAGGCCCAGCACCGTGCGGGTCTGCGCCGGGTCGATAATGCCGTCGTCCCAGAGCCGGGCGGTGGAATAGTACGGGTTCCCCTGGACTTCGTATTGTTCCCGGATGGGGGCTTTGAACGCTTCCTCGGCTTCGGCGCTCCATTGCTCCCCGCGGGCCTCCATCTGGTCGCGCTTGACGGTGGCCAGGACCGAGGAGGCCTGGTTGCCGCCCATCACCGAGATCCGCGCGGCCGGCCACATCCAGAGGAAGCGCGGCGAGTAGGCGCGTCCGCACATGGAATAGTTGCCGGCCCCGAAGGATCCGCCGATCACCACGGTCAGCTTCGGCACGCGGGCCGTGGCGACGGCGGTGACCATCTTGGCGCCGTGCTTGGCGATGCCGCCGGCCTCGTAGTCGCGGCCGACCATGAAGCCGGAGAGGTTCTGCAGGAACACCAGCGGGATGCCGCGCTGGTCGCACAGTTCGATGAAATGCGCGCCCTTGAGCGCGGATTCGGAAAAGAGCACGCCGTTGTTCGCCACGATCCCCACCTGGTGCCCGTGAAGGCGGGCGAAACCGGTGACCAGGGTGGTGCCGTACTCCCGTTTGAACTCATGGAAGCGGCTGCCGTCCACCAGCCGGGCGATGACCTCGCGGACGTCGTAGCTGGCATTGACGTCCACCGGAACGGCGCCGTAGATCTCCTGCGGTTCGACTGCCGGTTCTTCGACGGCCGCCGTCTCCCACGCCGGCCTCTGGGACGGCAGCGTAGAGACAATGTCGCGGACGATCTGCAACGCATGCAGATCGTTCTCCGCCAGGTGGTCCGTCACTCCCGACGTCTGCGCATGCAGTTGGCCGCCGCCCAGCTCCTCGGCTGTGACCACTTCGCCGATGGCGGCCTTTACCAGCGGCGGGCCGCCCAGGAAGATGGTTCCTTGGTTGCGGACAATCACTGTCTCATCACTCATCGCCGGCACGTACGCACCGCCGGCTGTGCAGGAACCCAGCACCGCGGCAATCTGCGGGATCTTTGCTGCCGACATCCGCGCTTGATTGTAGAAAATGCGCCCGAAGTGCTCGCGGTCCGGGAACACGTCGTCCTGCTTGGGCAGGAACGCACCGCCGGAATCCACCAAGTAGATGCAGGGGAGGTTGTTCTCCAGCGCCACTTCCTGGGCGCGCAGATGTTTCTTAACCGTCATCGGATAGTAGGTGCCGCCCTTGACGGTCGCATCGTTGCAGACCACCAGCACGTGGCGGCCATGGACCAGGCCGATGCCGGCGATCATCCCGGCGCCGGGCGAATCGCCGTCGTACATGCCTTCTGCGGCCAGCGGGGCGATCTCCAAAAACGGGCTGCCGTCATCCAGCAGGGTGTCCACCCTCTCCCGCGGCAGCAGCTTGCCGCGGGCAAGGTGACGCGCGCGCGCACTCTCCGGCCCGCCCAGCGCAGCCGAGGCCAAGCGGTCGTGTAGTTCCGCCGCCAGCTTGCGCTGCTCCGCGTCGTTGGTCCGGAAGCTTTCGCTGGTAGTGTCCACCCGGGAAGCCAGTGTCTCCATCGACACCTTCCTGGCCGAAGCCGTTGCGCACCCCGCAGCCCGCCGCCGACCGCGGCAGAAACAACTGGCCTGCAAGACGCATTTTGGTTAGTCTGTACTAACTGAAATCAGGCTAATAGCCGCTGACAGTCTTGTCCAGCACTCATCCAGCATTTGCTCGAGGGAGCCCACCCATGCCGATAGCACCGCATGCCGACGCCGAGATACGGCAGACCGGGCGCAGCCGGGCCAAGGCGACCCGCCGGGCCGCGCTGCTGGATGCCGCCGCCCGCCTCTTTGCCGAGCGCGGCTTCAACGGGGTCTCCATCGAGGACCTGGGCTCGGCGGTGGGCGTCAGCGGCCCTGCCGTCTACCGGCATTTCAACAGCAAGCATGCCGTCCTGGCCGCCCTGCTCACGGGCGTCAGCCAGGACCTGCTGGACGGCGGCCAGGAAGTGGCGGCCAGCCGGCACGACGCCGAGGAAGCCCTCCGCGGGCTGGTCGCCTTCCATGTGGACTTTGCCTTGAAAAATCCCGACGTGATCCGCGTCCACGACAGAGACCTGGACAGCCTGCCCGCCGAGGATTCGGCCATCGTGCGGACGCTGCAGCGCACCTACGTGGAAGTGTGGGTTTCGGTGCTGGCACGGCTGCTGCCCGAGGCGGATGCGGCACAGCTAAGGGTCCGCGCCCACGCCGCTTTCGGGCTGATCAACTCGACCCCGCATTCGACCCATCGGAGCAGGCCGCTGCGGGAAGCCTGGCGCCGCAATCTGCTGGAACAAATGGCATGGGCGGCATTGAAAGCCGAGTAGGGTGTATCAGATACCAACTAGCCGAAAGGTCTACTGTGATTGAGCTTCGTCCTGTAGAACCTGCCGACCTCGACGAGTTTTTCGAGTACCAGCAGGATCCCGACGCCAACCATATGGCCGCCTTCGCGGCCAAGAACCCCTCTGACCGCGGCGTCTTCAACCTGCACTGGCAAAGCCTGCTCGACGACGAGACCATCACCGTTCGCACCGTCACTGTCGACGGCGAAGTGGTGGGAAGCGTGCTGGCCTATCCGAACGAAGGGTACCCGGAACTCAGCTACTGGACGGCCAAGTCGCAGTGGGGCAAGGGCGTCACCACCGCGGCCGTCGAGGCGTTTTTGAAGGAATTCACCGAGCGTCCCATCCGCGCCCGGGTGGTCAAGGACAACCTGGGCTCGGTCAAGGTGCTGCACAAGCTGGGATTCCGCACCGTCGGCGAAGCCCAGGGATTCGCCAATGCGCGCGGCGCCGTGGTCACCGAGGAGATCCTCGAACTGGCCTGATGGCACGCCGGCTTGAAGCGGCATACCTGCTGCAAGCCGGCGTCGTGCCTGCTGCAAGCCGGGTCGTGCCTGCTGCAAGCCGGTGCATCACCTCGTTCCGAGTGCCTCACACCATGGTCAGTGCCATCCCGGGATCCGACAGGAGGGCGCCGACGTCGGCAAGGAAGCGCCCTGCCTGCTCACCGTCCACTACCCGGTGGTCGAAGGACAGGCTCAGCGTCACCACCTCGCGCAGCGCCACCTCACCCCGGTACTCCCACGGTTGCCGGCGCACGGCGCCGACGGCCAGAATGGCGGACTCCCCCGGGTTGAGGATGGGCGTGCCAGCATCGATGCCAAAGACGCCGATGTTGGTAATCGAGATGGTCCCGCCGCGCAGGTCGGACGGGGCGGTTTTGCCGGCCCGGGCGGTCTCGGCCAACTCCCCCAGCGCCTCCGCCAGCCGGCGCAGATCCAGCCGGTGCGCGCCCTTGATGTTAGGCACTGTCAGCCCGCGCGGGGTGGCCGCGGCGATGCCCAGGTTCACGTAGTTCTGCTGCACGATCTCACCGGCTGCCTCATCCCAGCGGGCATTCAGTTCCGGATGGCGCGCCAACGCCAGGCACACCGCCTTGGCCGCGATGGTCAGCGGCGTGAGCTTCAGCCCGGCGAACGCCTTGTGCCCTTTGAGCCGTTGGATCAGTTCCATGCTGGCCGTGGCATCGACGGTCAGAAACGCCGATGCCTGGGGTGCGGTGAACGCACTGGCCACCATGGCCGCGGCCGTCAGCTTGCGCACTCCCTTAATCGGGATGCGCGTCTCTACCTCGGCCGCGCCGGCCAGCCAGCCGCCGGCTGCTGCGGGGGCCGACGCCTCCGCCGGCGCCTGCGCCGGGGCCCCTCGGCCGACGGCGTGGAAATTCTGCACATCGTCCCGGGTAATCAGCCCTCGTTCGCCGGTTCCCACGACCTTCGCCAGATCGACGCCTAGATCCTTGGCCAGCTTCCGCACCGGTGGGGTGGAGCGAGGCCGCTCCGCAGCCGGCGCCGCAGTCAGTAAGCCCTGGATCCCGCTGGCAGCGGACATCCGCGCAGTTCCCGCTTGTGCCGCGGCGGCGGCTCCCTGCGGTTCGGTCCCGACGGCAGCGGACGGCGCCAAGGTGGGGCCCGCTGCGACAGCCGTTCGGCGCGGGCGTCGGGCCGGTCGACCGTTCCTTTCGGCGGCAGCGCCGTAGCCCACCAGGTTCGGCTGGCGCTGAGACGCCGGCTCCCCCGGCGCCTTCCCGCCGTCGTCGGGTTGTCCTTGGTCTTCCACTTCAATGGAAACGATCGGTTCACCGACGCTGACCGTGGTCCCCGGACCTTCGTGCAGCGTCCGAACCACGCCGGTGAACGGCGAGGGCAACTCCACCACCGCCTTGGCGGTTTCGACCTCGCCGAGGATCTGGTTCAGTTTCACCGCATCGCCTTCGGCCACACGCCAACTGACGATCTCCGACTCGGTGAGCCCTTCGCCCAAATCCGGCAGTTTGAATACCTTGATCCCCACGGGTTCAGTCCTCCAGTCCGGTCAGCGAGTTGGGCCGGCCGAGCACCCGGTCCACGCCGTCAAGGATGCGGTCCAGGTCCGGCTGATGATGCCGCTCCATCTTGGCCGGCGGGTACGGAATGTCCATCCCGGTGACCCGCACCGGCGCGTGTTCCAGGTAGTAGAAGCAGCGTTCGGTCAGGCTGGCCGCGATTTCCGCGCCGAGCCCGCCGGTCCTGGACGCCTCGTGCGTCACCACCAGGCGGCCCGTTTTCCGCACGGAGGCCTCCACGGTGGGAAAGTCCAGCGGCGACAGCGAGCGCAGGTCAATGACTTCCACCGATACGCCGTCATCTTCGGCGGCCTGTGCGGCCTCGCGGGCGATCTGGACCAGCGCGCCGTAGGTCACCAGCGTCACGTCGGTTCCGGGCACCTCCACCCGTGCCCTGTCCATCGGCAGTGCGTCCTCCAACGCGATCTCGTCCACCTCGCCCTTGGTGTGGTACCGACGCTTCGGCTCGAAATAAAGCACCGGATCATCGCTGGCGATGGCCTGCTGGATCATGGTGCAGGCGTCCTGTGGATTCGATACCGCCACCACACGCAGTCCGGAGGTGTGGGTGAAATACGCTTCCGGCGATTCGGAGTGGTGTTCGGCCGCGCCGATGCCGCCGCCGAAGGGCACCCTGATGGTCAACGGCATCTTGACCCGACCGCGGGTTCGGTAGTGCAGTTTGGCCACCTGGCTGACGATCTGGTCGAACGCCGGGTAGATGAACCCGTCGAACTGGATTTCGCAGACCGGCCGGTAGCCGCGGTAGGCCATTCCGACGGCGGTGCCCAGGATGGCTGATTCGGCCAGCGGAGTGTCGATCACCCGGTGCGCCCCGAAGTCCTTCTGCAGTTCGTCCGTGATGCGGAAGACCCCGCCAAGGGCGCCGATGTCCTCGCCGAGGATCACCACTTTGGGGTCGTTCTCCATGGCCTTGCGCAGCCCGGTGTTGATGGCCCGCCCGAACGTCATGGTGGTCATCGGTGGCCCCCTTCGGCAGCTTCGAATGAATCAAGATAGCGCTCATAATGCTGACGCTGGCGGGCCAGCACCGGGTGCGGCGCGGCATAAACGTTGTCGAAAAGTTCAAGGTCGCCAGGTTCGGCCATGTTGATGCAGCCGGCGCGCATCTCGGCGGCGGCCTCGTCGGCGGCGTTCTGGACCCGTTGCCGCAGCCCTTCGTCGAGCAGCCCTTCGGCGCTCAGCAGGGCGGCCAGCCGGTCGATCGGATCACGGCTCTTCCAGTCCTCGAGCTCGTTGGCATCACGGTAGCGCGTGGGGTCGTCCGCCGTCGTATGCGGCCCCATGCGGTAGGTGACCGCCTCGATGAAGGACGGTCCGCCGCCAATGCGTGCGTGGTCGAGCGCCTTGCGGGTCACGGCCAGACAGGCAAGCACGTCGTTGCCGTCCACCCGGTAACTCGGAATGCCGAATCCCGGCGCGCGGTCGGACAGTTTGCCCTGAGCCTGCAGACTGACCGGTTCGGAGATCGCCCACTGGTTGTTCTGGCAGAAGAAGATGACCGGGGCCTGGAAGCTCGCCGCGAAGACCATGGCCTCGTTCACGTCGCCTTGGCTGGTGGCGCCGTCGCCGAAGTAGGTGACGGCCACGGCGTCGTCGCCGTCGAATTTGGCTGCCATGGCATAGCCGGTGGCATGCAGTGTCTGCGCCCCGATGATGACCTGTGGGGCGGCCATGTTGATCTCATACGGATCCCAGCCGGATGGCCTGTTGCCGCGCCACACCCGGATCATGTCCGTCAGGTCCACGCCGCGGCAGTAGGCCACGCCGTTCTCCCGGTAACTGGAGAAGACGAAGTCATCCTTGCGCAAGGCTCGGCCGGAACCGATCTGGGCGGCCTCCTGTCCCAGCAGCGGCGGCCACAAGGCCAGCTCTCCCTGCCGCTGCAGGGCAGTGGCTTCCTGGTCCAGCCGGCGGACCACCACCATGTCCTGGTACAGACCGGCGAGCCGGTCGCCGTCGATATCCTCCAGCCAAGGGTCGAGCTCCTTGCTGGCTGTCCGCGTTCCGTCCGGCGCGAGCAGTTGGATATAGCTTTCATCGTTGAGCGGACCGGTCGGGTCCGTGCCTGGTAAGGACACTTGCGACACTCCCTTTGCCTCTTCAGGGCCTGGCGATCTTGTGGATCCCCCGGCACCGGACAGCCCCGCCGGCACCTTTGCCCGCGGGTGTTTGTGACACTACTCACATCCGCCAAGTAGCGCAATGATCATCGGCAGGATTAAGCATTGTGCCCTGCCCGCCCCGGATCAGGCGTGCTAACCTGCGCACTATGCGGAATCTGGATGGCACCGATCTGCGGCTGCTCGGTGCCCTGGCGCAGGATCCCCGGCGGACCGTGGTGGCGCTGGCGCAGAAGCTCGGCCTCTCCCGCAACACGGTGCAGGCACGCCTGTCCCGTCTGGAGCAGGAGGAGGTGTTCCTCTCCTTCGACCGGCGAATTAATCCGGCCGCGCTGGGCTACCCGTTGGCCGCCTTTATCCACATCCATGTGCACCAGCCGAAACTGCAGCAGATCACCGATGACCTGGCCCGCATTCCGGAGGTACTGGAGGCCTACGGCGTGACCGGGCAGGCGGACATCCTGGCCCGCGTGGTCTCGGAGGGCGCCGAGGACCTGTTCCGGATCAACGGCACCATCCTGGCCATCGACGGCGTTGAGCGCACCGACACATCGCTGGCCATGCACGAACTGATCCCGTTTCGGATCGAGCCACTGCTGGCCCGCGGAGTCCGGCCGGCCGGCTAGCTGTAAGCTCGGTCCATCGAGCAAGCCCCTACCGCCGGCGGTGTCCTTGAGGCCCACCGCACCGGCCGGGGACCCGAACAGAAGGGACGGCGCCCATGCGCATTGGAGTGCCACGCGAGGTCAAGAACAATGAATTCCGGGTGGCGATCACACCGCCCGGAGTCCAGGAGCTGAGCATCGCCGGCCACCAGGTGCTGGTGGAGGCAGGGGCGGGCCGAGGCTCCTCCATTACCGACGAGGACTACGCCTCGGCTGGCGCCACCATCATCGATTCGGCCGACGCCGTCTGGGAGGAAGCGGAGCTGGTGCTGAAGGTGAAGGAACCGGTGGCGGAGGAATACCACCGGCTCCGCAGCGACCTGACGCTGTTCACCTATCTGCATCTGGCTGCCGATGCCGCACTGACCGCGGAGCTGTGCTCCCGCGGTACCACCGCGATCGCTTATGAAACCGTCCAGCTGCCCGACCGATCGCTGCCGTTGCTGGCGCCGATGTCCGAAGTCGCCGGCAGGCTCGCCACCCAGGTAGGCGCGTACTCGCTGATGCAGCCGCTGGGCGGCCGCGGCGTGCTGATGGGCGGTGTCCCCGGCACCCAGCATGCCGACGTCGTGGTGATCGGCGCCGGCGTGGCTGGAGCCAATGCAGTGTCCGTGGCGGTGGGCATGCGGGCCAACGTCACCGTGCTGGACACCAATGTCCGCCGGCTGCAGCAGCTCGACGACCAGTACCAGGGCCGGGTAGTGACGCTGGCCAGCAACGCCTTTGAGCTGCGGGAGGCCGTGCTGGCCGCGGACCTGGTAATCGGAGCGGTGCTGATCCCCGGCGCCAAAGCACCGAAGCTGGTGACCAACGAGATGGTCAGCCAGATGCGGCCGGGGGCGGTACTGGTGGACATTGCCATCGACCAGGGCGGCTGCTTCGAAGACTCCAGGCCCACCACGCACGCCGAGCCCACATTTAAGGTCCATGACACGGTCTTCTACTGCGTGGCCAACATGCCCGGCGCCGTGCCGCGCACCTCCACCTATGCCTTGACCAACGCCACGCTCCCCTACGCCAAACTGATCGCCGACGAAGGCTTCGACTCCGCAGCCCGGATCCGGCCGGAGCTGCTCCCCGGCCTCAGCACCCGCGAAGGCAAAATCGTTTCGGAACCGGTGCGGCTGGCGCACGCGGGCTGATCCCGCACAAAGCCACGCGGGCCCGACCGTCACCGGCCGGGCCCGCGTGGCTTGGGGCGAGGCACCGAGGCCGGTGCGCGCCGCCGTCGTTGTTTTAGTGGTCCACCGCCTTCTCGGCACCGACGCCGGTGAGCGAACGGACCTCCATCTCCGCCTGCTTGGCCGCATTCTCGCGGTTCTTGTCCAGCACCGTGCCCAGCCAGCCCAGGAAAAACGCGAGCGGGATGGAGACGATGCCCGGGTTGTTCAGGCCGAAGAACGCGAAGTCCGCGCTGGGGATCATCGACGTCTCGCGTCCGGAGACCACCGGGGAGAACGTGATCAGCACGATGGCTGCGCCGAGGCCGCCGTACATGCTCCACACCGCGCCCTGGGTGGTGAAGCGCTTCCAGAACAGCGAGTAGACGATGGTGGGCAGGTTGGCCGAGGCAGCCACCGCGAAGGCCAGCGCCACCAGGAAGGCCACGTTCTGGCCCTGCGCACCGATACCGCCGAGGATGGAGACGACGCCGATGACCACCACGGTGCGGCGGGCCACCTTGACCTCGCCGGCCGAGTCGACCTGGCCCTTGCGCACCACGTTCGCGTAGATATCGTGCGCGAAGGAGGCAGCTGCGGTGATGGTCAGGCCGGCGACCACGGCCAGGATGGTGGCGAAAGCAACGGCCGAGATCAGACCCAGCAGCACCGGACCGCCCAGCGCGAAGGCCAGCAGCGGCGCGGCGGAGTTGACGCCGCCCGGAGCGCTCTTGATAGCTTCCGGACCGATCAGCGCAGCGGCCCCGTAGCCCAGCACCAGGGTGAACAGGTAGAACGCGCCGATCAGCCAGATGGCCCAGACCACGGACTTGCGGGCTTCCCGAGCGGTGGGCACGGTGTAAAAGCGCATCAGCACGTGCGGCAGGGCCGCGGTGCCCAGCACCAGGGCCAGCGCCAGCGAGATGAAGTCCAGCTTGGAGGCCTCCGAGACGCCGTACTGCAGGCCCGGGTTGAGCAACTCCGGGTTGCCGGCGGTGTCCACCGCGGCGCCCAGCAGTTCGGAGAGGTTGAAGCCGTGCAGCGCCAGCACCCACACGGTCATGATGAACGCACCGGCGATCAGCAGGCAGGCCTTGATGATCTGCACCCAGGTGGTGCCCTTCATGCCGCCGACCAGCACATAGAGGATCATCAGGGCGCCGACGACGGTGATCACCAGCGACTGCCCCAGCCGTGAGTCAATGCCGATCAGCAGGGAGACCAGTGCACCCGCTCCGGCCATCTGCGCCAGCAGGTAGAAGAAGCACACGGCCAGCGTGGTGATGGCGGCGGCGATCCGCACCGGGCGCTGCCGCAGCCGGAAGGAAAGGACGTCGGCCATGGTGAACTTGCCGGTGTTGCGCAGCAGTTCGGCCACCAGCAGCAGGGCCACCAGCCAGGCCACCAGGAAGCCGATCGAGTAGAGGAAGCCGTCGTAGCCGTTGATGGCGATCGCACCGCAGATGCCCAGGAAGGACGCGGCCGAGAGGTAGTCGCCGGCAATGGCCGTACCGTTCTGCCCGCCGCTGAAGGACCGGCCCGCGGCGTAGTAGTCGGCCGCGGTCTTGTTGTTCCGGCTGGCGCGCAGCACCACCACCAGCGTCACGCCGACAAACAGCGCGAAGATCAGAATGTTGATCCAGGTGGAATCCTTGATGTCGTCCGCCGTGACGGCCAGCGGAATGTGCACGGCGTGGCTCATTGGGTGTCCTCCGGTAGGCCGACACCCTCGTGTTCGAGGCTGTGGCGGATGTCAGTGGCGATCGGGTCCAGCTTCTTGTTTGCGTAGCGGACGTACCAGGTGGTGATGGCGAACGTGCTCACGAACTGCAGCAGGCCCAGCACCAAGCCGATGTTGATGTTGCCCCAGAGCTTGGTGGACATGAAGTCGTGCGCATAGTCGGCCAGCAGCACATAGGCGAAATACCACAGCAGGAAGGCCACTGCCATGGGGAACACAAACGAACGGTGGCGCTTGCGAAGTTCGGTGAACTCCGGACTGCTCTGGACCACCCGGAAGTCCACGGCGGCAGTGCCGGCGTCCGGGTTGGGGTCGTTACCCATCTTTTCCTCCTCATCGGGCACAGCAAGGTGTGACTGCGCTCACTCTGCTAGCTCGCGGTTCCGCAGGCCAGCAGCCGTGCGGGGTGCATCGCTGAACGGTTCGGCAGGTGCGGTGAACGGCGCTCCTCTGCGCCGAGCTGCACGCCGCAGAACCGGCCTGCCGCTAGGCTTGTCAGCATGCTCAGCCCGGCCGTGGACATCGCGATCATCGCCGCCATCGCCGTAGTGGCCGTGGCGGTGATTGCGCTGGTGGGTTTCAAGCTGACCCGGTCCTACCGGGATCTGGGCTCCGAGGCCGATCGCGCAACCTACACCACGCTGCACACCGCCGGACTCGCCGGGCAGTACCTGCGCGCCGGGCTGACACCGGCCGGCGCGGCCAAGGCCAGCAAGCATCTGCGCGGGTTGTTGGGATCCGATGTACTGGTATTGACCGGCCCGGACGATGTGCTGGGCTGGGACGGGGCCGGACAGCCTCCGGAATCGGCCCTGCGCCTGGCCGGCAAGACGATGAAATCCGGCCGCACCCAGGTTTTCCGCGGCAACCAGTTGCTGCCGGACGGCCGCGTCCCGCCGGATAGCGGCCTACGGCACGGGCTGCCCGAAGCGGTTTTCGCCCCGATCCGGGTCGAGGAGCGCGTGGTGGGCACCGTCGGAGCGTATACCGGACACGTGGCCGCTTCTCTGGTGCGGGCCACGACTGAAGTCGCGGCCTGGGTGGCCACGCAGATCGAGCTGGCCGAGCTGGATACTTCGCGCACCTTGTTGATGGAAGCCGAGGTCAGGGCGCTCCGGGCCCAGATCAGCCCGCACTTCATCTACAACGCGCTGAACGCCATCGCGTCCTACATCCTCACCGATCCTGCCCGGGCACGGGACCTGGTGATCGAGTTCGCCGATTTCACCCGCTACTCCTTCCGCCGGCACGGCGATTTCACCACGCTGGCCGAAGAGCTGAAGTCGATTGACCGCTACCTGCTGCTGGAGCGTGCCCGGTTCGGCGACCGGCTCAAGGTCAGTCTGCAGATCGGCCCGGAGGTCCTCAGCACGGTCATTCCGTTCCTCTCCCTGCAGCCGTTGGTTGAGAACGCTGTGCGGCACGGACTGGAAGCCAAGGAAGGCCCCGGCCTGATCACCATCACCGCCCAGGACGCGGGCGCCTATGCCGAGGTGACCATAGAAGACGACGGCGTGGGCATGGACCCGGAGCGGCTGCGCGCCGTGCTGGCCGGCCACACCGAAGGCGACCACGTGGGCCTGCGCAATGTGGATGTGAGGCTGCGGCAGGTCTACGGCGAAGAGCACGGTCTGGTCATCGACACGGCCCCGGGCGCCGGAACGCTGGTCACCCTGCGGGTGCCGAAGTTCCAGCCCGGCAACCGCGTGGAATAGGCCTGCCCGGGGCGGAGCCGCATGGGGCCGCTGCAGGCTAATAGACTGTGGCCCATGGTCAATGTGGTTGTCGCCGATGACGAAGCCCCCGCCGTCGAGGCGCTGGCATACTTGCTGCGGCAGGATTCCCGGATCGGGGAAATCCACAAAGCCTCCAGCGGGGCCGAAGCGCTCCGTGCCCTGGAGCGCCACGACGTCGACGCGCTCTTTCTGGACATCCACATGCCGGCGCTGACCGGGCTGGACATCGCCAAGGTCATTTCCCGCTTCAGCCGGCCGCCCGCCGTCGTGTTCGTGACGGCCGACGAGGACAAGGCGCTGCAGGCCTTCGAACTGGCCGCCGTGGACTATCTGCTCAAGCCGGTGCGTGCGGACCGGCTGGCAGAATCGGTGCGCCGGATCTGCGAACTGATGGAAGACGCCGGTGCGGCCAAGCCTGAGGTCATCACGGTGGACCAGGGCGGCATCACCAAGATGATCCGGCGCGACGAGATTAAATACGTGCAGGCCCAGGGCGACTACGCCCGGCTGCACACGGCCGAGGCGAGCTACTTGATCCGCGTGCCGTTGAATGACTTGGAACGCCAATGGGCCGACGCGGGCTACATCCGGATCCATCGTTCCTATCTGGTGGCCATGGACCAGATCCAGCAGATGCGGATGAGCGCCGGCAGGGCCAGCATTCTGGTCGGCGGCGCCGAGCTGCCGGTCAGCCGCCGGCACCTCCCCGCTGTCCGGGACAAGTTGGAAGCCACCCGGGTCAGGCCCCGAGGATGAGCCGTGGCCCAGACCGAGGGGACGGAGCCTTGCTCCCCAACGGCGGTGCCCCCCTGCCCGATGGGAGTGCCCCGCTGCCCGACGGCGCCACCCCCTTGCCCGACGGCGGTGCCCCGCTGCCCGCTGGCGCCACCCCCTTGCCCGACGGCGGTGCCCCCCTGCCCGATGGCGACGCGGCACTCGCGTCCGGCAGCTTCCGAAAGCGGGTCCGGGTTATGGCACCACGTTCGGCCGCGCCGCAGCCGCCGGGCGGCTACACCTTCTCGCATGAACTGGCCGAGCAGTCCGAAATCGGCGAGCTCTTCGTCCGGTCCTTGGTCCGTTCCCAACTGCGCCTGGCCGTCGTCGTAGCTGCCGGCTTCGGCCTGATCCTGCTGGGCGTAGCCGTACTGATCGCGCTGGTGCCCGTCACCGCCACCCTGACAATTGCCACCATCCCGCTCCCCTGGCTGCTGCTGGGCATCGGGATTTACCCGGTGATTCTGGCCTGCGCCGCGCTGTACAACCGCGCCGCTGCCCGCAACGAGCGCAAATTCCGCGAGTTGACGGCAGACTGGACCGAGCCGGGGACCAAGCAGTGAACACGGCCGCCGGTCTGGCGGCAGTGGCGGCGGTGTGTGCCGCCACCGTGCTGATCGGCATCTACGGACTGCGGATTTCCCGCACTACCGGTGACTTTTATGTCGCTTCGCGGACGGTCAAGCCCTGGTGGAATGCATCAGCCATCGGCGGTGAGTACATTTCCGCGGCCAGCTACCTGGGCGTGGCCGGGCTGATCCTGATTTCGGGAATCGACGCGTTGTGGTTCCCGGTCGGCTATACCGCCGGCTACCTGATGCTGCTGCTGTTCGTGGCCGCCCCGCTTCGCCGCTCCGGCGCCTACACGATCCCGGATTTCGCCGCGGCCCGGCTGGATTCCAGGGCGGCCCGGCGGGTGACCAGCCTCCTGGTGGTGGCGGTCGGCTGGCTCTACATCGTGCCGCAACTGCACGGGGCCGCCCTCACCATGCGCATTGCCACCGGCCTGCCGGGCTGGGCCGGCGCCGTCATCGTCGTGGTCGTGGTGGTGCTGTCGGTGGTGACGGGCGGCATGCGCTCCATCACCTTTGTGCAGGCCTTCCAGTACTGGCTCAAACTCACGGCGCTGGCCGTCCCGGTGGTCTTCATCCTGCTGGTGCTCACCGGCTCGGGCCAGTCGGCCACCGGCGGCGGCGCGGCCTTCGACCCGGCGCTGGATGTCTCCGGTGATGCATCGCTCTACCGGAATATTTCGCTGATCATCGCGCTGCTCTTCGGCACCCTGGGCCTGCCCCATGTGTTGGTGCGCTTCTATACCAACCCCGACGGCGCCGCGGCCCGCCGCACCACGCAGCTGGTGCTGGGCCTGCTGGCGCTGTTCTATCTCTTCCCCACCATCTACGGCGTACTCGGCCGGCTGCACACGCCGCGGCTAGCGGGCGGCAGCCAGTCCGATGCCACCGTGCTGCTGCTGCCGGGGCGGATCGTGGACGGGTTGGCCGGCGACCTCTTGAGCGCCTGCGTGGTGGCGGGCGCGTTCGCCGCGTTCCTCTCCACCACCTCCGGGCTGGTGGTGTCGCTGGCCGGCGTGGTCAGCCAGGACCTGTTCCGCGGCAGCGTCAAGGGTTTCCGGCTAGCCGCGGTGTTGTCGGCCATCGTACCGCTGGGCATAGCCATGGGAACCGAATCGCTGGCCTTGGCCGGCAGCGTGGGCACGGTGTTTGCCTTCACCGCGTCGACGATCTGCCCGCTGCTGCTGCTGGGCATCTGGTGGCGCGGGTTGACCGACGCCGGGGCTATTGCGGGCATGGTGTCCGGAGCCGTTCTCTGCGGCGGATCGCTGCTGGCGTCGGCCGTGGCCGGGCCGGCCTTGGGCGCCTGGGCCGAGCCGCTGGGCCAGCCGGCAGCATGGACGGTTCCGACTGCTTTCCTGGTCACCGTGGCCGTCTCGCTGGCGACCGCTTCGCGCAGGCCGGCCACTGTCGCCCGAGTAATGGCACGGCTGCACACCCCCGAACGTGCAGACGACCGGGATCCGGCCGGCCGTCCCGGCAAGGCGGGCCCAGCAGATTGACCCGGCCCAACAGATTAACCCGGGTTGCCGGGTGCCCCGACCCGCGGATGTGGTTAGTCGATTGACGCCATCAGCTCGACCACGCGGTCCAGGAAGGCATCCACCTGGTTTTCCTCGTAACCGTCTTTGCCCTTGGCTTCGCGGAACACCGCCCGACGGACCACGTCCACGCTCATCGGCTGGTCGTGCTCAAAATAGCCCAAAAGTTCCACGCAGAGCGCGTCAACATCCTCAACGTTATAGCTGACCGCGTTCCGCTTTGTGGGGCGGCGGAAGCGTTCGCCGGGTGCCCGGTGCAGCCGGGCGCGCAGCATGGCGGAGACGCGGCCGATCTGCGTCAGCCAGGCTTGCTCGCCCTCCCGCCTGATCAGCGCGTCGCGTTCCCGCTGGGCGAAAACGTCCTCAAGCCGGTCGAGCGCGGCATCCACGGCACGCGGATCATAACCGCCCTTGGCCGGATCAAACGTCATGGCCCGCACATCGCGGCTGGTGATCGGAACGTCGTCGGGCTCAGGGTTGTTGTAATACTCCCGGGCCCGACCGAGGAAGTCGTCCACCTGGCGTGCGTTGTAGCCGAAGTCCCGTCGGTCCACATGGTCGAACGGGGCACTGCCCTTGCCGGCTTCAATGGTTCGTCGCGCCATGGTGTCCTGTGAATTCCTGTTCCTTCAAAACGTTCCGCTTGTGTACGGTGCCCAGTCTATGCCGGAAGACTGCGGGTTCGGGGGCATGCCTTGCGCCTACACTGCTCCCGGCGCGAGCAGCGATGCCAGCAGGTAGGCAACCGGTGCGGCAAACACTATGGAATCCAGCCGGTCCATCACGCCGCCGTGTCCCGGCAGGATGTTGCTCATGTCCTTGATGCCCAGTTCCCGCTTGACCATTGATTCGGCCAGGTCGCCGACCGTGGAAGCGGCGACGGTGGCAACCGCCAGCACCAGCCCGAACCACCATTGCAAATCCAGCAGCAGCACTGAGCACAGAACGCCGACGAGAATGGCACCGCTGACCGAGCCGGCAAAACCTTCCCAGGACTTTTTGGGGCTGATCTTCGGCGCCATCGGGTGCTTGCCGAACAGCACGCCCACGATGTAGCCGAAGGTGTCATTGGAGACCACCAACAACAGCATGGTGGCTACCTTCAGCGCACCCGATTCCTCCAGCAGCAACAGCAGCGCAAAGCTGATGAAGAACGGCACCCAGCAGAGGATGAAGGTGCCGCTGAGCACGCTGCGGACCGCGCCCTCGGTACTGTCCAGGCACTTCCACACCATCAGGGCAACGCACGTCACCACCAGGGCGAAGGCCAACCCTTCGGGGCCGCCGTAGTAGGCGGCCACCGGCATGGCCAGGGCGCCCGCGAACAGCGGCGGCAGCGGCACTGTGATGTTCTTCACCGTCAGGGCTCGGGCAACCTCCCACACCCCGACGACGGAGAACCCCGCCACGACCATCACGAAAGCGTCCGGCAGGAGGAAAAGCCCGACCAGGACAACAGCCATCAGCGCGATGCCGACGGCGATGGCTGCCGGCAGATTGCGTCCGGCGCGGGAAGGCTTGGCGGCGGCACGCAGCGCACGCCGGCCGGCCCCGCCCGGCTGCGATCCCGGACCAGCCGCCGGAGTCGGCGACCCGCCAGCCACGGGTTGAGGCTGGTCCGTACTCATCAGACCTCGAGCAGCTCGGCTTCCTTGCGCTTGAGAAGCTCGTCCACGTTGTCCGTGTGCGACTTGGTCTTGGCGTCGAGGTCCTTTTCGGCCCGGTTGCCCTCGTCTTCGCCGACCTCGCCGTCCTTGACCAACTTGCCGATGGTGTCCATCGCCTTGCGGCGGATGTTGCGGATGGAAACTTTGGCGTCTTCGGCCTTGCCCCGGACGACCTTGACGTACTCCTTGCGGCGCTCCATGGTCAATTCCGGCAGGACCACGCGGATCACTACGCCGTCGTTGGCCGGATTTGCCCCCACGTCGGAATCGCGCAAGGCCTTCTCAATATCGTTCAGCGCCGCTTTGTCGTACGGGGTGATCAGCAGCGTGCGGGGCTCAGGGTTCTGGAAAGACGCCAGCTGCTGCAGCGGGGTCGGCGAACCGTAGTAGTCCACCGTGACCTTGGAAAACAGGGCCGGATTGGCGCGGCCGGTGCGAATGGTGGCGAAATCTTCCTTGGCCACTTCGACTGCCTTGTCCATCTTTTCGGCAGCTTCGCGCAGCGTCTCGTCTATCACGGTCTCTCCTTCACGTCCTTCGTTCACGCCGCGGTCCCCGCGGTCCTGGCTCTGCTTTCCATCCTAGGCTATCCGGCGGCTGGGCCGGCGACCGTCAGGCAGTGACGTAGGTGCCGATCTGTTCGCCCAGGATCGCGCGCGTCACGTTGCCTTCGCCTTCCATCCCGAAGACCACCATGGACAGCTTGTTGTCGCGGCACAGGCTGAAGGCGGTCTGGTCCATCACCCGGATATTCCGGCGCATTGCTTCGTCGTAGGTCAAGGTGTCCAGCTTTTCGGCAGCCGGGTCCTTCTTGGGGTCCGCAGTGTAGACGCCGTCCACGCCGTTCTTCGCCATCAGGACGACGTCGGCGTGCACCTCGAGTGCGCGCTGGGCGGCCACCGTGTCGGTGGAGAAATAGGGCAAGCCCGCGCCGGCGCCGAAGATGACCACACGGCCCTTTTCCATGTGCCGGATGGCCCGCCGCGGAATGTAGGCCTCGGCCACCTGGCCCATGGTGATGGCGCTCTGCACGCGGGTGTCCACGCCGGCCTGCTCCAGAAAGTCCTGCAGTGCCAGGCAGTTCATCACGGTACCGAGCATGCCCATGTAATCGGCCCGGGAGCGGTCCATACCGGACGTCGAGAGTTCGGCACCGCGGAAGAAGTTGCCGCCGCCAACGACGATCGCCACTTCCACCTGTTCCACGGTGGCGGCGATTTGCTTGGCGATACCGCGGACGGTGTCCGGGTCGACGCCGAGCTTGCCTCCGCCGAATACTTCGCCGGACAGCTTCAGCAGCACACGGCGGCGCTTGACGGTATCAGTAGTGGTCTGGATGTTCTGGGATTCCATGGTGCCTCCCGGCGTGCGTGGTTCTGGGGAAAGATTACGTGAAGGCTGAGCGGCCGCCGCGCGGTGGCGCCGGCTGTTGATGCGGACATGAAAAAGGGGCGGTCACCGGTTGGTGACCACCCCCTCGTCATTGAATCAGTCAGTTCGCCTGAGCGGTTGGACCGAGGTTACGCCCCGACGCGGAAGCGGGCAATGGCGGTTGCGTTGACGCCCGCCTCTTCCAGTACCTTGCCGACGGACTTCTTCGGGTCCTTGGCAAACGGCTGGTCGAGCAGCACGATCTCCTTGAAGAAGCCGTTCAGCCGGCCTTCGACAATCTTGGCGAGCGCTGCTTCGGGCTTGCCCTCGGCGCGTGCCGTCTCGTCGGCGATGCGGCGCTCGTTCTCCACCGTCTCCGCCGGGACCTCTTCGCGGGTCAGGTAGGTCGGCGCGAAGGCAGCGCTGTGCACTGCGATGTCGTGGGCGGCCTCGAACGCTGCGTCGCCTTCGCCGTCGACAGCGAAGAGGACGCCAACCTGAGCCGGCAGGTCCTTGGACGTCTTGTGCAGGTAGGCATCGACGGTCTTGCCTTCGACGCGGGCAACGCGACGGACGACGACCTTCTCGCCCAGCACAGCGCCTTCTTCGGTGACAAAGTCGCCCAGCGGCTTGTCGCCGGCGCTGGCGGCCAGCAGCGTCTCGAGGTCGGCGGCACCCGATTCAACGGCCACGGCCAGCACCTTGTCAGCGAGTTCAATGAACTTGGCGGACTTGGCGACGAAGTCGGTCTCGCAGTTGACCTCGATCATGACGCCGACGGTCCCGTCGAGGACTTTGGCAGCAACCAGACCTTCGGCGGTGGAGCGGCCTTCGCGCTTGGTCGCACCCTTCAGACCCTTGATGCGGATCAGCTCAATGGCTTTCTCGGCATCTCCATTGGCCTCGTCCAGGGCCTTCTTGACATCCATCATGCCGGCGCCGGTGCGCTCGCGCAGGGCCTTGATATCAGCAGCGGTGTAGTTCGCCATTTGGACTCCAGTCCTCCCGTAATACGTAGTGTGCGGTGCCGCTGGCGGCGGGCCATCATCGGGCCCAGCCGCCAGCGGAAGTCCGGCGGCGCACATGGCGCCGCCGGTTGAGTCGGATTTACTTCTCGGTGTCCGCGGCGGGTGCCTCGGCGGCCGGAGCTTCGGCAGCCGGTGCCTCGGCGGCCGGAGCTTCGGCAGCCGGTGCTTCGGCGGCCGGTGCTTCGGTCGAGCCCTCAAGCAGTTCGCGCTCCCACTCGGCCATCGGCTCGGCCGGAGCTTCGGTGTTGCCGGCGGCGCGGTTGTTGCGGGCGATGAGGCCCTCGGCAACGGCGTCGGCGACCACGCGGGTCAGCAGGTTGACGGAGCGGATGGCGTCGTCGTTGCCCGGGATCGGGAAGTCGACCTCGTCCGGATCGCAGTTGGTGTCCAGGATGGCCACAACGGGGATACCGAGCTTCTGGGCCTCGTCGACGGCCAGGTGTTCCTTCTTGGTGTCGACAATCCAGATGACCGAAGGGGTCTTGGTCAGGTTGCGGATGCCGCCCAGCGTGGTTTCGAGCTTGTTCTTCTCGCGCTGCAGCAGGAGCAGTTCCTTCTTGGTGCGGCCGGAGGCAGCAACGTCGTCGAAGTTGATCTCTTCGAGTTCCTTCAGGCGCGAGATGCGCTTGGAGACGGTCTGGAAGTTGGTCATCATGCCGCCGAGCCAACGCTGGTTGACGTACGGCTGGCCAACACGAGTGGCCTGCTCGGCGATGGCTTCCTGGGCCTGCTTCTTGGTGCCGACGAACAGCACGGTGCCGCCGTGGGCAACAGTGGCCTTGACGAACTCGTAGGCGCGGTCGATGTAGGACAGCGACTGCTGCAGGTCGATGATGTAGATGCCGTTGCGCTCAGTGAAGATGAAGCGCTTCATCTTCGGGTTCCAACGGCGGGTCTGGTGACCGAAATGTACGCCGCTGTCGAGCAGCTGGCGCATGGTAACGACTGGCATGTCGTCACTCCTTCCGGCAGCATCCGGCTAAGCCTGGTCTGCTGCCTCATAGACGGTTATTAGCTTCTCGCCCGGCGGGCGAAGCTCCTGGCGTCTGTCGGCTCCGCCTTTGACGGCAGAGCATGTGCCCGGACCGGTTTCCCGGACCGCCTGGGCACATTCCATCGCGGCATATTTGCGACAGTGGATTTCAGACACGCGTAGTCAGCCTCTGCCCGGACATGCGTCATGGACGGAAAACTGCTTCGCCCAGTGTACTACAGGCGGCGGCCCGTTCCCGCGCGTTCCCATCCTCCACAGCCGTCCACGACGGCGGTTTCGCGCACACATCCTGTGCGCGCCACCAGCGGGCTCGCCTCTGAGGTGACGATGGGAGCATGAAGCCGCCCTTCACCCGCCGCAGAGCTGCCGCTGCCCTTGCCGCGCTGTTGCTGGCCACCGGTCCGGCCGCACCGGTCGCCGACCCAGCCGATCCGCGGTGGAACTGGCCTGCCGTACCGGCTCCCGCCGTAGTGCGCGGTTTTGACCCGCCGGCCGAACCATGGCTGAGCGGTCACCGCGGGGTCGATTTGGCCGTCCCTGCCGGGACCACGGTCCTTTCCCCCGCCGACGGCCGGATCAGTTTCTCCGGCTGGGTCGTGGACCGCCGGGTCATCACGGTCGATCATGGCAACGGGCTGCGGAGCAGCTTGCTGGCGGTGGCGTCCGAGCTGCAGGCAGGCGACGCCGTCTCCGCCGGCGACCCGGTCGGAACGGTCGCCGAGAGCAAACATTGCCCGGCCGCCTGCCTGCACTGGGGAGTGCGCCGCGGCGAGACCTATATCAACCCGCTGCAGTTCGTCATGGACCTGCGGCCGTCGGTGTTGCTGCCGGTGCCGGACGGTTAGACGAACGCGGCCAATCCGGTGATGGCTCGTCCGGTAACGAGGGAATTGATTTCGTGGGTTCCTTCGTAGGAGTAGATGGCTTCTGCGTCGGCAAAGATCTTGGCCATTTCATAGTCGGCAACGATGCCGTTACCGCCGAGGATGCCGCGGCCCAGGGCGACGCTTTCACGCATCCGCGCCGTGGTAAACGCCTTGGCCAGCGCTGAGTGTTCGTCCTTCGCCTGGCCGGCGTCTTCCATCTGCGCCAGCCGAACCATCATGCCCATCGAGGCCACGGCATTGCCGAGGATCTGGACCAGTTGATCCTGCACCAGCTGGAATGATGCCAGGGGCTTTCCGAACTGGTGGCGCTCCACTGCGTAGCGTCGCGCCACATCGAAGGCAGCCAACTGCTGCCCTACGGCCTGCCAAGCCACGCCGAGCCGCGTAACCTTCAGCACCTTGTTGGTGTCCCGGAAGCTGTTGGCACCCTTGAGGTGGAAGTCATCGGTGACCACCAGGTTCTCGAGGGTGATGTCTGCGTTCTGCACCGTCCGCAGGCTGATCTTGTTCTCGATCTTCGTCGCACTGTAGCCGGGGGTGGACGTGTCCACCAAGAAGCCCTTCACCTGGTTGTCGGCCAGGTCGCGGGCGTAGATGACCACCCAATCGGAGAAGGTCGCGTTGCCGATCCAGCGCTTGGCGCCGTTGATGATCCAGTTATCCCCGTCGCGCCGGGCGGTGGTGCGGGTGCCGCCGGCGACGTCGGAACCGCCCAGCGGTTCCGTCAGCCCGAAGGCACCAATCTTCTTCATGGCGTAGATGTCCGGCAACCAGGCCTCCTGCTGCTCTTTCGATGCCAGCGCTTCAATCGAACCGGTGAACAGCCCGTCATGGACCCCCATAAACGTGGCAATGGAGGTGTCCGCACGGGTGAACTCCGCGTGCATGAGTCCGGCGAACAGATTCGAGTAGCCCTGCCGGCGGACCGGACTGACCATGTCCAGGTCCGCCAGCTTCGGAATGATGTCCATCGGGAACTCCGCCCGGTTCCAGCAGTCGACGGCGATGGGGCGGACTTCCTTGGCCAACCAGTCGCGCACGTCGTGCAGCCGGTCACGTTCCGCGTTCGGGAGCAGCGACTCGAAGGCATAGAAGTCTCCGTCGGCATAGGGAAGATCGTTCGGATCGATGAGACGCTGGCCCATAGTGGCTTCCTTTTTAGTCAGGCAGGATCCGGCGCCGGGACAGATATCAAATCAAGCGCCGCGAAGTTACTGAGCAGTAACATAGCTCAAGATCGAGCCCCAGGCAACGGTTTCGGCCCGTCCCTCCCGTCAGTCGGTACGCCCGCCCCCGCCCACCTGAGGGCAGCTTCGCACTGCTTCAGCTTTGCGTCAGCGGAGCGCGGTAGCGGTTCTGACTTCGCGGGCGGACGGGATTCTGGAAGTTGCCTGATAGAACGTTAATATTCGCCCTTTCTTAGTACGTTTTGACAACCAAACCGAGGCGCTTATTTACGCCCGTCGGGATCGGCTGCTGCACGTTTAACCGCGCGTTTCCTGCTCGGCGTGTCGCGACGGTTCACCATGTAATAAAAGCTTGCACGGGTGATGCACCTCACAGGGGCTGAGTAGCGTTTTTCTTGTCCGGAACTACAGCGCAAATCCATTCGCTGTAGAAGCAAAACTGGGAAAGAGATAACACCATGAACAACACAAAGCTGCGCGTTGTAGGGTCCTCTCTGCTTGTTGCAACATTCGGTTTCACGGGCTTGGCAATAACCGCCGCTCCTGCGTCGGCCAGCACGGTTCAAAGCGTGCCTGCCAACTACTACGGTCACCATGACAACTACCGTCACCACGACGGCCGTTACGACCACGACCGCGGCTACCGCCACGATCGGGGCGATCACGGCCGGGGCTACGGCCACCACCGCCGGCACCACGACCGGTGCGATTGGGAATACGGCTGGCACCGCCACCACGGTGACTGGCACTACGGCTGGTACAGGGACTGCGATAACGGGCACCATCACCATGACTATGACTAGAACAGGCACGATCCACCCGGAGTGAGACTCCGACCCAGATGTGCGGAACGGCGGGAGCAGTCACCCGTTGCTCCGCACATTTTTGTGACTGGGCAGCCTGTCGCCTCCGACTGCTGCCCTCCGTGTTCCATCCCACACGAAAGCGGACCGGATTCAGGAGCTGGCTCCCAAATCCGGTCCGAGTTGCACGCTGTAGGGCGGGTGGGGCTTGAACCCACGACCGAACGATTATGAGTCGTTTGCTCTAACCGACTGAGCTACCGCCCCGTGCCCTACGATGTTACTGAATGCAGACCACGATGTTGAAACTGGCACCACTACCAACGTCGGATTAGTTGAGGTAGTCGTCCGCGGAGCCTCCGCGGTAGAGCCGCTCAAAGGTCTCCATCGTCTCGTCGATGCTGTGCCGCACCGCCTTCGCATGGCTTGCCTCCCCCATGGCCTCAATCCGCTCCGGACTCTGCCCGAGGACCGCGTTGAGCTTGGCTGCCAGGTCAGCGGGATCGCGGGGAGCAAACAAGTACCCGTTAACTCCGTCCTCCACCAGGTGCGGCAAGGCCATCGCATTGGCCAGCACCACCGGTTTGCTGGCCGACATGGCTTCCAGTGATACCAGGGACTGCAGTTCCGCGGTTCCCGGCTGACAAAAAACCGTAGCGCGCAGGTAGGCCCGGCGCAGCTCGTCGTCGTCGACATGGCCCAGGAAGGATACCCGGCGGCCTAGCCCCATGGCGGCGACCCTGCCCTCAAGGTTTTTCCGCTCGTCGCCGTCGCCGACTATCTCAAGATGGACATTCAAGACGGGATCAGTCATGGCCAGCGCCTCGATCAACGTATCCACGTTCTTCTCCACCGCGAGCCGACCCACAAACAACACGGTGGGGTGCTCCGGTTTGTCGATGCTCTCCCCCGGCGCCAATTCGTAGGCAGCGGCATCAATACCGTTGGACAGGGGCAGCACCTTGTGCAGGAAGGCATGGTCACGCATCGCCTTGGCGGCCAGCGGAGTCGGCGTCGTGACTACGGCAGCCTTGCCCATGATCTTGCCCATGTCGCGCCAGGAATTCTTGGCCACGATATTCAGGAACCACTGCGGAAACGGCAGGAACGGCTCCAAGTTCTCCGGCATGAAGTGATTGGTCGCAATGGTGCGGATGCCTCGTCGCACCGCTTCGGCAATGGTGGCCTGTCCGATCATGTAATGGCACTGGATGTGCACCACATCCGGCTGCACTTCATCGAAGATCCGCTTGATGTCGCGCTTGATCTCCCAAGGCAGGCAAATGCGCCACGTCTCATGCGTCGGCACCGAGTGTGAGCGCAGCCGGTGCACCTGCGCCTCGGGACGCTGCTCCACAAAGGTCGGGCCCTTATCGCTCCTGCCAGCGATGATGTCCACGCTGTGTCCGCGCTTGGTCATCGCCGTGGCCAGACGGAAGCCGAAGACCGCCGCGCCGTTGACGTCGGGCGGGTAGGTATCGGCAGCAATCAGGATCTTGAGGGGTTTAAGTCCGATGTCGTCGCTCACCTGCGGCAAGACTCCTTGATTCGTCGTATCAATATTTTTCCTCGGCGCTTCAGCCCTACGGTTTCTTGCCCGAGGCTTGGGCCCTGCGCCGGGCCTCTTGTTTCTGGAGGACGTCGGGATGGTGCCTCGAGAGGGCGATGACCCCAACAATAGCAACCAATCCCGCTCCTACCATGCCGATCGCGAACACCGGCTCGACGTCGGGCCTGAGTTCCCCAAGGATGAAAATGCCAATGGAGATGCCCACCACCGGATCGATCACCGTCAGCCCGGCGATCACCAAATCGGGTGGGCCGCTGGCGTAGGCACTCTGTACAAACCAGGATCCCAGGCCGCCTGCGGCGGCGACTGCAATGACGGTGTAGATGGGCACGTTGGCGATGAAGCCACCGCCCGGTTCCAGCAACCGCAGGCCGATGATCCTGACCAGTACGGCGACGAAACCGAAGAGCATTCCGGCGCCCAGAATGTACGCGAAGGCATTGAGCCGGTGCCGGAACATCAGTTCCAACGAGAGGAACACGGCTACGACAACGGTCAGCAGCAGCACCGCCGACAGTTCCTCATCTGGCCGCACCTTGTGGCTTTCGCCGGTGACATTGACCGCCAGCAGAACGAAGACTGCGCTGCCGGCCACGCAGGCGGAGATCGCCACGACGGTGATGCGGTTGAGCCGGATTCCTTGGTCTTTGGAATTGATGATGGTGGTGATCACCAAGGCGATGGCACCGATTGGCTGGACCACGGTGAGCGGTGCGCTGACCAAGGCGAAGACGTTCAGCCCCATGCCGACAGCCAGCATCAACAGACCCAGAACCCAGCGCGGGTTGCGGAGCATCCGCGCCAAGCCCGAGACGCTCATAGCTAAGCCGCCCGTATTGGCCTGGACAGCGCTGGCTTGGCGCTGCGTTCCGAGGGCGAGGAAGAAGGCGCCGAGCAGGGCGCAAAAGATCGCTAACCAGACCATGAGGTCCCGTCGGCAAAGGCCCGGTGCTGCCCCGGCTCTGGCTCAACCACGGCCGGACCCGTCGTAGCCGGCCCTGCGCTGCGCCTGGTATTTTCGCCATGCCGCCCGCATATAGCCCAGCCAGGCGAGGACATGGCCCGCGCAGCCCGCGACCAGGATGATGTAGGACAAAGCCAGAAGCCAGTCCTGGCCGAAGCCTTCCACCCGGTGGAGCAGCAGCAGCGGGGTTCCTACCAACAGCAAGGCGGTGCGGATCTTGCCGATGTTCGTGACCGGAAGATCCGGGCTGCCATGGAAAAGGATCAGGGAGAACGCCAGCAGGATGGCATCCGGGATGATGATGGACAGCAGCAGCCACCAGGGCGCAATACCGGCAGCAACAAAGGTGACGGCCACAATGATCAGTGCCAGCCGGTCGGCGACGGGGTCCAGCCACTTTCCAACCGAAGACATTTGGTTGAAGCGCCGCGCTATGTAGCCGTCAACCCAGTCCGTGGACCCCAGCAGCACCAGGGTGATGGTGGCAGCACCGTATGACTCCCGGGCGATGAACCAGACGAACAGCGGCACGGCAAGGAAGCGCAACACCGTGATGAGGTTCGGGATGGTCCAGAAGGTGTGCAGTTCACGGTACTCAAAATCGCGCCGCGTTCCGGCACCGATAATCCTCAACGCTGTCCCTCCCCTCAGCCGTCGTTCCACGCTTCGCAGCCGGCTGTCCTGCAGCCGGCTCCCTTGCCGCCGTGCGGCACTGCGTGCGTTATTTCTGCAGCAACCGCCGGAGCATCACGCCCATCGCCGTCAGCGAGACTGCCAGCGTAGCCAGCGGCTTCCAGCGCTCTTTCAATTCCGGGGCGGCCTCGCCAACTGAGTCCGCCCCGGCCACCAGACGCTCGGTGGCAACATCTGCCGCGTGCCTCGCGAGGGCTTTGGCTTGCTCCGCCCGGGGACGGAGGTCGACACGGCGGCCAAGATCGTCCCGGAGGGTCGCCAGATGATCGCGCCGTTCGGACGTGCGGGCAAGCAGTTCTTCCATCGTCGGAGCCGGCGGCTTGGGTTCTTCCCGCTCCGCCTTCTCCGGCTTGGCCTCTTCCTTGGGCTTCTCCTCCAGCGTTGCCGGATCGAAACTGCTGCCCTCACGAAGCACGCCGACGTCATACCTGACGCCCCGGATGGCTTCGGCCGGCATAAGGGGCATGGTTCTTTTCACCGCCGCATATCCGATCAGAGCCAAAATGCTTCCCACGACCAGGAAGACCGCCGCCACGATCAGCGCCGCCAGCCAGGCGGGCATGACGAGCGCCAGTCCCATGATCGCCGCCACCAAGATGGATATGGCCATGGAGACCAGAAACACCACGGCCGCCACGAGGATCCCGGCGGCAACGCCGACCTTGACGCCCTTGCCTTTGAGTTCGAGCAGGGCGAGAGAGACTTCGTCCTGTAGCTGGCGGGGTGTCAGTTGGCCTGCAAGCCGCGCCAGTTCCACCGTCGACATCTTCGCACCGGTTGCGGTGCTCCTGGGGCCTTCCGGACCGGTCATGGGCTCTGCCTCCATCATTGTCGGTAGTGCGCGAGTGTCCACACCATCAAATTATCATTCTGCCCCAGCTCGGCTCCTCAGTCGTAGGGACGACATTCACAGAAGTGCCATGGGACAAAAAATATGAGTAAACGCTTACGTTTGTTTCCCTCCCCATCTAGGCTGGCAGGCAGTCTGTGTCCGCCCCCGCCGGGAGATCAACCTATGAGCAAGGTCCTGCACTTTCCGAAGAAATTCCTCTGGGGCGCGGCAACGGCCGCTTACCAGGTTGAAGGCGCATCGGACCAGGACGGCCGGACCGATTCAATCTGGGACGCGTTTTGCAGGCTGCCCGGAGCCATAGTCGGCGGCCAGACCGGGCGGACAGCCTGCGACCACTACCACCGGTACCCCGAAGACGTTGCCCTGATGTCCTCCTTGAATCTCGGTGCCTACCGATTCTCCACGGCATGGCCGCGGATCAAGCCGGACGACGGCGCGGTGAATCCGGCCGGGCTGGATTTCTATTCGAGGCTAGTGGATGAGTTGTGTGCCGCGGGCATTAAGCCGTGGCTCACGCTGTACCACTGGGACCTGCCCCAGGCGCTTCAGGAAAAGGGCGGGTGGGCGAACCGGGACACTGCCTACCGCTTCGCAGAGTATGCGCTGGAGGTTCATGAGGCGCTTGGTGACCGCGTACGGGTCTGGACCACTCTGAACGAGCCGTGGTGCTCGGCCTTCCTCGGTTACGGTTCGGGTGTCCATGCCCCGGGAATACAGTCGCGGCCGCAGGCGCTGGCCGCCATGCACCACCTGCTCCTCGGCCATGGCCTGGTCGTGGACGAGCTGCGCCGCCGCGATCCGGGCGCCAAACTCGGTCTCACCCTGAATTTCACGGTGGCAGATCCGCTGGATCCGGACGACCCGGTGGACGTCGACGCCGCCCGCCGCATTGACGGCCAGTTCAATCGCGCTTTCCTCGACCCGGTTTTCCACGGCGCGTATCCTCCCGACTTTCTGGCGGACGTGGAGGAGTACGGACTGGACGCCAGGATTCGGGACGGCGACCTTGACCTGATCCGGACCCGGATCCACACGCTGGGCGTCAACTACTACCACGGAGAAGCGGTGACTGGCCATCCGCGTAAGGATGCCGAAAACGCCCATGCCGCACCGGTGGAGCGCCCGGTGTCCCCGGCCTACCCGGCGGCCGACCATGTCAGTTCCGTTTCCCGCGGCCTGCCGACGACGGCGATGGGCTGGGAAGTCCAACCCGAGGGGCTGTACCGGCTGCTCCTGCGGTTGCAGGACGAATACAGCGGACCGGCCGGGACGGCGCTGTACATTACGGAGAACGGCGCGGCCTTCGATGACGAGGTCTCCGACGACGGCGCAGTCCACGATCCGCAGCGGCTCGAGTTCCTCCGCGCCCACATTATTCAATGCCATCGTGCACTACAGGCCGGTGTGGATCTGCGGGGCTACTTCGGCTGGTCCTTGATGGATAACTTCGAGTGGGCCTGGGGCTACGCCAAACGCTTCGGTTTGACGCGGGTGGACTATGACACGTTGGAGCGCACGGTCAAGGACAGCGGACGCTGGTATGCGCAGGTCGCGGCCAGCAACCAGGTCGAGACCGCGCCATAAAAAAGATCCCGCAGCCGGCCACCGGTGCGGGATCTTTTTCTCTGGCTCCCCCGACTGGACTCGAACCAGTAACCCTTCGATTAACAGTCGAATGCTCTGCCAATTGAGCTACGGGGGAATGAAGCGAATAAAACTCTAGCAGCCCGCCGTCACGGAGCGAAATCGAACGCCCCGCCCTGCCACGACAGCGAGGACTTTCCCGGGAACGCGGCGAATCAGACCGTAGAGACAACCACTCGCCTCGAGCGCCGGGGCCAGAAAGCACCGAATCCCCGACTTCGACTGAAGGCGGGGATTCGTAGTACCGCTCCCCCGACTGGACTCGAACCAGTAACCCTTCGATTAACAGTCGAATGCTCTGCCAATTGAGCTACGGGGGAAGGCTGCCATCCGCCACCGGCGGTTTGACCTCCAACAGCATACTCAATGCAGCCCGGAACTTGCCAATCGTGCACCGCGCAGCAAGGGAGTATGTGGCACGCCTGACATCACCGGTCCCGACGGCTGGCCTGGCCCGCGTTCCTATTCCGAGCGAAGGGCACGGCGCTGCATCTCCAGTTCCATGAGTTCACGGTTGATCCGCTGGAATTCCTCGGGATCGGCGGATGGATCCATCCGCTGCAATTGGCCCAGCTTGTCCGCCTTCAGGTGGGTGATCTGCAGGTCCTGCAGCCGGTTGAGAATCCCCCGGCAATACAGCCGCAGGCCGTCGTCGTTCTGCGCCGGCAGCGGCGTGACCGCCAGTTCGGAGACGAAGCTGCGCAATTCCGCAGGCACCTCTTGGCGGATGGTCTCCACCCACTGGGACGGGGTGGCACCGGACACGCCTGCCGCCCGCACCGCGCCGTGGACGGCCACGTGCATAGGCGCGAGAAAACGGGCCTGCATGAACTGTTCCCACTGGTTCGCATCGAGGAGGCCGGGTTGCTGGATGGCCACTTCCAGCGCCTGGTGTTCCAGCCGGACAACGGGGTCCCGCAGGTCCGGTCTCGGGTAGGCAGGTTCAGGTGCCGGAGCCTGGGCGTAGTCCGGCCCGTGTAAAGGAGCGCTGTCGTAAGGGCTGCCGTCGCTGTGGGAGTGCTGCGCGGCCTGGCCGTACGGCGCCCCCGCGTGGGCGTTCGGTTGCGGCCGGGAAGGAGCGGCCGTGCTCCACCCGCCTTGCCTGTTTGCCGGACGGCTGTTGCCCTGCCAGTCCCGTGCCGAAGATTGCTGCACGCCGCGGTTCGGTTCCTGCCCGCGGCGCTGTTGGTCCCGCTCGCGGCCCGTCTTCCCGGCGGCCCCGCCGCGTTTGACGGCGCCGGCCACCGCGCGGGCGACCTCGTCAACGTCCATGCCCAGCCAGCCGGCAAGCTCACGCGAGTAGCCGGGCCGCATCGCCGGGTCCCTGATGTCGGCCACCACCGGTGCGGCGGCCCGCAGCGCCGAGACCCGTCCCTCGACGGTATCCAGATTGAACTTTTTCAACGTGGCCTTGATGGCGAACTCGAACAACGGGCGGCGGGAACTGATCAGTTCGCGGACCGCACCTTCGCCGTGGCTGAGGCGCAGGTCGCAGGGGTCCGCACCGCTGGGCTCCACCGCAACGTAGGTCTGGGCGACGAACCGCTGGTCTTCTTCGAAGGCCCGCAGCGCGGCCTTCTGACCGGCCTCGTCACCGTCGAAGGTGAAGATTACTTCGCCGCCGGTTCCATCATCGGACAGCAGGCGCCGGGCAATCTTGATGTGGTCCGTTCCGAAGGACGTACCGCATGTCGCCACGGCTGTTTGGATCCCGGAGAGGTGGCAAGCCATCACATCCGTGTAGCCCTCAACGACCACCAGTTGGCGGCTGCGGGCGATGTCCCGCTTGGCCAGATCGATCCCGTAGAGCACCTGTGACTTCTTGTAGAGCACCGTCTCAGGGGTGTTCAAGTACTTGGGTCCCTGATCGTCTTCGTAAAGCTTGCGGGCACCAAAACCAATGGTCGCACCGGTCAGATCGCGGATGGGCCAGATGAGCCGTCCGCGGAATCGGTCGTAGATCCGGCTGTTCCTGCCGTCGGACCCGTCCGATCCGCCGGAGAACATGCCGGTTAGGCGCAGTTCGTCCTGCGTGAAGCCGCGGCCGGTCAGGTGCTTGAGCAGGCCGTCCCAGCCCTGCGGGGCGTAGCCCACGGCAAAATGCTCTGCTGCCGCCTGGTCGAAGCCACGCCCGGACAAGAACTCCCGCGCCGCGGCGGCGCCCGGGGTCTGCAGCTGTTCACGGAAAAACTCCGCGGCGACTTTATGCGCGTCCAGCAGCCGCTGCCGCTTGCCGACGTCTTCCCGGCGCGGGCCTGTTCCACCGTCTTCGTACCGCAGCGTGTAGTTGATCCGGTGGGCCAGCTTCTCCACCGTCTCGGAGAAGGTGGTGTGGTCCATCTTTTGCAGGAAGGAAATGACGTCGCCGCCTTCACCGCAGCCGAAGCAATGGTAGGTCCCCACCTGCGGACGGACGTGGAACGAGGGCGAGCGCTCGTCGTGGAAGGGGCACAGGCCCTTAAAGGAACCGATGCCTGCCGACTTCAGCGTCACGTAGCCGTCGACGATTTCCTTGATGTCAGTACGTTGGCGGACTTCATCGATGTCTTCACGTTTAATGAGTCCGGCCATAGTCCTATGTTATGCAGCGGCGCCAAATCGGCGGCTGCGCCGCGGCTGGCTGGTGACGGCGGTGCCCCGGCGGCCATCTGTGGAGGACGGGTCGGGCCTGCCGGCAGGGCATCAAAGCAGCGTCCGGTGCGCCCCCATCAGGCGTTCGTGCAGCGCCAGGGCGGACACATCAGTGAGCGAGGCGATCTGGTCGATCACCACGCGCAGGCGGGCACCGTCGTCGGCGGCCTCCCGCCAATCGGCGGCAAAGGGCTCTTCCAGATGCTTCTCCCCGGTGGCGTGCAGCTCACTGACCAGGTCGTGCAGGATTTCCTGTTGGTGCTCGTAGACCGGCTGGCGCAGGTCGGCCGTCATCACGAACGTGGTGGCCAGCCCCTTCATCACGGCGATCTCGGTGGCCGTCTCCTGTGGCACCACCAGCTCGGCCTCGTAGCGCGTCAGCTGTTGCGGGCCGTAGATGGAGCGGGTGGCTTCCATCGCGCTGGAGCAGAATCGGCCGATCAACTGGCTCGTCATGTCCTTCAGCGCGGCCATCGCCTTGCGGCTGCCGTCGGCCTCGCGCACCCAGACGCCGGATTGCTCCAGCCGGGTGAGGGCGTCATCCACTTCCTGGGCGTCGCTGGCGGGGAGGTACCACTGCTGGGTATAGCCGATGACACGGCTGCGGGTGTCGGCGCTGTCCAGCCATTTGAGCTGGATGCGCCCGGCCACAATGGCGTCTTCGACGTCGTGCACCGAGTAGGAGATGTCGTCGGCCAGATCCATCACCTGGGCCTCCAGGCAGGAGCGGCGCTCGGCTGCTCCTGCGCGCAGCCAGTTGAAGACGGGAAGGTCGTCCTCGTAGGCGCCGAACTTGCTGGTGCGCTTGCCGTGGATGACCGGCGCATCGTTCGCGGCCCACGGGTACTTGCACGCCGCGTCCAGGCTGGCCCGGGTGAGGTTCAGGCCGGCCGGAGAACCGTCCGGGCGCAGGATCTTCGGCTCCAGCCGGGTGAGCAGTCGAAGGGTCTGCGCATTGCCTTCGAAACCGCCGATGGCATGCGCAGCCGCGTTGAGCGCGGTCTCCCCGTTGTGCCCGAACGGAGGATGGCCCAGGTCGTGGGATAGGCAGGCTGCGTCCACCACGTCCGGGTCGCAACCCAGCGACCGGCCCAGTTCGCGGCCCACCTGCGCCACCTCCAGGCTGTGGGTCAGCCGGGTCCGGACAAAATCGTCCGTGTCCGGGGAGACCACCTGCGTTTTGGCGCCCAGACGGCGCAGAGCCGACGAATGAAGGACCCGCGCACGGTCCCGTTCAAACTGTGTGCGGTAGGTGCTCTTCGGTTTCTCCGCGTACCAGCGTTCCTGATCGAATTCCGTGTATCCCGGCGTAGGTGGCGCCGGGTGGCCGGTACGCGCCTCAGCCACCGGAGACGTCCAGTTCCGCTGCGGCGATCATTGCCTTGTGGTCGGCGTTCAGTTCACGGCTGGAGAGCCAGCCGTCCGGCAGCGCCGGGCGCTTGGGTGAACCGGCGCGGCCCCGCGGCCCCTCGGCGTCTGCTCCCGGGTAGGGCGCATCGGCGTCGAGTTCGGACAGCAGTTCGCGGAGCACCTCCAGCGTGGGCACCTGGGCCAGCGCGGCCCGCAGTTCGCCGCCCACCGAGTACCCCTTGAAGTACCAGGCCACATGCTTGCGGATATCCCGCAGCGCCTTCCCCTCGTCCTCGAAATAATCCACCAGCAGCTCGGCGTGCCGGTAGAAACTGTCCGCAACATCCTTCAGCCCCGGGCGGAAACGGGTGTCGGTGCCCTCGAAGGCTGCCTGCAGATCACCGAACAGCCAGGGGCGGCCTTGGCACCCGCGGCCGACGACGACGCCGTCCACCCCGGTCTGCTGGACCATCCGCACCGCGTCCTCGGCGCTCCAGATGTCGCCGTTGCCCAGTACCGGCACATCCGGCAGGGCCTCGCGCAGTTCGGCGATCGCGTTCCAGTCCGCTTGGCCGGAGTAGAACTGGCTGGCCGTGCGGCCGTGCAGTGCGACGGCGGCCACCCCGGCGTCGCGGGCGATCTTGCCGGCCTCGATAAAGGTGAGGTGGTCGTCGTCGATCCCCTTGCGCATCTTGATGGTCAGCGGCACGTTGCCCTTGGCGGCCTCGCGCGTCGCGGCCTGCACGATCGCCGTGAACAGCTCGGTCTTCCACGGGAGCGCGGAACCGCCGCCGCGGCGGGTGACCTTGGGAACCGGGCAGCCAAAGTTCAAGTCGATATGGTCGGCGCGGTCTTCCTCCACCAGCAGCCGGACGGCAGCGCCCACCGTCTTCGGGTCTACCCCGTACAGCTGGACGGAGCGCACAGCCTCATCCTCGTCATGCGAGATGATCCGCATCGATTCGCGGTTGCGTTCGACAAGCGCTCGGGAGGTGACCATTTCCGCCACGTAGAGGCCGCCGCCATACTCGCGGCAAAGCCGGCGGAATGCCTTGTTCGTAATGCCGGCCATCGGAGCCAGGACTACCGGGGTGTCGACGGTGATCGGCCCGATTTTGAGCGGCGGAAGCTCAAGCTTGGCGGTCGATTCGGATGCAGCGGTAAGTGTCACCAGTCCATTCTCTCAAAACCGAACAAATCCGTCCGCCCGCACACCCTCCTGTGGATCGCCGCACGGCGCTGAGGCCTGGCCGGCAGCAGCCGGGGAACCGGGCGTCCCTCAATCTACCCGCGCAGGAGGCCGCCCAGGGCGCTTTCAGAAAAGTGTTCCAGCAGGTCCTGCGGGTTCCGGTAGACCTCGGCCGCGCCCGCTTGGGTCAGGACCTCCGCGGGGGTTCCGCCACACTCGAGGCCGATGCAGGGAATCCCCAGTTCTCCCGCCGCGTGGATGTCCCAGACGGCGTCGCCAACAAAGACGGTGTCGTCGGCCCGGAGCCCGGCCGCGTCCAGGGCGGCTTGCAGAATGTCCGGTGCCGGTTTGCTGTTATCGGCGTCCGCTGAGCTGGTGGCGGCGGTGATCGACCCGTCGGCGTCGATCACCCGGCGCAGCACGGCCAGCTCGGCTTCCTCGGCAGACGATGCCAGGACGACGGCGAGTCCCTCCGCGGCCGCGCGGTCCACCAACTCCCGGGCGCCGTCAAAGCGGCGCAGCGCCGGCCAGTAGGTGGAGAAGACGGCGCCGTGGGCGGCCTTGAGCTGCTCGTCCTGCGTCCGGTCGCGGCCGTCGTCTAGCAGTTGCTCGATGAGCCTGCCGCCGCCCATCCCGACGCAGCGGTGGATGGCAGCCATCGGAACGTCAACCCCTGCCTGCCGGAACGCCTGCCACCAGGCCAGCACGTGCAGGTAGTTCGAGTCCACCAGCGTCCCGTCGACGTCGAACAGCACACCCTTCATGTCCACTCCTTTGCTTCGCCGTGTCAGTCGCTGACGATGGAGGTTGCCGGGCCCAGCTGCCTGGCGGCGCCGGAGTCCAGCAGCGGCTGCAGCACAGCAAGCACGGCGGTCATCGAATCGTCCACCTCCAGCTGCACCGGGTACTGGGCCACCAGCATCGCCAGCAGCGCACGGACGGCTGCCTCGGCGTCTTCGGCCGGCAGAGCCGTGTCGTAGCCCAGCAGCACGTCGGCCGGTGCGTCGGTGCGCTCATGGGTGTAGCTGACGGCGAAGGCCTGGATGGTGCCGCCCTCGGCCTTCGGCGCACTGCGCAGCACCACCGCTCCACCGGCTCCTGCTGACTCGCTGAGCAGCATCTGCTGTGCCCGCCCCACGGTCATGTCCGCCCGGTCCCACACGTGGACCGAGTTGTAAAAGTCCGCCACCGCCCGGGTCAGCTCCACCGACCCGGTGGCCGCCTCCTCCAGCTGCGGGCCGGTCTCGCCCAGGGCTGGCAGCGGCAGCGCCCCGGGCGAAACCAACACCACGCGTGAACTCTGGATCTGGGTCAAACCGGCGGCCCGGGCAAACGCGGCACCGGATGTGTCCGGCTCCACTTTGGCCCGGAGCTTCCGCACGCCGGACGGCGCCTGCTCGGCTTCGGCGCGAAGCCTCGCCAGCAGGTCGCTGGCGACACCCGCGCCGCGGTGCTCGCGGGCAACTTCGACGTAGACCCACAACCGGTCCGGGTGCAGGCTGGTCTCATAGACGGCACCTGCGGCAACCGCTATCCCCTGGTCCTCCGCCACAATGCACCGCGACCAGGGCTGGTCGGCGGACGGCCGGAGCATGGCGCGGAAATGCCCGGCCTGGCCGGTTTCCGGATCGCCCCAGATTTCCAGCAGGGCCAAGTCATCATCCTCGCGCCAGTCGCGGTAGGTCAGCTGGGCCATGGTTCTCCTTCGTCGGGTGCGCTAAACGGTCGGTTCCTGGGGCGGTAACGGATGCTTGTCAGGCGCCGACCAGACGGGCCGCCAGGTATCCTTCGACCTTGTCCAGGGAGACGCGCTCCTGGGCCATCGAATCGCGTTCCCGGATGGTCACTGCCTGGTCCTCGAGGGTGTCGAAGTCCACAGTGATGCAGAACGGGGTGCCGATTTCGTCCTGACGGCGGTAGCGGCGGCCGATGGCGCCGGCGTCATCGAAGTCGATGTTCCAGTTCTTGCGCAGCGCCGCTCCGAGTTCCTTGGCCTTGGGCGAGAGGTCCTCGTTGCGGGACAGCGGCAGCACAGCGGCTTTGACCGGGGCAAGCCGCGGATCCAGCCGCAGCACGGTGCGCTTGTCCACCCCGCCCTTGGCGTTCGGCGCCTCGTCCTCGGTGTAGGCGTCCACCAGGAACGCCATGAAGGAGCGGGTCAGGCCCGCGGCCGGCTCGATCACGTACGGGGTATAGCGCTCGTTGGTGGCCTGGTTGAAGTAGCTCAGGTCGGTGCCGGAGTGCTTGGTATGGGTGGACAGGTCGAAGTCGGTGCGGTTGGCGATGCCTTCCAGCTCGCCCCATTCCGAGCCCTGGAAACCGAAGCGGTATTCGACGTCGGTGGTGCCCTTCGAGTAATGGCTCAGCTTCTCCAGCGGGTGCTCGAAGAGGCGCAGGTTGTCCCGGTTGATGCCCAGGTCCACGTACCACTGCAGCCGGGCGTCGATCCAGTACTGGTGCCACTCTTCGTCCGTGCCCGGCTCCACGAAGAACTCCATCTCCATCTGCTCGAATTCACGCGTGCGGAAGATGAAGTTGCCCGGGGTGATCTCATTGCGGAAGCTCTTGCCGATCTGGCCGATGCCGAACGGCGGCTTTTTCCGTGAGGTGGTCAGCACATTGTTGAAGTTCACGAAGATGCCCTGCGCGGTCTCCGGGCGCAGGTAATGCATGCCTTCCTCCTGGGCCACCGGGCCCAAGAAGGTCTTGAGCAGGCCGGAGAATTCCTGCGGTTCGGTCCATTCGCCCTTGGTGCCGCAGTTGACGCAGGCAATATCCTTCAGGCCGTTTTCCGGCGCCCGGCCCTTCTTCTCCTCGTATTCTTCCTCGAGGTGGTCGGCACGGTAGCGCTTGTGGCAGTTGAGGCATTCCACCAGCGGGTCGGAAAAGACGTCCACATGGCCCGATGCTTCCCAGACCTGGCGCGGCAGGATCACCGAGGAATCCAGCCCGACGACGTCGTCGCGGCCGCGCACCATGGTCTGCCACCACTGGCGCTTGATGTTTTCCTTCAGCTCGACGCCGAGCGGTCCGTAGTCCCATGCGGAGCGGGATCCACCGTAAATCTCACCAGCCTGGAAAACGAAACCGCGGCGCTTGGCCAGCGAAATGATCGAATCGAGGACTGATTTGGCTGCTGCCATGAGGTGGCTCTCCGTATCTCTCCAGGGCCGCTGGGTGCGGTCCGCAGGCTGTGATGGCACTAATTCGACCGGCAGTTGCGGTGCGGATCGGCGCGTAGCGAAGCTACAACGTTAGCCTACCGAAAACGCGAACCCGAACCCGCATGAGGGCTGCCGCGACATATGATTCCGGACCGCCCGTACCAACAGAGCAACGACGACGGCGGCGGCGGCGAAGCCAGGGACCGCAACGGCGGCGGCGCAGCCAGAGACCGCAGCGGTGCCGTCAACCGCTTCGGGAGGAACGCCGTTGCCACGGCAGCGTGCCGAGCACAGCGGCCACGAGAGTCAGCAGCGTACCGAGCACCGTCGCCGTCGTAATCACAGTGCCAGGTGCCGGCACGGCCAGGTCCAGCAGCAGCGAGCCCAGGATCTGCCCCGAAATCATGCCCAGTCCGGTCTGGAGCACGCCCAGCGAACGCACCAGCACCGCGGCCAGCGCGATGAAGGCACAGCCGATCGGCCCGCCCAGGTAATACCACCACTCGGCCGGCAGCGGATTGCCGGTGCCGGCGATCGCCACTTTGATCCCCCAGGCAGCCCACAGCAGCGCGCCGCCCACAATAAAGTTGATCAGCGTGGCGGGCCACGGCGATCGGTAGTGCATGGTCTGCACCCCGTTCAGGGCCTGCTGGAAACTTAGCAGGAAACCCGCGGCCAGCGGCAGCAGCACCGGCAGCAGCCATTCGCTTGCCGGGCCGCCGAGGGAAAGCTTGGGCGACACCGCCCAGGCCACCGCCAGCACGGTCAGCACGGCGCTGACGAGGCGGATACCGGTTACCGGGCTCCGTCCGCCCGGCCCCAAGCCCAGCCGGTCCACCAGCAAACCGGACATGGTTTGCCCGGTCACCATCGCGACGGTGAACAGCGCGATGCCGATCAGCGCCACGGTTTCGGCCTGGCTCAGGACCAGGAAAGCACCGCTGGCGCCGGCGAGCAAGTACCAGCGCGGGAACTCTCGCTCGCGCAGCGCCGGAGCCACGCGGAGCAGTCCGCGGCGGGCCGCCGGCAGCAGCAGGCAGAGTGCTGCCAGCAGCACCAGGCCGGTGCTGAAACTGACGACGGCGGCCGCCAGTCCGTCGTCGAGCCGCGCGCCGAGCGCACCATTGATCCGGCCTTGAATCGGCATGCATACGCCGGCCGCAACAGCCAAGGGCAAACCAACGGCCAGCGGCAGACGATGGTGGTTAGGCACACCAACTACCTTAAGGCCGGGGCGCCGCGTTTAAGGCCGGGGCGCCGCGGCGGTGCCGGAATGCTCCGCCGCCCCGCTGCGCCGTCCCGCCCTCCAGCGGGGCACCGGCACGGCGGCCAGCAGCAGCCCGGCCATGGCCAGCAGCGTGCCCAGCACGGTGGCGGGAGCCAGCAGGGTGCCGGGTACCGGGAACCAGGCCTCCAGGGCGAGCGATCCGAGCAGTTGCCCGGCGATCATCCCGATTCCGGCCAGCAGGACGCCGAGCGAGCGCACCAGGATGTTGGCAAAGACCACGAACACGCAGCCCATCGGCCCGGCCAGGTAGTACCACCACTCGGACGGCAGTGGATTGCCGGTGCCTGCCACCGCCACCTTCACCAGCCACGCCAGCCACAGCGCGAGGCTGCCGGCGGCGAAATTGATCAGCGTGGCCGTCAGCGGTGTGCCGTAATGCACGGAGGCCGTTCCGTTCATTGCCTGCTGGAAACTGCGCAGGAAGCCGGCCGTCAAGGGCAGCAGCACCAACAACAACCAGAGGCCGCCGGACTCAACCGAGAACTTCGGCGACGCCGCCCAAGCGACTGCCACCAGGGTCAGCGCCGCGCAGGCGACCCGCCGTGCGGTGATCGCTTTCCGTCCGGCCGGCCCCAACCCCATCCGGTCCACCAGCAGGCCGCTGAGCGAAGTGCCGGCGACGGTGGCCACAATGAACAGCGCAATACCGATCTGCGCGACGGTCAGGCCTTGGGACAACACCATGAAGGCCCCGAGGCACCCCGCCAGCAGGTACCAGCGCGGAAAACGGCGTGCGCGCAGGGCAGGGGCAATCCGGCGAAGTCCGGCGCGGCCGCCGGGCAGCACCAGGGTCACCACCACCATCACCGCCAGCCCCACACTGAAACTGACGACGGCGGCCGCCAGACCGTCGTCGAGCTCCGCTCCGAGAGCGCCGGTGATCCGGCCCTGCACAGGGATGGCCAGGCCGGTGCCGACAGCCAGCGGCAGGCTCAGGATCAGCGGAAGCGGCGAGGTACTGGGCACACTGGACACCTTATGCCGGGCCGGGTCAGGCATGATGGAGGCATGGCTTCCGACGAAATGTATGACGTGCCGATCCGCGACGAAATGATCCGGCTGGGCCAGCTGCTCAAGCTGGCCAACCTGGCCGAAGACGGGATCCAGGCCAAGGAATTAGTCGAGAACGGGCTGGTGAAGGTGAACGGCGAGATCGAGACCCGCCGCGGACGCCAACTGCACGCCGGGGACACGGTCAGCTGCAACGGCGAAACGGTGCGCGTCAGCCGCGGCTGACGCGCACCGCACATCACGCTTTACACCACGACGGCGGGCCCGCTGCTCGACGGGTCTCAAACTTTCAAGTAATAGTGATTCTGTGCGATCATGGACGGCATGACTGAAACTACTTATCAGCCCGTGGTCGCCTGG